>DATJYM010000303.1:0-53795 GCA_035499615.1 Candidatus Acidiferrales bacterium | reverse complement strand
CTACGAGGGGATGGCCGAGGAACTGGAAATGGACGCGGATCTGGTGGGTGCGGCCCGTGTGCAACCGAGCCTCCACCAAAGCGGCGGCGTTCAGCCGTTCGAGCACGCGCCAGCTCGTGTGCGCCGCGCGGCCGGCATCGTCGTCCCGCACGGCCATGCGTTTGCGATGCGACGGATGTCGGGCGATGGCGGCGTGGATCTCACCAGATTCCCGCGCGAGTTCGCCGCATATGATGGCGTGGTAAATTTTTTTGACCTTCCGTCCGGCGAACTGCGCGGAAAGCGCCACGTGCGTTTCATCGTTTTTGGCAATGACGAGACAGCCGCTCGTTTCCTTGTCGAGGCGGTGGACGATGCCCGGACGGGCGACGCCGCCAATGCCGCTGAGTTCGCCGTGGCAATGATGCAACAACGCGTTGACGAGTGTGTGGGCCTCATGTCCGGCGGCGGGATGCACCACCAGTCCGGCGGGTTTGTTGAGGACCAGCAGCGATCGGTCCTCGAACAGGATGTCGAGCAGGATTTCCTCCGGCTGCGCGGCGGCGGCCCGGGGCTCCGGCCAGCGGATTTCGATGGCCTCGCCGGCGCGCGGCGCGTGCGTCGGCTTGACCGGCCGGCCATTGAGGCGCACGTGTCCTTCTTCGATCAATCGTTTCAGGGCGACCCGCGAAACCGCTGGAAATTTGCGCCGCAAAAAGGTGTCCAATCGCTCGGAGGGCAGCGACTTTTCGACGGTAAAACTTTCCATGCGCATTTAGCGTGGCAGGTGACGCGTGGCGCGTGACGGGAAACGACCAGCGCGCGGCAACGGGAATATTTTCACGTCACCCGTCACTTGTTACCCGCCACGGTTTTGGGCATGTGCTCGGTTCGCCATGTGATGAGAAAAATCAGCGCCACGCCCGTGCAAATCGCGGAGTCGGCGATGTTGAACGCGGGGAAGCCGATTTCATCACCCCCGCGTTGCAACAGATAGAAGCGGAGGAAATCCACGACTTCGTGTTGGATCAAGCGGTCGGCAAGGTTTCCGGCGATGCCGCCAAAAATGAACCCAAAGGCAATCTGACCGGGAAGCGTATCGGAACCAAAATGATGCCGGGTGAGGAACAGGGCGACCAAGGCCAGCAAGGCGACCAGCATCAGCACGTTATTATTGCCGCTAAAAATACTCCAGGCCGCGCCGGTGTTTCCCCAATGAACAAATTTAAAAAAACCATCAATGACAATTTTTTCGTGGTAGGGCGGCAACCTCCGCAACACCAGCCATTTGGTGAATTGGTCCAGAACGAGAACAACCAACGCGACAATGGCAATACGGCGATTCGAGCTCTGAAAAATGAATCGGGCGGCTGACATTCACGTCTAAAGTCCAAGGTCCAAAGTCCAAAGTCAAGCCAGCCGCGGGTAGTGTCCTGATTGAGGACTCAATCCTCTTATCTCCAATCATGTGCCGGGCGACAACGGGAGTTGAAACCCGACCCAACGGTCATATCGCCAACCTTCCCATTTCAAATTTGGAACAGCCAATGCTGTGAAGGTCCCGGCATTATTGTCTGATGGACGATAACCGTTAATAGCAGTAGGATTTTTTTATGGCGTTCGTCCGGGTGTTAGTCGATGGCTACAGCCTGTTGCATCGTTGGCCGGAACTGGCTGCCGGCCAGGCCCGGCATTCATCGCGCGCCCGCGATGAGCTGATCCATGTCCTGACCCGTTATCATGACGCCACGGGTGAGTTGATTACGGTTTTTTTTGACGGAGCCGGGGCGCGTCCCGATGCGCCGCCGGGTGAACCTGGCACGGCCGTGGAGGTTCTATTTTCGCGCGCGGGCCGGACTGCCGATGAGATGATTGAGCGAGCGGCGCACCGGTTTCAGGCCTATGGTGAAGTGCTCGTCGTGACCGATGACCGCGCCGAACGCGACACGGTCACGGGCATGGGCGGCCTGACGTCAGGTTGCGCGAACTTTATCCGCAGGGTTGAAGAGGCGCTGACGGAATTGCAGGACGAATTACGAAGTCACAACCGGGCCGAGCGAAATCGTTTCGCCTGCCCGCCAAAGCCTAAAAGCCGATGATAAACATTTTTCACCCCTTCGTTTCGCGTGTGCGGGTTCTCACCGTGCTCTGCGCGGGAATTCTTTGGTCTGTGAGCGCGTCCGCCCAGCCCGCCGCTGGCAGCACGGACAGCCGCTTTCTATTCATTTTCGACACGTCGTCGGCGATGAAATCCCGGGTGCCGGCGACCCAATACGCGATCGAGCGGCTGTTTTTTTCGATGATGAACGGGCAGTTGTCTCCGAATGACAGCATCGGAGTGTGGACGTTCGACCGGGAATTGCGCACCGGTGGATTGCCGATACAACGCTGGCTGCCGCAAAATGCGGCGCCCATCGCGGCCGGCATCACCAACTTTGTGGCGCGCCAGCACTATTCCCGAAGCACGCGCTTCGACGTAATCATGCCGGCGGTCAATCAACTGGTGCGAAATTCGCAGCGGCTGACCGTGCTGATTTTCTGTGATGGTTCCGATAAAATCAAAGGGACACCCTACGACGACACTATCAATTCCAATTTTAAGCAAAACGGGCAAGCCTTGAGAAACGCAAGAGTGACGTTCATCGTCGTTCTACGGGCGCAGTCCGGCCAATACACCGGTTACTCGGTGAATTCATCAGTCTCAGGGGTTAATTTTCCTGAATTTCCTCCCTTGCCGGCGCCGCCTCCGCCCGTGGCTCCGCCCCAAACCAATCAACCCTCGCCGCCAGCCGCGCCGCCAGCCCCGGTGCCGGCTCCGGCACCGCCCCCGGTGGCCACCCTGCCGCCGCTCGTGATTATTGGGACGAAAGTCAGCACCAACCTGCTTCCTGCGATTCCAGCCCAAGCGCCGCCCTCCAACCCGCCCCCGGCCAAAGCAGTGTCAAGCCCGCCATCCACGGAATCCTTGTCCGGTCCGACAAATGCCCCTGCTACAAACGTGGCACCGTCGAAAATGACCGAAGCGTCTACCAACCGGATGGCCCCGCCGGCGGACAATTCCGGCTTGAGTCGCCAGGGCGCCTTGACGACGGGTGCGGTGCTCTTGACCGTGGCCGTGCTGGTGATCATTCTGGCACTGATCCGTTCGCGGAAGCCTCGAGGCAGCAGCCTTATCACCAAATCGATGAATAAAAAATAATTCCGGGCGTGACTTCGGGCCGTGTCCATGGAAGATTTAGCGGCCATGAAAACGATCAATTTGTTTTGTGCCCTCGCCCTGTTTGCCGCCGTGGGCGCGGCCCAGGCGCAAAATGCCAACCCGACCCCGAAACCGGCACCTGCTTCTCCGGGCTTTGCCGATCCGGCCAAGCTCACCGCGAAGGCCCCCGAAACTTTCAAGGTGCAATTCAACACGACCAAGGGGAAATTCACCGTTGCCGTCACCCGGTCGCTGGCACCCAACGGCGCCAACCGCTTTTACAATCTGGTTCGCTCCGGTTACTTCACGGACGTCGCTTTTTTTCGGGTAATCCCGGGCTTCATGTGCCAGTTCGGTATCCACGGCGACCCGAGCGTTTCTGCGAAGTGGCGCGAGGCGGCGATTCCCGATGATCCCGTGAAGGGCAGCAACACGCGCGGCACCATCACGTTTGCCACCGCCGGGCCCAACACGCGCACCTCGCAGTTGTTTATCAACTTTGGTGACAATACCGGCCTTGACGCGCAGGGTTTCGCACCGTTTGGCAAAGTGATTGAAGGGATGAGCGTGGTGGACAAGATTAATGGCGAGTATGGTGAAGGTGCTCCCTCTGGTAACGGGCCGGATCAAGGCCGCATCCAGATGGAAGGCAATGCTTACCTGGAAAAAAATTTCCCGGACCTTGATTACATCAAATCCGCGACCATGGTTCCGACCGATTCCGCGAAATAAATTTTAAAATTCTATGAGTGAACTTGCGCAAATTACAACTACCGAAGGCGACCTGATCATTGAATTCTGGCCCGACGTCGCGCCCAAAACCGTGGAGAATTTCAAGACCCTCGCCCAAAAAGGCTTCTACGACGGCACCTGCTTCCACCGCATCATCAAGGGATTTATGATTCAAGGGGGCGATCCGCTGACCAAGGATCCCGCCCGGGAAAGCCACTGGGGAACGGGCGGCCCGGGATATCAGATTAAGGCCGAGTTTAACGATCGTTCGCATCAGCGCGGCGTCGTTTCCATGGCGCGCAGCGCCAATCCCGATTCCGCCGGCAGCCAGTTTTTCATTTGCGATGGCGATGCTTCGTTTCTTGACCGTCAATACACTGCGTTTGGCAAATTGGTCAAAGGCGATGAGGTGCTGGCGAAAATCGCCGGTACACCGGTGGGTTCCGGTGGCTCAGGTGAACAGAGCAAGCCGCAAAAACGCATCGGTGTCATCAGCATCAAAATCGTTCCGGGTGACGCCTGAAATAATTTTCAAACCACGGATGAACACGGATGGACACGGATTTTTCAAGATGCGCGCGCTGACGCGTTTTTATCAGTGTTTATCCGTGTTCATCCGTGGTTAATTTTTCTGTGGAAATTTCCGAACTCGCCCGGGCTCTGGTGGCGCTGGGTTGTCCCGCCGAAAAATCCGCCGAGATGGCCGCGCAATTGGATAAACGCGCCCGCCAGCTCGCCGAACAAAAAGGCCGCACTTACGACGACGCGCTCAAACACTTGCTGAATCTCATGCGCCAGGGTTGGGCGGCGCCAAAAAATTTATGATTTACGATTGCCCCTGGTGACGGAAGCGGTTTGTGTTGACGTCAATCCTAAATCGGAAATCATCAATCGAAAATGGTTCAGCCTTGGAAAAAAATCCGCTCAACGCCTATCGGGGATTACCGCATCTTTCAGCTGCGCTCCGACGTCAGCATTTCGCCGCGCACCGGCAAGGAACACGATTTCTTTGTTCTCGACAGCGTCAACTGGGTCAACGTCATGGCCGTTACCCCCGATCAAAAGATCGTGATGGTCGAGCAATTCCGGCACGGCTCGAATACCGTCGAGCTGGAGATTCCCGGCGGCATGATGGACCCCGGCGAGACCGATCCGGTGGCGACCGCCGTGCGTGAATTGCGCGAAGAAACCGGCTACGCTGGCGAAAACGCGCGTCTCCTGGGCAAAATCTGGTCCAACCCGGCCATCATGAGCAACGTTACCTACACCGTGTTGATTGAAAACTGCCGGTTGCAGCACAAGGTGGATTGGGACCACGCCGAAGATCTGGTGACGCGGCTGGTGCCGGTGGCAGAACTGCCGAAACTTGTCGCCGACGAAAAAATCGGCCACAGCCTAGTTGTCGTCGCGCTGTATTATTTCGATTTGTGGCAAAGAGGAATAAAAAAATAAAGGAGGCACAGCGAAAGGCTGGGCCTCTGTGACTAAAGACATTTTAGACACGCTTTTGTTTAGATTTCGGCTCGTATTTAAGTCGCATATAAGCCGCAAGCCAAATTCACCGGATCAATATCCACAGCAATAAGCAATCAAGCTTGTTCCAGCCGGGTCAGCAAGCGATCACTGTAGCCGTCTTTGTGAAGTTTGTCGTAGTCCACGCGGCCTTCTTTCTTGAGAATTTTCCGTTTGACCGCGCGCAACAGGTTATTTGTGGCGTGATCCAGCAATTCGGCTTCGGATTTGCCGCGTCGCTTCGTGGTCTCTTTCACGCACTTAATATGACTCAAAGGCTGCGTGTTTCAATTTCGGATTCACCCCAAATTCACCGGATCAATGTCCACCGCCAGCGTCACGTCTTCCGGCAAGGCGAGTATCTCAACAATTTTTGCCAGCATCTGGCTGAGTTTGCTCATCGCGCGCGTGCGCAACATGATTTGGTAGCGGTAAAATTGTTCTGCGCGCAACAGCGGTGCCGGCGCCGGCCCGGCGATGATCAAATCTTTGAACGTACCTTTGGTTTCCCATTGGAGCGAGACTACTGGCGAGCCGGCGTTGGAATTTTCAAAACGGCTCGCGGGGACGCTTGCCGCACCTTGTGAAGCTGGCTGGAGATTTTTCTCAAGTTCCCTTTT
This sequence comes from Candidatus Acidiferrales bacterium, assembly GCA_035499615.1. Classification (GTDB taxonomy): domain Bacteria; phylum Verrucomicrobiota; class Verrucomicrobiia; order Limisphaerales; family UBA11358; genus UBA11358. The sequence continues at coordinate 47,753 of DATJYM010000303.1, read as the reverse complement.
CAAATGCTCGGCGGAAAATTTCACCTTGTCCTCGTTCCGGCCCTTGAGCGTGAGCAGCGCGACGCGGCTGACGGGCGGATATTTCAATTGTTCACGGAATTCGATCTCCTGCTCGTAAAATCCGGTGAAGTCGTGGCGGCGCGCGTATTGAATGGCGGGATGAAACGGCGAGAACGCCTGCACAAACACCTCACCCTCGACGTCGCCGCGTCCGGCGCGTCCGGCAACCTGGGTGAGCAGTTGGAAGGTCCGTTCGCCGGCCCGGAAATCCGGCTGATGCAGCGCGAGGTCGGCGTAAATGATGCCCACGAGTGTGACATTTGGGAAATGCAATCCTTTGGCAATCATCTGCGTGCCCACCAGGATATCGGTCTTGCCGGCACGAAAATCACCGAGGGTTTTGCGGTAATCATCCTTGCGCTTCATCGTGTCGGCGTCCATGCGCCGGACCCGCGCCTGGGGAAACAATTTCGCCAGGGTTTCTTCGACTCTTTGTGTGCCGGTGCCGGCAAAACGGATGGCCGGGTTTTTACACTTCTGGTTCGGACAGACGGACGGGGCCGTTTCACTGTGAGCACAGATGTGGCAACGGAGTCTTTGTTCCGGGCGATGGTAGGTGAGGGCGAGGCTGCAATTCGGACAACTCGCCACAAATCCGCATTTCGGGCATTGTAGTGCCGTCGAATAGCCGCGACGGTTTAAAAAAAGAATCGTCTGCTCACCGCGTTCCAGCCGTTGATGGATGGCTTCTTTGAGTTGCGGCGCAAATATCGGCGGGCCTTTTTCCCTGGTCGCCGCCTGGCGCATGTCCACGACGCGGACGCGCGGCATTTTCTGGTTGTCCACGCGTTCGGGCAGTTCGAGCAGAGTGTATTTGCCTTTTTTACAGTTGTAATAGCTTTCGAGCGACGGTGTGGCCGAGCCCAATACCACCACGGCGTTCTCCATCTGGCCGCGCATGATGGCCACGTCGCGGGCGTGATAGCGCGGCGCTTCCTCCTGTTTGTAAGTGTGTTCGTGTTCCTCATCCACGATAATGAGACCCAGTGGCTCAACCGGCGCAAAAATTGCCGAGCGCGCACCGATGACGATGCGCGCCCGGCCCTGTCGGATTTTATGCCATTCGTCATGGCGCTCGCCGGCGGAGAGATGCGAATGCAAGACTGCGACGAGCGTCTGCCATCTGCCGGTACTGAACCGCGCCTTGAATCGTTCGACGGTCTGCGGTGTGAGCGAGATTTCCGGCACAAGCACAATGGCGCCCTTGCCCTGTTCGAGGGCGTGGGCAAGGGCCTGGAGATAAACCTCGGTCTTGCCGGAACCAGTGACGCCGTGAAGCAGAAAGACAGAAGTCGGAGGCCGGGGATCGGAGGTCAGATTTACGGTTTCCGATTTTTGACTTCCCGCCTCTGACATGCGGTTTTTAATTTTCTCCAGCGCGGCGGATTGCGCCGGATTCAACGACAGCGGCTGCGTGGGCAAAATATGCTCGCGGGCATAGGGATCGCGCTCGGCAATGTCCGAGGTGATTTCCACCAGGCCGCGGTCCTCGAGCCTGCGAACGGTCGCCGCGGTGGTTTCGGCCAGCTCAAGCAGCTCGGCCAGCAGCACTTCGCGCCTTTCTTCAATGATGTTCCAGATTTCCTGCTGGCGCTTCGGCAGCCGGGGAAGCTCGCCGTTTACCGCCAGGGCGCGGACAAACAATTGTTTTTTCCAGCCTTCCTCCCGCTTGCGTACGGCCTCGGGCAGGACGGATTTCAAGGCGGTTTCGGGCGCACAGCAATAGTAATGGGCAATCCAGCGCGCCAGGTTCAGTACCCTGGGCGTGACCAGGGTCTGCGCGCCGATGACCTTGAAGATGGGCTTGAGGTTGGCGTGCGCGGACTCCCCGGCGAGCGCGGTGACGCAGCCGTAAATCTTGCGCGGTCCGAACGGCACCTGCACGCGGCTGCCAACTTCGATCCGGCCAATCAATCCCGGCGGAATCGAATAATCAAATTCCTTGCGCAAGGCGATTTCGAGGCTGACGCGGGCGATCATAATCCGGCAAATAGTGACAAGGAACCGGTGACAGGAACAAACAAAGTCGCGCAAGTGTTTTTCATGTTACGGGTCGACTCGCACGTGTCACATTTCAATCCTTCGAGATGGCGCGCAGCTCGGCTTCCAGTTGCTGGCGCAACGTTTCACGTTCGGCGTCGGTCGCTTCGCGCGGAATGCGAAAGACGCGTCCGCCGTTGACCTCACACAGCGCAAACGGGACGGGAATCTGAAAACGATCCCAGCTTTTCAGCAGGATTTTGTGTTTCAAGGAATAGGACACCGGCACGATTGGCAAGCCGGTGATTTGGGCCAACGACATGGCGCCTTCCTGCACCACGTAGCGCGGGCCGCGCGGGCCGTCGGGCGTGATGGCCAGATCGTAACCTTTTTCTGCCCAAGTAGTTAACTCCAGCAGTGCCTGGGGACCGCGCCGGCTGCTCGAACCGCGAACCGGCTGCACGCCGAACCGTTCAAGAACCGCTGCCAGAAACGCACCATCCTTGCTGGCGCTCACGATAGCGGCCATTCCGGGCGTATTGGCGTTCTTGCGCCCCAAGGTGAAATAGAGCTTCATGCATAGCGCGAGGCGGTTGTGCCAGATGCAGTAAATCACCGGCTCGCTGTCCTTTCGCGTGGTAAAATCGTGCGGATCATTGACGCGATAACGCAGGGTGGCTGCCAGCAGGCGCAACGCGGCCCAAAGGATCCACGCACCGAGCCGTTGATGCCATTTCGGAGAGTTGGGCACAATCACGCCTGATTTTCGGCGGTGGCGGCGGGCGCCGGGCGCCGAAGGCTGCGGGTTGCCGGTGTTCATCAGGCTCCTTTTTTCAGACAAGCGCGGACGAGTTCCTCCACGGTGGCCTTCACGCCGAGCATCGTGTGCACGGCACGAATGGCGTCATGGGCCTCAACCTGCTTGAAACCCAGCGCCATGAGCGCCAGCACGGCATCGTTGACCTTCTGGTCTTCCGGCGAAAGCGCGTGTCGGGCACTGGCAGCCTCCCACGCGCCAGCGGCGCCGATTTTATCGCGCAGCTCGACGATGATCCGTTCGGCCGTTTTCCTGCCGACCCCGGATACTTGCGAGAGCGATTTCACGTCGCCGTTGGCCACCGCGCCGCGAAACGTAACCGGGTTCATGCCGCTCAGGATGTTTAGCGCAATTTTGGGTCCGATCCCCGAGACGGTATTGACCAGCAGCCGGAACAGATCCCGTTCGGCCGCGGTCATGAAACCGTACAGCATATGGGCGTCCTCGCGAATAACGAGCTGCGTGAGCAGTTTCACCTCCTGGCCGGGCGGCGGTACCTTGTCGAAGGATGACAACGGAATCAGAACTTCGTAGCCGACCCCGTGGACATCGACGATGACCTGTGTGGGCAGCGCCTCAACGAGTTTGCCGTGGAGAAAGGTGATCATCGCGGAAAGGAAAACATCCAACAACCAACATCCAACATCGAACAGCCCCGGAACGACCGCCGGGCGCGACACGGCATATTGGTTGTGGGTTGTTGTTTGTTGGATGTTCCGTTCATTTTCAAATTCTTTTTGGCGGCGTCAGATTGTATCGTGAGTATTCCCGAGCATGAGCCAGGGCCAGAGCCAACGCGTCGGCGGCATCCGGTGCGGGCGGTTCCGGCAGGTTCAACAGGCGCCGGACCATATTGGCGACGGCGGATTTTTGCGCCGCGCCGTAACCCACCACCGCCTGTTTCATCTTGCGCGGCGCGATTTCAAAGATTTCCAGACCGGCTTCGGCCACGGTTGCCAGGGCCGCACCGCGCGCTTCACCCATGACGATGGCGGTTCGCAGATTTTGCGCGTAGAAAAGGCCCTCGACCACACAGACGGTCGGGTGATGTTGTTTCAGGACGTCGCGCAGGGTCTCCACGATTTTAACGAGACAACGCGATGGCTCCCAACCCTGCGGGCAGGAGACGGTGCCGTAATCGAGCGCGAGCGGATGTGGTTTGGCCAGGCGGATTACCCCGTAGCCCGTGCCGCGCAACGAGGGGTCCACGCCGAGAATCACGCCGCGTGCCGAGACCGTCATTCGCAGGCCGGCCGCAAACCCCGGCGTCACTGTGCGCGGAGCCTCGCCGCCAAGGCGCTGCTGCATTTGTTCATATTGCCGCCCGGTGATGCCCACGCGCTCAGTTTGCCTGCCACGGAAAAGTTGCGAAAGCAAAAAGCCGATCAGCATCGTCAACGATTGGCGCCCGAACGGAGAAATTCAGTGTGCATTTTGGCCATTGTTTCCGCCCTGGCCCGGTTTGTCGGATGATGAGGAAGAGGAATGGGAAACCTGAGGTTGAGGATTTGGCTGCGTCGCCCCGGGATGAAGAGCGGATTGATTGTTACTCCGAGACTCCTTCGGTGGCGCGGAGTAATGATGGTCAGGCGAAGCATTTGCATAAGGCTGTCCCACGGCCGTGTTGTCGTGAGGCTGAGAGTCGTAGGTGGTGCCGGGTGACAACGGCTCTCCGGAGCCAGACTGCCGGGGAGACTGCATCCGGCTGTCGGAGTGGTAAGGGTGAACCGGGGCCGGATTTTGGGCCGGCCAGTATTGGTCGTGTTGAGGTGGTGCCGCCGTGTTTTTATTACTGGCCTGCGGGGTGGGCGGGTCGACATACATTGTCTGCGGCTGCTGGTTCTGGGGCACGCGCGGCGGGGTCCGGTAGGGATTTTGATGCGGATTCTGGTTTATGTCCTGATGCGGAGGGTAGGTTTGCCCCGGATGCACCGGATGCTGAATTGTGTTGTTTCCGTTTCCATGGACGACCGGTTGAAATCCGGTTTGTCCGGAGTTAACGGTTGATGAGGTTCCGGGATGCAGCGACAGCACCGGAGTGCCTGTAAACGTCGGGCGGTTGACGATCAACGTGCTGCCATTGTGCGCAAATTGTTCGTGCGATCCACCCCACGCCGGACTTCCATTCCCGGTCTGAATTTTGACAGGATGGATTTCCTGGTGGGTGACCGCGGTGATGTGCTGTGGCGGGATGCCGCCATTGACGATGCCCTGCTGGTATTTGTCAAAGTTGAGGTTATTAATGAACGTGGTTTGATTGTAGACGCCGGTCACTTCGGTGCCGTTAACGCGATAGCGCCGCGGATGCGGGTCGCAGAAATTTTTCGTGGCCACAAAGGTGAAGGCACTTGCGTTTAAGCCAAAACTGAAACCGGCGGTAACCGCATGGCCTTGATAAATGAGACCGGCACCGGATTGATAAACCGTATGGGGCGGCAAGGGCGCCCAACCACAATAATTTTGATTATAACGCCAACACACCCACGATGGCGCCCAGGTGGTATCCGGCCACCAACACCAGCCGTAATGCGGATGATGGAACCAGCGACCGTAGTGAAACGTCGCCCATCCCCAGGAATAACCGGATACCCAATACCAACCGCAGTCGGAGTAAACCCAATGCCCGTTATTGCAATACGGTTGCCAGCCATTGCTGTAAACGACGATCGTCGGCCGCCAACACCAGCCGTATCCGTCCAGATTCACCCAACCGCCATAAGGCGCGAGAGTGTCATAAAAATAATTCACCGTCGTCTGGGCCGGCGGAGCCGTCGGCATTTCCGTGGCCTCGGGCGGCGGCGCGGCGGGCGCGTTCACCACCGCGCCCATCTGCTGCAGTTGCTGATCACGTTGCAGCATCGCATCGGCGATGGCCGACGGCGCTCCCAGGTCGTTGAGGTAAATGATTTCATCCGCATTGAGGTTAAAGGGGCTGGTGGAGTTGCTGATGTAAGTCAGAACGACGCTTTGCTCGACGCCGGCCTGCACCAAACGGATGACCTGGGCGAGCGGGCTGTTGGGATCCACTTGCGGTGGCAGTGCGCCGGCAATAGGTCCATCGTCCGCATTGTAGGGTGAGGTTGAGATCAATCCGGTTTCCGACGGCGGAGCAGAAGGTGTCTGAGCGTTGGAGTTTTGTATCGATAGACCCCCTATCAATACTCCTGTCAGGATGATCGGGATAAAACTGGATTCAGCTGAAATTGTTTTTTTCATCAGGTTCTCCGGTTGAAGTAGCATAACACATAACCCCATTTCATTCGACCCATTGTGGGCCACAGAATTCAAGGTCGATGTTGTTATGCCACAAGGAATTGGCGAGCCGGCCCCGTAAGCGGGCGGAATCGCCTCAGCCGGGCCCGAGCAAGTCTGGCCTCACAACGCTAAACGCTTCTTTCAGGCAGGAAGGCTCGACTGCAGATAAGGTGACTATTTGTCGGAAGGTTGGGCATAAGGCATCGCCGCTTTGAGTTGGTACGTCGCAGCCGGTCCGGCCACGAGGTCGACCTGATACATAATGTCGGGGTTGTCCCGAATTCGGGTATTCCGGCCATACCGTCCGAAATACGTTGCGCCGCCCTGGACCTGCTTGGATTGGACCAGGGCTTTACCGACATCAACCAGCGTCACCTGGACGGGAGTAATCATTCCGTTCCGGACCTCCACCTCGACGGTACCCGGTGTCCGGATGGCATGGTTCATGAACGTGACGCGAAACCGGTAATCCCCGGGCGCAAAGGCGAGGCGCAAGATGTGTTCCTGGAGCGGTGCGAACAGGGAAAAAACCTGTTTTTCCTTTCCGTCTGCTTCGACCTGGTCCACCTGCCAGTAAAGGTTCTCATCATCGGCAAAAAAGTCCACATAGCCGGTCTGCGCCCGGGGAGTAGGAGGATTGACATTGGTCGAAGCGCAACCCGTGGCGATGAGTCCGGCCAGGCCGATCAGGAACCCGGCACAAGCTCCGTGCACGTGCCACCCGAGGTTAAAATTATTTTTCATTCTGTTGGCAGGCTCGCAAAGCCGTCCATATTGTTTGTTGCTATTTCAAGGGTGACGACGGTGACAAGGCAAGCCTGAAAGCGGGGTTGTCGTTATGCCCCACGCGATGGGCGTTCAATTTGCTGTTTGGCGGCTGGCCTTGAGTGTCTCCCCACCGGATTTTTGCCATGGCTGGGGCGGCTCAGGTTTGCCATTCTCCGGCTCCACCCGCTCCAGATGGTACGCGTCCATGACCTCCCCGAGTTCGTGTTGGATCCATTCCGGGGAAAGGCCAAAATCGGCCAGCGAATATTCGTGTTTGCTCTTGAATTCCTGCTGTCGCCGCGTCGCCTGGGCCAGACCGTCCCGATAGGATTCCGGTATGGACCAGCCGAAGTGCTGGTAAAGTTTATGGACCGTTTGGCCGGGGTCCCGCACCAATTCACGATAATCGATGCAATAGTAATTGCGTGGATTTACGCGGTGCCGGAAGGCAAAGAGATGTTTGTACCACTCCACCGCCAGCTTGGCGTACGACCGCGCCACGGGGCCGTCCGGCGCGATGTCCGGGGAGTGCGCCTGCCAGACCGGCACGAACAGGCTGACGTGTGAGGCCACCGAACGGTAGGGATGGCGGACGATGGTGATGAATTTTGCATCCGGGAATTCCTCCAACAGCGATTCCACGGACCCGGAGGATTGGGTGGACTTGGAAAGCAGGGTCTTCGCCGGACCATTCGCATAAAGGTGCCGTTGCAGGCAGCTGCGATAATAGCGCATCAACTTGCGACGTTCCTCCGGCGGGAGCGCATCGGGAAAACCGGCCGCCCAGAGTTCCTTCACGAACGGAAAGAGCAGAAAGATGGCTTCCGATTCAAAGGCGTAGAGAAACAGCGCATCGTCCTCCTCGGGCTGGTTCAGGCGCAGTTGGTGCATCTCATCCCACCCGCCGAACCACCGCTTCTCGCACCAGCCCATCAGGCGCTCCATCGGCCGACCCAATTTCCGGTCGAGCCACGCGATCACGTCAATAAACCGCTGGTAGCAGACGGCGGGGAAGATGGTTTGATACATTTTCAGGTGGACGAAGCGCTGCTCATCGAGGCTCAACAGTTTCTGCACCAGTGTCGTGCCGCTCCGGGGTGGGGCGATGATAAAGACCGGGTCCCTTACCGGCTGCCGCCGGAAACGGGGGAAGAAAAGGCAGTCCAGCGCCCGGCCCAGGATTATCAGGGTGAGAAACGCCAGGAACAATCCAGTGAACAGCAGGACAAAAGCCCAACGCCTGAGCCGGAACGGCATCCGGAACAGCATCAGGTATTCCGCCTTCAAAAATAATCTGTAATTGAAATACATCTTCGTCCTTAATGGCCGGGGAAATGACCCTGAACCCCGATATTGTCATCCGCACGTTGACCATGGCCACTCTGGTCGGTCTGCTTTTCAGCGCCGGGCTGCGGTTGACGTGGACCGAGATTGCCCGTTCCTTGGGCCAAAACCGTTTGGCCTGGATCCTGCCGGTCAATTTCGTGCTGGTGCCGGTGCTTACTTTCCTTCTCGCCCGGCTGTTTCGAGTTTCGACGGATACAGCCGCTGGTATGGTGCTCCTGGCGGCGGCGCCCTTTGCGCCGGTGGTCCCCACGTTTACCCGGTTGGCAAAGGGCGACCTCGCCCTGGCAAGCGCGCTGACGGGTTTGTTCCCATTCCTTTCGGCCTTTGTGACGCCCCTCGTATGTGAATTGAGCCTGAGGCCGTTGCTGAAGGCCAGTTCCCTGCATTTTGATATCGTTTCTATTTTCGAGGTGTTGGTCTCGACCATCACTCTGCCGCTCGCGGCGGGAGTCCTGCTGCGTCACCTCGCGCCAACCCTGGCGCGGCGACTGTTGAAACCGTTGGAGACTCTTGCCGAAGGCCTTGGCACGGTCGCTTTGATCTTCGTCGTGGTGGTGGAGTTTCAGATCATTTGTTCGACCGGCGGGAAAGCGCTGCTCGCCATGGCGTTGGCGAGCGAGCTGGCATTCCTGGCGGGTTACATGGTGAGCGGTCCCGCTCCGCCCGCACGCGTGGTGGTCGCCTTGGGCACCGCCAACCGCAACATCGCCCTGGCCTTGCTGGTGGCGGTCGCCAGTTTTCCCGGCACGCCCATTGTGGCGATGGTGGTCGCCAACGGGTTGCTGCTGATCCTGCTCGGCCTGGTTCATGTCGGCTGGTGGCGCTTTTTTGTTTCTGCCCGAAATCACGTTACGGCCGGAGACGAATGAAGTTCGTCGCATGACCTGAGACCGGCGGCGTCAACCTGAAGTTGAACTTCCTGGAATTCCGGTCATTCGGCGACGCGCAGATTGCTCAAGGCCTGATCCACGGCTTGTTGGATGTTTTCCTGGCGGATTTCGGCGGGGACATTCTGTAAAACCGGCCGCTGAACCGTGGCTCGCTTCAACAGCTTGAAGCTGTGAGAATCAATGATGTCGATGACCAGTGTGCCCGCCTCGAAGTAATTGGGGTTTTCATTCTTGATGGTCTGGCTTTGATGAATAGCGTCCTGAATGGCGGAAGCACCCCCGTTGTAACCCCAATAATCGCTGATGGCCATCGTGCTGACGTTGTTACCGACGACGATGAGATAGGTGACGGTGACGTCTCCACCGTTGTCCACACGACTCAAGCCTTTGCCGGCAAGGTCGCGAGTGATGGCCGATTGTATCATCGCATGGATGGCTTGACGCCTTTGGTCATAGGCTGCGTCCGCGGGTGCGTTGCTGCGTACGAAACTGAATGTCCGCGCATGGATGGGCCCGGTGTCCACCTGCATGGGTGGGGAGGCGCACCCGGCCACGAACAGGGTGCCGATGACGGCGAGAGTTTTTATCGGTTTGAAGAAGAGGGACCCCAGTGACGTTTTCATGTTTTAGATTGGTTACGCGTTGGATGTAGGTTTGGAATCAGGGACTTACTATACTGTTTTGATAACGATTGTCACCAGAGTTTCATCGTCGACGGGCATCGATTGCTCCGGCGGGGCGGTCATGGTCGCAGACGCGCAGCAAACAGGAATGAATGTAATTAGTTCAAATTCAGATTTCATTTTTGTTTCCGTATCATTGCCCTGCGAACCGGTCCGTGCGTATCCACAGCGCTTAAAGTTAGCGGCCATTTTTTTGCTTTCCGTTTCGCAATCGGCACCGGGACTCCGGCCGGCGGTTCATCGGGATGTTTCGGTCCTGCTGAGAGCCACTGTAACGCGGCTTCAAATTCGCGGAAAGCCTGCACTTGTAACCCTCGCATTTTGCCGAATAGGGCGAAGTTCCGGATTCCTCCGTGCACGTCGTATTGGTAGAGAACCGCCAGGCGGTGCCGGCGCGAGAAACCCGCGTCGCGAAATGTCCCGACCAGCTCGGCCAGTTGGGTGGTGGTGAAGTGCGGTTTGGCCGGCACCGGCACGTCCCGCAAATCCAGCATGGCCCGGTCCAGCCCGCGTTTGCGGCACGCGAAGGCCAGTCCCTGGAGCGCCTGCTTGCTCGCTGCAAAATCAAGCAGATCATCGGCATCCAGGCAGACAAATTCACTCGCACGAATGACCTGCAGTTCGATGGGCATGGATCACCTCCGGTTTCGCGGAGACGCTGCAAAGCCCGGCCGATTTATTGATAAGCAGGTATCCATTGTTTGATGATGGCCGATGCGCGGCCGTCCGCCTGGAATTTGTCCAGCGCGCCATTGACCGAGGCCTGCAGGTCAGTGTCGGATTTGCGCACGGCCCAGGCCAACGGTTCCCGACTCAGAAAAATAGGTATCACCACCAGGCCCTGGATTTCATTCATCCCCGCGAGCCACCAGGCGGTGGGGGAGTCGCAAATCAGCACATCAATTTTCTTCTTCACCAGCGCCTTGGCGGCGTCCTCGGGCGACTTGTATGCCTTGCGCTTGCTGCGCGGGAACTCCTGCTGCACCAGGAAATCGCCCGTGGTCGCCTTCAGGACGCCGATGGATCCTTTCGGTGCGGCCGGAAACCCGAGGGCATACTGGCTGGAATCCTCGCGCCGCACGAGCACCGTCTGCCCCACAATCAGATACGGTTTGGTAAAAGCCACCCGGAGCTGGCGGGCGACGGTGATGGACATGCCGGACATGATGATGTCCGTCCGACCGTCTACCAGCGCCGGAATCTGGTCCTCCCAACTGACCTCCACAAATTTTATGGGCCGGCCCAATTCCTTGCCCAAAGCCGTCGCAAAATCAACCTCCACACCGGACAGCTTGCCGCCTTCCTTGAATATCATCGGTGGAAAGTTAGGGGTCACTCCCACTCGGAGCGGGGGGGGTTCCGCCTCCGGGCCACCCCGGGCCGAAAGGAGGGATAAAGCCATCGATAGAATGACAAGGAGCCATCGGGTTTTCATGCTGGAATGCGTTTCATGGTTTGATTTATAGCCCATTGCTGGGTTCTTGTCTCCTCCGAATTGCCTGGTGGCGCGCTTAGTCCGGCCCTGCGCCAGAACCAGCCTCCGGCAGGGCATTGGCCGGTTCTCTCCTGGAAACGGCAGCAAAACCTGTCTCAGGATTTCCAATTCATAAACCGCCGGCTAACTTCATCCAGGAGTTTTTGATACGGACGGCTGCACAGGTTGGACAGCTTGATTTCATCCCCGCCCATTTGGCTTCAGCGCCCGCGTCATACTACGAAACCTGGACGACGGGATGGTTATTCATTCCCTTGAGGTCCGTGCCGGGCCGGCTGGCTGCTCGCGGCCGTTCGTGCCCCATAGGATGGTTTGTTCAGTTGATTAGCACGCTTGTAAACCCATGGGCCCCGGTCGGAGTCCACCGGAGCCACCATGGATTTTCTTTTCAAATCCAGTTTCCTTTTCGCACCGGGGTTTTACGGCGTCTGGACCTCGATTTTTGAGATGACCGAGCTGGTGGCGTCGCAACCCAGCGCAAGTTGCATGGCCCGCGCCACTTGTTCATAGGATGAGGCTGTGCCTTTCAACGTGACTTCTCCTTGTTCGGCGTCCACTTTGATCGCGGCCTTCGAGGCTAGGGGATCGGCGGCAATCTTGGCTTTTACCAGGTCGTCGAGGAGGTTATCCGCGATAACCGGGCCGGAAGCCGGTTTGGACATAAACGCCTGCCCTCCCTGTTCCATTTGGGTCTTCACTGTATCGGCGGAGCGTTGGAGAGCCCGTGCATCGAGGGCGTCAACCGCCTTGGTGTAGACGGCTTGATTTTGGATTTTGCTGGCCAGCGGTCCGTCACGAACTATCCAGTAGCCGCCGGTCCCGAGAAACACACCCAGCAGAAAAACAATGATGTACTTCCTCATGACCTATCAGGTTTGAACTTTTGACGATTATTGGGAAGGGGCGTTGGTTGTCGACGCAGGAGCCGGTGCGGAAGTGGACATGGCGACCCCGAGTTCCCGGAATTCCGACGTAAGTTTGTCCACGGCCGTATTCAACTCGGCGCCATGCTTGTTGGCTGTGTCGGCCGCCCCTTTCACGGACGCAACCCCACCCATCGTCAAATCGTTGCCCAATGCCGTCTGGATGTCCTTCACGTTGGACATGAAAGGCTTAAAGCTCATTTGGACCTCGGTATAGCTCTTTCTGATGTCCGTGAATTCTTTCTGCACGGCGTTTTTCCGTTCGGCACTCTGGGCTTTGATATCTTCATTTTTGATCTGGGCCAACTGTTCGTCCCAGGCTTTGAAGTAGTCACTGCCTTTCTCCCGCATATCCGCGACCCGGTCCCTTACATCCTGGGCTGCCGACTGGAGGTCATCCACGGAGGAACTGAACTTTTTGTATTTAGGCACCAGATCACCCTGGGAAGTGTTGACCAGATCATTCATGGACGTCAGCACGGCATCAATTTTCACTTTGCCGGCGGCAATTTTGTTGGCGGCATCGGTGATACTGACGCTGGTGGCGGCGCCTTTCTCATAATTGCTGGACGCACAACCGACCAGGGTGGTAAGCGCGGCGGCGAGGGCAAGTTGGGAGATGACGTTTATGGTATTGGATGTTTTCATAGGTTTATTGTGGGATGGTTCCATTTGGCTTGCGTTGAGACGGTATTGATAATTCAGGGTCTTTACGATTTAAATCGGGGCAGGATCGTACCTTTGCAGGAACGGTTCGCGATGGCTTAATGCCATTTAAACTGCAGTCGAGTAAACCTGCACAAACGTCTGCATTTGAATTCATTATTCTCGTTTGCACACTGCCTCCGAACCTGGTCAACAATTACTTGTGTTCCACGGTCTTGTCCACACTATTTTGGCGCAAGTTTCGCCGGTACCCCCTGTAATCGATCGGCACAGCTGTTTTCAATATGGCGTCCCCGCCCGGAATTGAACTGGGATACGCGGTTTAGGAAACCGCTGCTCTATCCATTTGAGCTACGGGGACTGCCTGAATTTGAATGGTCTGCAAAAATGAACACGCGGCCGGCACCGACTGGACTTGTCACGGTTCATTGAACATGTATTTCACACGATTGCGCCACAGGCAAGCCCGTTTGCGAGTGTCTTTAAACGAGTGAACCGCGTGGGGAACGTCATCACCCGTAAGCCGGAGAGGTCACGGGCGGCAAGTTTGTCTAGCGCGCGTTGGATTTGCCCCGCGCACCGTTGGCATCGCCACCGAGGGCTTCGGCTTCCTGCAATTTCAATTGCAGAAGCTGAATATTTTCGCGCAGGCCTTCGGCCAGCTTCTTCTGTTTGTCCCGCAATTCAGCATCGCGCGTGGCCTGGCTCTCGCGCAAACCGCGCAGTTCTAGGTTCAGCGCCTCCCTGGCGGCGACCAAATTTTGATGCTCCCCTTCCAAGCGCGTCCGTTTGGCGGTTTCCTGTTCCAGGCCGGCCTTGGCGCGTTCCAATTCTGCAACGGCTTGTTGCATGCGATCATTCAATTCCTTGATCTCTTGCCGGGACTTCGCCGCTGCCTGCTGTTCGGCTGCGAATTTGTTCTGCAATTCGTCGCGCGATTGCTGCATGCCGGTCAATTCCTTCTCCAACCGGGCGTTTTGAGCTTCCTTTTCCTTGAAAGCGGCTTCGGCTGCGCCGGACGCGGCCTTGGCGCGTTCCATGTCCGCAACTCCTTGTTGCAGTCGACCGTTCAGTTCCTTGATCTCCTGCTGCAACTTTTCGGCGGTCTGTTGTCCGGCCGTGAATTTGTTCTGAAGGTCCTCCCGGGCCTGTTGCAGCCCGGCCAGTTCCTTCTCCAATTGGCCGCACCACGCTTCCTTTTCCTTGAAAGCAGATTCGGCCGCACTGGATGCAGCCTTGGTCTTGTTCACTTGTTCGCGCAGCTCCGATTCCAGACTGGTATGTTGGGCGGATTGTTGTTCCCAGGTGGTCTTGGCGCGTTCCATTTCCGCAACACCCTGTTGCAGTCGATTGTTCAGTTCCTTGATCTCGTGCTGCAATTTCTCAGTGGTCTGTTGCCCGGCCGTGAATTTGTTCTGAAGGTCCTCCCGGGCCTGTTGCAGTCCGGCCAGTTCCTTTTCCAGTTGGCCATATCGCGCTTCCTTTTCCTTGAAAGCAGTTTCAGCCGCGCTGGACGCCGCCTTGGCCTTGTTCACTTGTTCGCGCAACTCCGACTCCACACGGGTATGTTGGGCGGATTGTTGTTCCCAGGTGGTCTTGGCACGTTCCAATTCCGTAGTGCTTTGACGCACGCGTTCCTGGAGTTCCTTAATCTCCCCCTGAGATTTCGCGGCGGTTTGTTGCTCGGCGGCCAGTTTGCTTTGAAGTTCATCCTTGGCCTTTCGCAATCCGGCCAGTTCCTCCTCCAACCGGCCGCAATGCAAATCCTTTTCCTTGAGCACGGCTTCCGACTGCCCGATCAATGCCTTCGCCGCATTCAGCTGTTCGCGCCACTGTGACTCGATTTTCGTTCGTTCCGCCGATTCCTGTTCGAGACCGGCCTTGGCTTGCTCCAGTGCCGCCGTGCTCTGGCGCAGGCGCTCCTGAATGCCATTGTCAGGCGTTCCGCCATTATCCCGCGGACTGGCCGGGGCAGATTTCGGCGGAGCTGCAGGCCGGGAGCTGGCGGGCGGCGCCGGTTTGGGTTCGGGAGGTGGCGCCAATCGCGAGGGAGGTTCCGGTGCCGGTATTTCAGGGGAGATCTGCCGGTCGTTTTTGGTCTTGGCCGCGGGGTGCGGCGTCTGGGAGGAACCGTTGATTGCCGCGGGACGGGTCTGCGGCAGTGGCTCAGAAGAACCTTGCGCGCGCGTTTTAATTAAATTGATGGCCACTTTCAACGCCAGTTCCACGGGAGAAACCGGCTTGCAGACGAAATCATTGCCCCCGCTGAGCACGCTCTGCTTGCGATTGTCAAAACTGCTGAAAGCCGTGACAAAAATGACCGGCGTCTTCTTGCAATGGGGCAAACGGCGCATCTTTTCACAGAGATCAAAACCGGTCATGCCGGGCATGTTGACGTCCAGGACCACGAGCTCGTATTCGGACGATTCCAACAAGCGCAACGCCTCGCTCGGGTCTTTGACGCCATCGGCGTCGAAATTGGCCCGCTTCAAAGAAGTCACATTGACGTGATTGCAGACCGTGTCGTCATCCACGACCAGCACCTTGGCGTGGATAGCCGGCCCGGCGGAATAACCGTCTTTCGCCTTCAACAAACCGTCGAGACAATCCACCGCCTGGGCGATGGTTTGCAATACCGAGGGAGTCACCGCCGAAGGTTTGTCTTTGATTCCGGACAGCAACGCGTCAAAAGTATTCATCAAGAGGGCGACGCGGGGGCAGCCGGCCTGGGTGGCGCCGGTATTTAACAAATGTACCCGCTGATGCAAGCCCGCCAGATGGCCCCCGCCGGCTTCCGAATCGGGGGATTTGATGTACCCCATGCTGTGTTCGCGAAGCTTCGGCATAATGGTCGGGGCTTCGGCCAGAAAATCCGCCAGCGGTTTTGGAATTTTGCCATCCGCATCCGAACCGGGAGCCGGTACGATATCCCGAAGGTCTTCCTTGCTTTCCCCGCCACCCTTCCGGGCGGCCACCGTCCTGGCCGACGACATCTTGTTCGCCTCAACCACCACGAGTTCGGGGGTTGCGGCCAGGGTTTCCTGAATGGTGTCGAGCAACTTGGAAAAGGTGCAATCACTTTTGAGCAGGCGCCGGGTGCCTTGTGCCAGCGGGCTGTCCGGCGGCACTTCGGTCAGGGGAGCGTTGGAAAAAATGATGACCGGAACCGTGGTCAGGCGCGGATCGGCCTGCATGAATTTGAGCACGTCGGCGCCGCACACCTTGGGCAGCATTAAATCGAGCAGGACCAGATCGGGGGCGCGTTCGGAAAGAATATCGAGAGCCACCTGCCCATCCGGCGCGCATTCCATATGAAATCCTTCGCGCTCCAGACGCTTCTGGTACATGGTCTGTGAAACCGGGTCGTTCTCAACAAGGAGAATCGTTTTGACACTCATCATGATTCTTTAATGCGTTTCGGTATACCCCACTCTGCGACGAGCGTACAACCTGGCAATGTATTCGCGGATTTAAGCCGGCGCAGACACAGCTGTTATTCCCGTTTCCGCTAACGATGTTAGAGCACCGCGCGTGCCAAAAAAGGCGGGTTTTATTCGTGTTTGTTGACGGATCACCCTTCGTTGGAACCGTTTCAAGAATTTCTGGTTGGGGGTGCTTCCAGGCCGCAAGAACCGGCACGTCAAAGAGTTTTGATTTGCGGCACCCTGCGGCCAGGGCGGCATGAAAGGTGCTGAAAGTTCACATCCGTAACGACTTTTCACAGCAAAGTTTTTTTAACCGGAGCGAAAGACACGCTATGCAAACAACCAGCAGAAAAAACGAAAAGAAATATCAAAATCGGAAGACGATCGGTGCGTTTGACACCGCATCCCTCCGCGAACAAATCGAATCCCGCGCCCACGAAATATACCTATCCCGCGGCGCCGAACCAGGCCATGAGTTGGATGACTGGTTGCAGGCCGAGCGTGAAATCATGGGGTGGGTGTAGCACCCGGAGCGGCGGATCCGAATCGACCGTACCCGGCGCGCGCGAAGTGGTTGAACCTCCGCGCGAAGCAAACTTTCCGCCGAAGGACGGTCTCCGAGTCAGCCCTTGCGCACGGCCGACAGGTGTTCTTCGATGGCCGCGGCGATCGTGTTGACGTTAAGGATGACTTTACGTGCAGTTTCGGGGTCGGGAATTTTCAGGCCGTAATTCTTATCGAGCGCGACCACCACCTGGAGCGCGTCTACGGAATCCAGCCCCAGCCCGCCGGGGCCGAAAAGCGGCTGGTCATCGTTGATCTCGTCCGCTGTGTTCTGCAGCATGAGGTTTTCCACCAGCATGCATTTGATTTGCCTTTTGAGTTCCGTTGAATTGCTCATTAAAAATCCACCGTCGATTTCAAGAGCCGAGCCTGTAAGTTAACCCGCTTCAACGCAAGTCATAAATCAGGCTGCCACCACCCGCCCGCCGCATCACTGCCGGCAGGTAGCCGGCCCGGATGCCTGAGTGCCGATTCCACCCCGTGAGGGCGCGGATAAGTCAATCATGGCGCAATCCGGCCCGGCCCGGTCTCAGCGGGGCGTGGTTGACCTCCATCTAGGGTATTTCAGGCCAGTCCCTTGCTCCCGGCCGTGCGGATTCATTTTGACGGTGGGCGATTCCTCGCGTAGCGTCTCAGCTGCTATTTTCGCAAATTGTCATGATTGGGCTCATAAAATTGATCTTCGGGTCGCGGAATGAACGCGAACTGAGAAAATTCTGGCCGGTGGTCCGCCAAATCAACGAGTTGGAGGCCGGACTCCAAAAGCTGTCCGACGACGAGCTGCGCCAGAAGACAACCGATTGGAAGGCGCGCCTGGCGCCAATTCAGGATAGAAAGGAACTCGCCGGCGCGCTGGACGAGATTTTGCCCGAGGCGTTTGCCGTCGTCAAAAATGCCTGCCGCCGCCTGACCGAGCGCAAGGCGGAAGTGGTGGTGCGCGGCCATCCCGTGGTGTGGGAGATGATTCCTTTCGACGTCCAGCTCATTGGCGGCATGGCGCTGCACAAGGGAAAGATCGCTGAAATGGCCACCGGCGAAGGCAAAACGCTCGTGGCCACCATGCCGATTTATCTCAATGCGCTGACCGGCCGCGGAGTCCATGTGGTGACAGTGAACGATTACCTAGCGGCGCGCGACTCGGAATGGATGGGAGCAATTTACAAATTTCTCGGCCTCACCGTCGGCTGCATCCTGCATGACCAACCGCCGGCACTTCGCCGCGAGCAATATTATTGCGACATCGCCTATGGCACGAATGCCGAATTTGGTTTCGATTATCTGCGCGACAACGGCATGGCGGTACGCAAGGAGGACCAGGTCCAACGCGGGCATCATTTTGCGATTGTGGATGAGGTGGACTCCATCCTCATCGACGAGGCGCGCACGCCGCTCATCATCAGCGGCCCGTCCCTGCACACTTATGACGAGCAATACGCGCAATGGCGGCCGACGGTCGAGTCGCTCGTCCACGCGCAGGAGCGGCTCTGCGGCCGGTTTTTGTCCGAGGCCGGGTCGTTGCTGAAGAAATTGAACCCGGCCGACGGTTCCAACGTGCCGGATGGCGCGGCGCTGGAAAATGAAATTGGCCGGCTGCTGTTTCGGGTCAAAACCGGCCAGCCGAAATCCGAGGATTTGCTGAAACTGTTGGAAAATCCCGAAAACCTGCGGCTGATGAACCAAGCGGAACTGGATTTGCACCGGGATCAGAAAAAAGTGGACCTTTACCGGGAAAAGGAGGAGTTGCTGTTTGCCATTGATGAAAAAAGTCATGAGGCCGATCTCACCGAAAAGGGCCGCAATGTCGTCAGTCCCCAGGATCCGGAAGCCTTTGTGCTGCCGGATTTGACGACTCTCCTGCACGAAATTGACACGGGCCCGGAGACCGACCCGCGCAAACGCATGGAGGCTAAAACCCGGTTGCAGCAGGATTTCGAGACGAAGGCCCAGAAAATCCACGCCATCTCGCAATTGCTCCGGGCGTACAGCATTTACCAAAAAGACGTGGAGTACGTCGTGCAGGATAACAAGGTGATCATCGTGGACGAGCACACCGGCAGGCTCATGACCGGCCGCCGCTGGAGCGACGGGTTGCACCAGGCCGTGGAAGCCAAGGAAGGCGTCGAGATCGAACGCGAAACCCAGACGCTCGCGACCATCACCATTCAGAATTATTTCCGCCTTTACCAGAAACTCGCCGGCATGACCGGCACCGCCGAGACCGAGGCCACGGAATTTCTCGACATCTACAAACTCGGCGTGCTGACGATTCCGACCAACCAGCCGAACATCCGCAAAGACACGCACGATTCGGTCTATAAAACCAAGCGCGAGAAATTCAACGCCGTCGTTGCCGAAATCAAGGAACTGCACGCGCAGGGCCGGCCCATCCTGGTCGGCACCGTCAGTGTGGAAACCAGTGAAATGCTGTCGCGGATGTTGAAGCGCGATGGCTTGATTCATTCCGTTCTGAATGCGAAATACCACCAGCAGGAGGCCGAAATCGTCTCGCGTGCCGGACAGAAAGGCGCCATTACGATTGCCACCAACATGGCCGGCCGCGGTACGGACATCAAGCTGGGTCCGGGCGTGACGGAAGTGGGCGGCCTGCACGTGCTCGGCACCGAACGCCACGAGTCACGGCGCATTGACCGGCAGTTGCGCGGCCGTTGTTCGCGCCAGGGCGACCCCGGTTCGTCGCACTTTTTCATTTCGCTGGAGGACGATTTGATGCGGCTCTTCGGTTCCGATCGCATTGTAAAAATGATGGAAAGAATGGGTCTCGAGGAAGGCCAGGAATTGTCCCATCCGCTCCTCAACCGTTCCATCCAGCAGGCGCAAAAGCGCGTCGAGCAGCACAATTTTCAGATCCGCAAGCGCACGCTCGAATACGACGACGTAATGAACAAGCAGCGCGAGGTCATCTACGGCTTCCGCAATGAAATCATCAACGCCGCGGACGTTCGCGACCGCCTCATGGACATCATCGAGGAGGTCGTCATCCTGAAAGTCGAGCAATTTACCGACACCCGCTCCGAACCGGCCGAATGGAAGGTGCGGCAACTGGCCGACTGGGTGAATTTAAATTTTCCGCTCGGCATGCCCGAGGGTGAAATCGTCAAGGCCGCGGAATCCGGCAGGGAAACGCCCGTGTCCGGGTCGATGTACGATGGTCTCAACCCGGCACAATTTGCCGTCTGCAATTTCATCAGCGAGAAAATCCGCGACGCGTATGAAGTTAAGATCAGTTTCGAGGACCCGGCGAAGCTTGCGGTGGTCGAGCGATACACGATTCTAAGTGCGATTGACAAGCTTTGGCAGGAACACCTTTATGAGATGGACAGCCTGCGCTACAGCATCGGCCTGCGCGGGTACGGTCAGCGTGACCCGCTCATCGAATACAAGGCCGAGGCCTACAAAATTTTCGACGAGCTGATGGTCAACGTCAAAACCGAGATCTGCCACAACATCTTTCGCAGCGCGTCCTCCCTGATGGCGTTTGAAAACTTCCTGCGGAACGTTCCCCGGCAAACGCTGCACCAGTCGGCCAGCGCCTTTGGCGGCGGCGCGGCCGGAGCGCCTTCCGGTGAGGCACCCGCCTCCCGTTCCAGTGACGTGGTCAGCGAAGCCGCGGCGGCGGCGGAAAAAGCCAAACCGGTCCGCACCGGGCCCAAGGTGGGCCGGAACGATCCCTGTCCCTGCGGCAGCGGCAAGAAATTCAAGCACTGTTGCGGCCGCTAAGATTTATAATGTGCGATTTACGAGTCTGCGGGCTATTCGGCAAGACTGTTCGATGTCGCGAAGCGTCTTGGAGTGCGGCAGTCCTCTGCCGCTTTTCCTGCGACGGTCCACAGATTCACGCCTGTTCTAAAGCGCCAGAGGGCTGGCGCAGTCCCAAACCTTGCGGCAGTCGTCGAAGCTCCGCCGAACTTTAATCCGAAGTAAAAACTTGCCTCCAGTCCGCCTGCTGCTAAATTGCAAATGACTTGCAATTAACATTATCTTAGAATTATGAAGCCGTCATTCAGCTCGAAACGGCCGGTCGCAATCGAAGGTTTGCCGCCGAAATTGACGTTCCTCGCTCTCTGTCTGCTCGCTTGTCTGGTGGCTGGTTGCGGCAAAAAAGAAGCGGCCAAATCGGAAGCGGCCAAAGTGAGCATTGTCGCCGCCGAAAACTTTTATGGAGGCGTGGCGCGGCAGATCGCCGGGAACTCAGCGGAAGTCACCAGCATTTTAAGCAATCCCAACCAGGACCCGCACGAATTCACCACCGATGCGGCGACGGCAAGGGCCGTGGCGGATGCAGACATCGTGATTTACAACGGCCTTGGTTACGACGACTGGATGAACAAGTTGCTCGGCGTTCAAGGCAAGCCCAGGCGAATCGTTATCCGGGTCGCCGACTTGATTGGAGCCAAAGCCGACGATAATCCGCACATCTGGTATGATCCGCGAACGATGCCCGTGCTGGCGGTAAAACTCACGCAAATTTTGAAACAACCGGAGAACCTCGCTGCCTTTCAACAAGAAATGAGCGCCGTCACCTCAAAAATCGCCGAAATCAAGTCGGCTTACAGTGGAACGGTCGTCACGGCCACGGAGCCGGTGTTTGGCTACATGGCCAGCGCGCTGGGTTTCAAAATGGAGAACTACAGCTTTCAGCTTGCTGTGATGAACGATACTGAAATCAGCTTCCAACAGGCATCTGATTTCGAGAAAAACCTGCATGACAAATCAATGAAAATTCTTTTTTATAACAGTCAGGTCACCGACCCGGTGACTCAACGCGAGCGGGAAACCGCCAAAAAACTCGGTGTGGCCGTCGTGGGCGTCACGGAAACGCAGCCGCCCGACGCCAAAAATTATGCGGATTGGATGCTCGCGGAATTAAACCAGGTCGAGGCCGTTTTGGAGACAAAACATTGACACCCGCGCTTTCCATAACGAACGCCTGCGTGCGTCTCGGCGGGCGAGACATTTTGCGGGGGGTGAATTCGGAAATTGCAGTGGGCGAATTCGTCGGCGTCTTTGGGCCGAACGGCGCGGGCAAATCCACCCTCATGCGATGCATTCTCGGTCTCACGCCGCTTTGTTCGGGGTCCATCTCCGTATTTGGAGAACCCCCCGGACGAGCAAACAATATCATTGGCTATCTGCCGCAATCACGAGCCAGCCTTGAAAGCACGGCTTTGACCGCGCGCTCGCTGATCAATGCGGTGGAGGGCGGAAATCGTTGGGGAATGCCGTGGAACAGTCGGACGGCACGCCGCGAAGTCGAGCGGGTCATTGAACTTGCAGGCACGGAAGAATGTGCCGATCGCCCTTTCTCCGTGCTGTCCGGCGGGGAAAAACAGCGCGTGGCGCTGGCTCAAGCCCTGCTCGGCAAGCCGCGCCTGCTCATTCTCGACGAGCCGCTGGCCAGCCTTGACCCGCGAAATCAAATGCGGATGGTTGAGTCCATTGCTCAAATCAAGGCCACAACCGGAGCCACGATTCTTTTTATTGCGCACGATGTCAATCCGCTCCTCGGAGTGATGGATCGCATGATTTACCTCGCGGGCGGCGGGGCGGTCATCGGCTCGACGGACGAGGTTGTTTCCAGCGCAACGTTGAGCAAACTCTACGGCGCTGAAATCAACGTCGTTCGCGCCGAAGGAAAAATATTCATCGTTGCTGCCGAGGGCAACGTCACGGAGGCCGCGCACCATGATTGAACAAATTCATTACTATTTCTCCTACGACTTCGTGCGCAACGCGTTCATCGCCGGTTCGCTGGCTGCAGTCTTGGGCGCGGTGGTCGGTTATTTTGTGGTCATCCGCAAAGCCAGTTTCGCCGCCCACGCTTTGGCGCATGTCGGATTTACCGGGGCGACGGGAGCCGCTTTGTTCGCCTTAAGCCCGCTGGAGGGAATGCTGGTCATTTCCGTGTTGGCGGGCTTGATGATGGGGGCATACGGGAACCGGTTGCAACGCAGCGATCTGGCCATTGGCATGACACTCGCGTTTTGTCTGGGCTTGGGCACGTTGTTTCTCATTCTCTACAAAGGTTTCGCGGGTCAGGCAACCGCCATTCTCTTTGGGAATATTTTTGGCGTGTCGCATTACCAAATTATTCAAACGCTGGTTCTCGCCGCGATTAGTTTGGGGGCTTTGCTGCTTCTTTCGCGGAAACTTCTCTTTGCCAGTATTCAGCCCAATCTGGCGGAAGCGCGGGGCGTTTCGTTATCCGCCTTGTCCATTGTTTTCATGGCGATACTGGCAATCTCCGTTGCACTTGCCAGCCAGGTGGTCGGCATCCTGCTGGTCTTCACATTGATCATTGGCCCGGCGGGCATCGCCACCAGATTTTGCCCAAACTTTTGGTCTGGGCTGATTACTTCGGTCGCCATCGGACTGTTCGCCGTTTGGACCGGAATTCTGCTGGCCTGCATTACAAGCTGGCCTCCCAGTTTCTGGATTACGACCATCCTTTTCATTCTTTACCTCATTAACGAGACCGTCTGCCGGTTCACCCTGCGGCTGGAATAATTCGTCCCCCCGGTTTCTCTCTTATGAAAAAGCTTGCTACCCGGCGCCGGTTTTTTATATTGCAAACGATTTGCAATACATACGGCGCCAATTCAACCGCCGCTCGCACGGACGAATTTTCTTCGCGGCGGGAATTTTATCGCTTGCGCTGTGGCTGTTCATGGCAGCGGTGGAGATCCACTCCCCGCTTCATTCCCCCACGGACGCGACTTTGGCGGCCACGCGCCTGCGCCAGAGCCCAAAACTATCAGACACTGATTCTTATAATAAGGCTTGTTGCTGGCAAGCTACTTGCTACATTGCAAACGTTTTGCAACACATGAGTTGCCCACTTAACCGCCGCGTGCGCGAACGGTTTTTTTTCGCGGCGGGGGTCTTGTCGCTCGCCGTGTGGCTGTTCATGGCGGTCGCAGAAATCTGCACGCCACTGCACGCCTGGCTGCATGGGGGAACGATTCCTGACGACGACGATTGCGCCATTGTTGCCATCGCTCAAGGACAGGTTCATTCGGTTAGCTGCGATATTCCGGTGGTTGCGCCTGTAACTTGGACTGAAGTCACGCCTCCGCGCGTGGAAGTTTCGGTTTTCAGACCGGCCGTTGAAAATCTTCCCCAGGGCCGCGCTCCACCCGTTCCCTCCGCTGTTTCCTAGTTTCTGTTGGCTTCAGACTTTGGCCGTTGCCGGGTCTGCAAGTGTGTTCCTTAAACCAAATCTTTGCGTTGTGCCGCGTGGCATTTCGGAGAGCGCGGGTCCAGGGGGATTCGTGGAGAAATTTTGAAAATGTTAACCAACTAAATTTATGAAAATTTTTAGAAAGCGGAAGAAATGTAAATGTAGGACAAATGGGGTTTATTGGGCGGCCATCTCATGGATCGTCCTGTCCGGTGCCGGGACGGTTTTGGCCCAGTCAAATATTGTAACGGCGGCAGCCGCTCCAATGTCGGGTGGCGCCACCAATGTCATTCAATCGAATGCTTCTACGAACAATGCTGCTACGAATATAACCCAATTGGGCAACATCACCGTCGTCGGAAAGTTGAACCAGGCGCGAAGCCAGATTGTGCCGGACCTCGGCGCGACGGCCTATACGCACACGGCGGAGCAGATTCAAATGCAGTCGCTGGGTGGCAACGCGCCGTTCAATCAGGTCATCCTGCGCTCGCCGGGTGTGGCGCAGGATTCAGAGGCGAACGGCGATTTGCACGTGCGCGGCGAGCACGCGAATTTGCAATACCGCATCGACGACGTGCTGCTGCCGGAAGGCATCACCGGTTTCGGCCAGGAACTCGACCCGCGCTTTGTGGACTCGATGCAGCTCATCACCGGCTCGTTGCCGGCGCAATACGGCTTCCGCACTGCCGGTATCGTTGATATCGAGACCAAGGGCGGTTCATTCCAGAATGGCGGTCAGGCGGAAATGTATGGCGGCAGTTACAATACGATCCGTCCCAGTTTTGAGCTGGGCGGTTCACAGGGCAAATGGAATTTCTATGCGAATGGCAGTTACGATCAAAACTCCCTGGGCATTGAAAATCCCACCCCCAGCAAGAATGCCATCCATGATGATACCCAGCAATACAAGTCGTTTTTGTACGGGTCTTATATCATTGACGACACCAGCCGCCTCAGCGCGTTCGGCAGTTTGTCCTATAGCCAGTTTCAGGTCCCCAACACACCGGGATTGCAAAACGATCCGGCCAACTACTCCGCGCCGGGCGGCAATACCTGGCAGCCCACACCGCCGGTCTTCGACTCGGCCGCGGTGAACGAGAATCAAAACGAGCAGAATTACTACGGCGTGCTGGCCTATCAGAAATCGGCGGGCGATTTGAATTATCAGGCGTCTGTTTTAGGCCGCAACAGCAGCGTGCATTTCGTGCCCGATCAAACAGGTGACCTGTTTTATAATGGTGTCGCCAGCGACGTGGATCGTAACCTCTATTCCGGCGGGTTGCAGCTGGATGCCAGCTACGCCCTGGGTGAGAAGCACACCATTCGCGGCGGCGGGATGGTGTTGGGGGAATATCTGTCGGCCGACTCTGCCAACGTCGCCATTCTGATGGACAGCACAGATCCGAGCAGCTTCAATCCGCAGCCTGGCTCGCCGACCACAAACATCGTGCAAAACAACGTGCAACATGCGCTGTTTGCCGGTGCGTATTTGCAGGATGAATGGAAGATCCTGCCGGAAGTGACCATCAATTACGGCGCGCGGTTCGACGAATATTATTCCACCTTCGACAACGAGTTTCAGGCCAGCCCGCGCGTGAACGTCATTTGGCAACCGACGGATTTGACGACCTTGCACGCGGGTTACTCGCGTTATTTCACGCCGCCGCCGCTGGAAAATGTGCCATCCGGAGACGTGAATGCGTTCGACGGCACAGCGAACGAATCCCCCTCCGGCCCAAACGCGCCCAATGATCCGGTCAAAGCCGAGCGCGCAAATTACTTTGATGCCGGTATCAGCCACAAGCTCAGCCCACATCTGCAAGTCGGGGTGGATGGTTATTACAAGTACGCGAAGAACCAGTTGGACGACGGGTTGTTCGGGCAAACGCTCATCCTCCAGGCGTTCAACTACGCCCGCGGCCGTGTCTATGGTGCGGAGTTGACGGCTTCCTACAATCAGGGTGGCTTTTCCAGTTATGCTAACTTCGCATGGTCCGTCGCCCAAGGCGAGGACTGGTCTTCGGCACAATTCCTTTTTGACCCGGCCAGCGCGGCTTATGTCCAGAATCATTGGATTTATCTGGACCACGACCAGCGATTCACCGGTACGTGCGGCGCGGGCTACACCTGGAAGGAAGGCCGTAACACCGCCACGCGCGTTTATGCCGACCTGATTGCCGGCAGCGGCTTGCGCCAGGATGGCGGCGGAACGATTGACGCGGCAGGCGATCCCATTCCCAACGGTTCCACCGTGCCCGCCTATTATACGGTGAACCTTGGCGTGGCGCAGAGTTGCAACGTCTTTAACGACAAAATGCTGACGGCCAGATTCGATGTCGTGAATGTGACCGACAATATTTATCAGCTCCGCAGCGGTTCGGGCGTTGGTGTTAACGCAGCCCAGTATGGCATGCGCCTCGGATTTTTCGGTTCGCTGAGCATGACGTTTTGAATCAAGCCTGGGAGGGTTGTTCCTTATCGGGACAACTCTCCCAATGAAAAACAAAGGTTTAAATGCAATTAACGTTCAACCACAGGCTGCCCGACACTGAAGGTCCATGAATAAGATTTCAATCATTATGGAAACGGCCGAAAAGGCCATGGCGGCTGAAACCGATCGAGCCGAACAACTGCTCAGCCGGGCGGAGAAATTCGCTGCCGGCATAGTCATTGTGACCGGATTTCAGCTTTGGGATGTGACAGGCCTGTTGGACCCGTCTTCTCGTTGGGCCAGTGATTCGTGTTATCTGTCTTTGGGAGCCTTGAGCCTTTCTTTACTATTTGCCTTTTATGGCATGCGGCTTAAAGGCTACGCCAGTTATCCCCGCGGAGATAAACTCTGGGAAACCTTGAAGTCGGACAAGGTATCGGACGACGACACAGAACAAGCGATCCTACAGTTGCTCTTAAAAAACAGGGAGCAGAACGCCAGAGTAAACGACGCCAAAATGAGTCTGCTATTTTGGTGTGGCTCGCTGTTCCTGGTCGGATTTCTCCTCGTGATCATCAGCCGTTTGCTGGCCGCACTAGCGAATACCTATGGCAACTCGGGTTTGTGAGTGATATGGATGCCAATCGAACATCATCCAGCTGCGAGTTGAAAGTGAACCGGCCCGGTTCTGTTTTCCTCCTGCAAACCGGGTTCCCAACCAGAAGTTCGCCTGGACAAACTCGATTGGCATCTGCTTTCGGTCTCCAAGCGGTGCGCGGAAGGTCAGCCAACTACCTGAAGCGGCCCGTGGTCGTCGCAGTGATCGCCGTGGTGATGATGCAGGCGTCCGTCCACCAGGTAGTCCACATGATCGCCATGCGGAATGGCGGCGTGGCCGCAATTCGGGCCATGAACGTGTTGCCGGTCGTGGCCTTTCGCACCGAGCGTGCATTTGTCGGGATTCGTGGCGCTGACGGCGATGGTGTGTTCGTCCACGTGGTCGCCGTGCGGATGATGCAGATGGCCATCGTGAAGATAATCCACGTGCCCGTCGTGCATGATGGCAATGTGTCCGCAATCTTTGCCATGGGCATGAGAATGGTTGGAGTGCGTTTTACAGGAATGTGATTCGTTCATAGGCTTTGATTTTGGTTTATGTGTTCAATGTGCGCGCATTTGCATCCGAGGCAACTAGACCACTGTTGCGGCTGGTGGGGCAAGAATTGTTTGTGCAAGTAACTTGCATTCATTTTATGAAGACTTTCAAGGAACGCAGCGCCTGGGCGATCTCGTCCTGCCGGAAAGCACGAATGCGCCTCACTCCGGCCCGGGAAGCCATCCTTTCTTTTCTGGCGCAACAGCGCACCCCCGCCAGCCTGGAAATGGTTTCGCACGCGGACGGTGTCCGGGGGCAATGTGATTCAACCACCGTTTATCGGACGCTGATGCTGTTCAAAGAAGCCGAACTGGTCCGGGTGGTGGGCACGCCACGCAAGGCGAGCTATTTTGTACTGAATGCTCCCGGTGACAGCGCCCATTTTCTGATTTGCCACGATTGCGGTTGCGTTACTGAATTGCCGTTGCCCGATTCCATTTCGGCTGAAATCGGGCGCATCGCTTCCGCGCGCGGTTTTTCACCAAAGTCGGCGGATTGTGAAGTCCAAGGCCTCTGTACCGATTGTCAAGCCGCGCACAAAACTCATATCCTGCCGTCGAAACTGATGGTCCACGTCAAAGCTCCAACCCCCCACAAGCGATGACCAGGCTCCTGATTTTTTATTTCATTGAGTGGGACAGTGTGAAATGTTCCTCCGGCCAATGAACAACGTGGATGCAGATCGAACATCATCCGGCTACGAGTTGAAGGACGAACTGGCGCGGTTGTGCCTGGCAACGGCACGCCGCGAGCCGGAACGCAAACTCGCCTGGGTGAATTCGGTTTGCATCCTATTCCTGCTGATCGGCCTTCTCGGCGCACGACAAGGCGTCATTGCCATCAGACCGGTCCCGCCCGTCCGGCAGGAAGTTCCCGTGGTCGTCCAGCCCGCGGTGTTGCCGCCGCAGCCGGTTGCCCCGAAGCCGGAGCAAGCGCAGCCCGTCAATCAGCCGCGCGTGCTCGTCGTCCTGCCGAATGCGCCAAACGTCAACTTTGGAGTTCCCAGCGCCGGCACGCTGGTCGCCGATGCCGCCCTCGCCTCCGCGCCGCAGGCGGCCCCGGTTCATATCGGTTCGCTCAACAACACCGGCGCGGGCGGCGAACGGCCTGAGCCACCTTATCCCCCCATCGCCCTGCAAACGGGAGAGCAAGGGACGATTGTTTTGGTACTTACCGGTGATGACGCAGGTCATGTCGTTTCGGTGGACGTGAAGACATCGTCCGGCTTCCCTGTCCTGGATCACGCGACGGTGGAGTTCCTCAAACGCCACTGGCGGCTGCCCACCGACAGCGGCACCCGGCTTTTCCAAACCAGCATTACTTACAAACTGCAACTGAACTGAAACCAAATCAAAATTATGCTCGCAAACATTGTTCTCCAATTCTTCCTTAAAGGCGGCCCGGTCATGTGGCCGATCCTCGTCTGCGGCCTGGTGGCGGTCGCCGTTGTCGGCGAGCGCGCCTTCTGGTGGTGGCGCGAAAACCGGAAGCGCGACCCGCAAAAAATGGAACAATTGCTGGCGGCGCTGGAGCATTCCGACGTGGCCGCCGCCAAACAAATCGCCGCCGGTTCGGACGATCCCATCATTCGCACCGTTCGTCACGGCCTTGATCATCTTGGTCACGCGCATGGTTCATTGCTCGGCGCGCTCCAACTTGCGGCGGGCGTCGAGTTGAAACAAGCCGGACGCTTTCTCACGGTCATGGACACACTGGTCACGCTCGCTCCCCTGCTGGGCCTGCTGGGCACCGTCACCGGCCTGATGCGCGCCTTCCTCAACATCGGCAGCGCGGAGTTATCCGTCGTGGGGGTCACCGGCGGCATTGGCGAGGCGCTGATTGCCACGGCCTGCGGGCTGGCCATTGCCATATTTTCACTGGTTCCTTTCAATTATTTCTCCGCCAAGGTGGCACAATTGCAATTCGACCTGGAGACGGCGGCGACGAACGTCGAAGTTTTGGTCGGGGGCGGAGGAAAAACGGGCGACACGGTTCACCTGCGCAAACCGGAAGCGCCGGGCCAGGCCACAAGCCATTGAACTATTGCCCATGAGAATTCCCTCGCCCATACCCAGGCGCCGCTCACGGATTGTCATCATCCCGTTGATTGACATCATGTTTTTCCTGCTCGCCTCGTTCATGATGGTGGCCCTGGAAATGAGCAAGACCGAGAACATCAAGGTCAACCTGCCGTCCGCGTCGCAATCCCGGCAGGATTACCGGCCCGACATGGTTAACATTGTTGTGGACAAATCCGGCGTGGTCTGGCTGGAGAAGAAACAGATTTCACTGGGCGATCTTACCTCGATCCTCAAGGACCGCTTTCATGCCAATCCCGACGTCCCGGTCTACATCGGCGGTGACCGCGACACGCTCCACGGTGACATGGTAAAGGTTTATCAGGTCGTCCGCTCCGTCGGCATTCAGAAGATTTCATTCATGACCGACAGCAATCCCTCCTCCACGACCCAATGAAAATCCGCACGCCTATCCCGGAAAAGAAGTCACGGCTGGAGATCATCCCGCTGATTGACATCATGTTTTTCCTGCTCGCGTCGTTCATGATGATCACTTTGCAGATGCAGATTGTGCGCACCCTCAAATCCAATCTGCCCACCGCCACACTCGCCACGCCGTCGAAGAAGCCCGAGATCGTGAATTTGACCGTGAACCAGGACGGCCAGGTTTCGGCGGACGACAAACCCATCGCCTTCCCCGAATTGTTCACGATGCTCACGAACCGCTACAGCCTGGACACGAACCTCCCGGTTTATATCACCGGCGTGCCGGACGCCACGCACGGTTCGGTTATGTTCGTGCTGGATCTGGTGAAACGCGCCGGTATCCAGCGCGTTGCCATCGCCGTCAACGCCGCTCCCGACCATCCAAATCCATGAAAAATTTTCAAGTCAACCTGTTTATCGTCCTCGCCCTCGGCCTTTGCGGCCTCTGCGCCTGGCAATGGTATGAACAGACCGGTCAGCGCACCACCATCCAGAGTCTGAACCGGATGGTCTATGACCGCGACGCCGCCATTCAGAACGATACCAACTCCATCGCCACGCTGAACCATCAGGTGAACCAGATGGACGCCAGTCTCACCGAAATGAAAGCCGTCGCTGCGACCAATGAACAACTCGTCATTTCCCAAAAGGCCGAAATCACTCAAATGCGATTCGAAAACGAAAACTTCACCAACGAAATCGAACAATACAAAGCCGGCGTGGATGCGCTCGAAGCCAAACTCAAAGAGGCCTACGTGGGTATTGACCAGCAGAATACCACCATTTCCAACCTGGTTGCCCAGCGCAACGACCTTGTTCGGAAATACAATGATGAAGTAAAAGACCGGAATGACGTCGTCGCCAAATACAACGATCTGGCGAAGCAGGTGGAAAAACAACAGGGCAACCTGCAGCAATGAGGCACGGCTGAGTGCTTCGAGCTGACCGGGTTCATCCGATCACCGTAAGCACGATGCCTGCGAGGATGCCGAGGACGGCGGCGATTTTTTGCCAGTTACTCCGTTCGCCGAACAACAGCAGCCCCCCGGCAAATGCCACCAGCGTGTTGCCGCGCCGCAGGCTCATTACCACCGACACCAGTGCATGCGGATGCCGCAAGGCGCTGAAATAAACATAATCCGCCGCCAACAACGCCAGCGCGATGAGCGGAATGGTCCAGCGCCAGCGGAACTCATTGCGCTCCCACCAACGCCATTGCCACCCGATGGCGAAGGGCGTGAACAAGACCACCAGGTAAATCGAAAACCACGCCTGCACCGTTGGCACCGAAAAATGCGCGCGTCCCAACAGGTATTTGTCATAGAGCGAACTCACTCCCCCCAGCACCGTCCCCGCCATCAAAAACCAAACCCACCGGTTCCGGTGAAAATGCACTCCCTCCAGCCGGCCGGCGAAGGAAAGTCCGACGAATGACGCCAGCGTCGTGACGATACCCAGTAATTGCATCCCGGTCGGCCGCTCGCCCAGAATCAGCACCGCACCGGCCAGCGTCCACAACGGCGACGTCGCGCGGATGGGTGAAGCGAGCGACAACGGCAGATGCTTCAGTCCGAAGTAGGTGAAAATCCATGAGGCCGTGACGATGGCCGACTTCAGCAGCAGTTGCAGATGCTGTACCAGGGTGAGCCGGTCTGTGACGAGTGCCGCCGGCAGCAGCCCCGGATGTTCCGCCTGCACCAGCAGCAGGATTGTCCACACCGCCGCTCCCGTCAGTGTGCTCAGGAACAACACCGGCAGCACCGCGTTGTTCCGGATGGCGTGCTTGATACAAAGGTCATAGACGCCCAGAAACAGGGCTGACACCAGACTGGCTTCAATCCAACTCATCCAATTAAAACGCAACGGGCGAACCGCCTGGGCCCGCCCGTCGAGCTGATAATTTCAATTTTGTCCGCGCAACTTACATGTGGGAAATGATGTTGTCACCAAACTGCGAGCATTTGATCTCCGTCGCGCCCTCCATGAGACGGGCGAAATCGTAGGTGACCCGCTTGCTGCCAATCGCGCCGTTCAGGCCTTTCAAAATCAAATCGGCGGCTTCGGTCCAGCCCAGGTAGCGAAACATCATCTCGCCGGAAAGAACCACCGATCCGGGATTGACCACATCCTTGTTGGCGTATTTGGGCGCGGTGCCGTGCGTTGCTTCAAAAATCGCATGACCGGAGATGTAATTGATGTTGCCGCCCGGCGCTATGCCGATGCCGCCCACCTGCGCCGCCAGCGCATCGCTTAAATAATCGCCGTTGAGATTAAGCGTGGCGATGACGTCGAAATCCGTCGGGCGCGTGAGCACCTGCTGCAAGGTGATGTCGGCGATGGCGTCCTTGATGACCGTGCCGGCGCCGGGTTTGCCCTCGGGGATCCCGCACCAGGGGCCGCCGTCGATTTCCACCGCGCCAAAAAACTTTTTGGCGACCTCGTAACCCCAATCGCGGAACGCGCCTTCCGTGAATTTCATGATGTTGCCTTTATGGACCAGGGTCACACTCTTGCGCTTGAACTTGATGGCATAGGCAATTGCGCTGTGAACCAGTCGCACAGTGCCGGAGTAACTGACCGGCTTGATACCGATGCCGACTTTAACGTCACTCGGAAAATCTTTTGCCCCAACGGCCTTCCAGAATTCCTCGGCGGCGGGTTTGGTGCCAAATCGGATCTTCTTGAAATCCTTCGGAAATTCCTTTGCGATGAAATCCAGGAGTTTTTGCGCTTCGGGCGTACCGCCGGCATGTTCGATTCCGGCGTAAATGTCCTCGGTGTTCTCGCGGAAGATGACCATGTTCACCTTTTCCGGGTGTTTTACAGGGGACGGCACGCCGGTGAACCATTGCACCGGTCGCAGGCAGACATAGAGGTCAAGCATCTGGCGCAGGGCGACATTGAGCGAGCGAATGCCGCCGCCGACGGGCGTGGTCAGCGGCCCCTTGATCCCGACCAGGTATTCCTTGAACGCTTCCACCGTGTCCTCGGGCAGCCAGTTATTGAATTTGTTCTTTGCCGCTTCGCCGGCGAACACCTCAAACCAGGCAACCTTGCGCTTGCCGCCGTAGGCTTTTTGCACCGCCGCGTCGAACACGCGCACGCTCGCGGCCCAGATGTCCGGGCCGGTGCCGTCGCCGCGAATGAACGGCAAAATGGGATTGTCCGGCACATTGAGCTTGCCGTTTTGGATTGAAATTTTCCCACCGGCGGGCGGCGTCACATCGTTATAAGCCATGATCGAAATTTATGATTTAAGATTTTAAACACCTTTGAATGCCTAGAATTGGGTTGATAACGGGGGAAATCAAGAAAAGAAAAGCGTACGCAAAATGTCCGCTGGGGTCAGCTCCTCGAAAATGCCGTCCGGGTATTGGAGGTCGCCGCGCCGCCCTCGGCGGGTTTCGCTGTCGCCGGCGGCAATTGGTCCAGGCACTCGAACAATTGAAAGTACCTCACCGGCCGGCCCCGGAAGTCGCCGTGAAACAGGCCCAGATACTTCACCGTGCGAAACCGACGTAGTAAATCCTCGGGTGGTGCTTCCGACACCGTCACCGGACGACTCGTGCCGGCGACCAGCTGGATGAGGTTCACATAAATCGCATTGTCGCCGGTACGGCGCCAGAATTGATATTCCGGCCAGAAATGAAATTCGGTAATGGGCTGTTCCGCGTCCCAGCAATAGACGATCGGCGAACCGGGCACGCCAGCCCTGGCCTGCGGCAGGTAAAAGGTGACCTCGCTGGTGGAAGCGTAATCCGGACAAAGAATGAACGCGGGTTTGCCTTCCTTGAGGAGATTTTGCCTCGCGGTCTCTGCGACTGCCGCCGTGGATTGCCAGCCACGCAACCGGCGTAACGGGTCGATGGACATCGGAAGATAGTATCCGCTGACCCGGCCGATGATGTCGGTGTCGGTCAGCACAATCATTGCCGCCAAACCCAGGATCAGTCCGGTGTAATAGTTGCGCCGGACCCAGGGCCGTTGCCGGTACGGGTCCCAATAAAGCACCATCACCAACAAGAACGGCAGAACCGCCGGAGCAATCCAATTTCCCAGGACCCGGGCATGGAAGGATTGCAACAGGTAGGCAAAAACCAGCGGCGCGCCCATGCTGAAAAAGTAGACCATCAGCGGGTCCCGTGGCCGCTGGCGCCACATGGCAATTCCGGCCCAGACCATGCCCACGAAAAAAACCGGGTTCAGCAAAACAATCTCGGAACCGAGAAATTCAAAGAAGTAGCGCAGGGTAAAATCCAGCGTGCGGCCAAAATCCGCGCGCCCGCCGACGTGAAAGACGGTCACCCAATGGTTTTGCGCGTTCCAGATCAAGACCGGCGTGGCCAGGAGGACATTAACCAGCAGGGCCAGATAAGGGCCGGGGCGACGCAAATGAATCCTCGCGGGTCGCCATAACCAGAAAAATACCGCCCAACAAAGCCATTGAAACAGCGCTGTGTATTTGCTCAAGAAACCAAAACCCATCCACAGCCCCACCCAGAACCAGTGTCGGGGTGCGCCGTCGGGTTGAACGGCACGCCAGCCCACCACCGTAGCCGCCACCCAGAACATGACACTCAACGGATCGATGGTCATCAGGTTGGAGCCAACGATGAGGAGCGGTATGGCGTTGGAAATCAGCAGCACCACAAAGCCGAAACGCGCGCTGATTTCACGCGCGCAAAATCTGAGGCAAAACACACCGATGATGGCCGAGAAGACGGGCGCAAAAAAACGCACCCCAAAGGCGTTGTCGCCCCAAATGGCTGTGCCCAGATATTGCGTGCAGGCCGTCAAGGGCGGCTTGCTGTAATAGGACAACGCCAGATGCTTGGATTGGAGCCAGAACAAAGCCTCGTCCTGGCTGAGTTCGGTCAAACCGCTGGCGAGGTAGGCCAGCCGGTAAAGCAGCAACCCCCCCAGCACGGCATAGCTCCACCCCAGCCATTTCCGGTCATCGTTGCCAAGTTGACGATCCTGGTTAATCAAAAGCTGATGAGGGCCGCGGACGGGGAATTTTCATCAAGCCACTTCGATCAGCTTGGTCGCCGGCAGCATGGCTTCGCTAAAATGCGCCTTCACCCGGGCGATGGCGTTCTCCACCGTCAGGCCGTATTTCCTGCGCAGTTCGTCCTGCGTCGTGGCGTGTTCAATGAATTGGTCGGGCCAGCCGATGCGCACCACCGTCGTGGCCACGCCTTTCTCGTTGAACAATTCGAGTACCGCCGAACCGTAACCTCCCATCACCGCGTGGTCTTCCAGGGTCACAACCACGTCGGCGGCCTTGCCAAAAAATTCGTGCATGCCGGCATCCAACGGTTTGGTAAAGCGCGGATTCACGACGGCGCAATCAAATCCTTCGGCTGCCAGTTGCTCCGCGGTTTTGCGCGCCAGCGTGTTCAGGGGGCCCAGGCCGAAGAGGGCGACTTTGCGTCCACCGTTGCTGGAAAAGTTCTGGACGACTTCCGCTTTGCCAATTTCCAGCAGTTTCGGCTGTTCCTTGATTGGCACGCCCTCCGCGGCGCCGCGCGGATAACGGATGAACGTGGGGTGGTTCTGGTGCGTGGCGGTGAACATCATATCCGCCAGTTCGTCCTCGTCCTTCGGCGCCATCGCAATCACGTTCGGCAGGCAGCGCAGGTAGGCAATGTCAAACAGGCCGTGATGCGTCGGACCGTCATTGGCCGAAAGGCCGGCGCGGTCCATACAAAAAATCACCGGCAAATTCTGCAGGCAGATGTCATGATGCAGGCAATCATAAGCGCGTTGCAGGAAGGTTGAATAAATCGCGCAAACCGGATGGAATCCCATCGTGGCCATGCCGGCCGCAAAAATGACGGCATGTTCCTCGGCGATGCCCACGTCATAATAGCGGTCGGGCATCGCCCGTTCCAGATGCTTCAGACCGGTGCCGCTGGGCATGGCCGCAGTGATGCCCACGAGCGTGTTGTTTTTCTGGCAAAGCTTCACCAGCGTCTGGCCCATGACGTCCTGATACATCGGCGGCGCGCCGGCCTTGGCGGGCAGGGAATCACCGGTCTTCACATCGTAAGGACCGGTGCCGTGGAATTTTTCCGGGGACTTGATGGCGGCGTCAAAGCCCTTGCCCTTTTGCGTGAGAATGTGGATGACGATGGGATGATTGCACGTTTTGGCAAATTCCAGCGTGCTGATGAGCAGCGGCAGATCGTGTCCGTTGATCGGACCCAGATAGCGCATCCCCATTTCCTCGAAAATCACCGGGCTGCCGTAACCGCCGCGTCCATCCGCGTCCACCAGGCTGCCGGTCTGGTGCAAGCCGACCTCCGTGATGGCGCCTTTGAAGCCTTCCTCGGCCTTGCGGGCCAGCTTGATGGCCACGTCGCCCTTGGGGAACCGGCGCAGGAAATTCTGGAAATCCGTGGCCAGCTTGTTGTAACGCGGGTTGGTGATGAGTTTGTTCAGGTAATTCGAAATCGCACCGACGTTTTTGGCGATGCTCCATTCGTTGTCGTTGAGGATGCCGATGAACCGTTTGGTCGTGTGGCCGATATTATTGAGCGCTTCGTAGGAAATGCCGTTGGTCAACGCCGCGTCACCGAAGATGCAGATGACGTTTTCATCCGTTCCCCGCTTGTCGCGCGCCGCCGCCATGCCGAGCGCCGCCGAAAGTGCCGTGCCCGCGTGACCGGCCCCGTAACAATCGTGCTCGCTTTCCGTCCGCAGGGCAAACCCGTTCAAGCCGCCCGTCTGGCGGATTGCGGCAAACCGGTTTTTGCGGCCGGTCAGCAGTTTATGAACATAGACCTGGTGGCTTACGTCCCAGACGAACTTGTCCTTGGGGGTGTTGAAAACGCGGTGCAAGGCCAGGGTCAGCTCGACCACGCCGAGATTGGGGCCGAGGTGCCCGCCGTTACGGGCCAGCACCGAGATAAGGTCCTGCCGGATTTCGCCGGCCAGTTCCTGCAGTTGCGGCAGCGTGAGTTTCTTCACGTGCTCCGGTCCGTCCACCATGTCGAGATATCGGCTCATAATTGTTGGTTGAATCAGTTAAATGAGTGACTGGTTAAATGGGTTGAATCAATCACCGACCCGGCTCATTTGACCAATCACTTGTTTGGCTCATTCACTTTCTCCCTCAAACGGTTTCAATTTCATTTCGCCCACGGCGTTCTTTTCCAACTGCCGGATTTTCAACTCCGCCTCGGCCAATTTTTCCTGGCAGATTTTCACCAGGCGGGTCCCTTCCTCGTACTTGGCCAGCAGGGCTTCCAACGGTAATTCCTCGGCCTCCATCGCCTCGACGAGGCCTTCGAGTTTCTTCAAGGCATCTTCAAACGGCAGCCCGCCCTTGACCGCCTCGGCCTTGGGTGATTTTGACATGCCGGGAGGATAAGATAATCCGCTGTGCCCGTCCAGCGCGGAGTCGGAACCGGCGGGTCACTCCGTCTGCCAGGCTTTACGCCCAATAATCGAAATGTTATTCTCCGCCCGCGCGCAATTCGAGGCCGGGCAAAACGTCGTACGCGCCGTCCGGGTTGTAGGCCGGGTGGTTTTCATCGCCGGGCAATTTGGAGAAACTCATGTCTTCCACAACAAACAACGTTCCGGAATTGGGAAAGCGACGACGGCTGGCCCTCCGGTCGGCACCCGTCTTTGCGGAGGACGACAAAACGCGCGAGGCCCGCCTGTTGCATATCGTCGCGTGGAGTTATCTGGTGATTGTTGCGGGGGCCATGGTGTTGTTGGCGGTTTTGCTGCCAAAGATGGTTCTCCGCTGGAGCTTGATATTTGCCGTCGCCCTGATTTCCGCTCTCAGCGCTCTGCTGCTCAACCGTCGCGGCCGCACGCGCCCCGCCAGCTTTCTGCTGCTTGCGGCCCTCTGGCTGGCGGTGAGCGGAGACGCCCTTACTTCCGGCGGCATCAGGGCACCGACCATGACGGCTTATCTCTGCGTCATACTGGCAGCCGGTTTGTTGTTGGGAGAACGCGCGGGGATTGTCGTGGGGCTGGTCTCGGCCTTGAGCGGCCTGGCGTTCGTCCTGCTGGAGGCGCACGGATGGCTGCCGGTCAGCCGGGTGCACCATACCCTTGTGTCGCTATGGTGCGTGCTCGTCACATTCATTGCCGTTGTCATTGTGCTGCAACGCCTCGCCGTCAGATCCGTGAAGGGTGCTCTGGAACAAGCCCGCTCCCTCCTCCAGGAACGCAAGGAAGCCGAAGAAGCCATCCGGAAATCAGAGGAAAAATTCTCCAAAGCCTTCCGCGCCAGTCCGGATGGCCTGGCCATTTCTGAACTGGAGACGGGCCGGTACATTGAAGTAAACGAGGGATACTGCCGGCTTTACGGCCACACGCGAGAACAGATGCTCGGACATACCTCCCTGGAACTGGGTATCCTGGACAATCCCGCGGACCGCGAGATCATGGTTCGGGGATTAAAAACGGCCGGGGTGGTGCGAGATCTCGAGTTACGCACGCGGACGCGCTCCGGTGAACTCAGGATCATTTCCTTGAGCGCCGAGTCCATCGAAATCGGCGGGACACCCTGCCTCGTGTCCGTGCTCCACGACATCACCGACCGCATCCGGGCCGAACAGGCGTTGCGCGAAAGCGAGCAGCGTTTTCGCAGTTACTTTGATCTGGCCGCCGTGGGTTTTTCCATCACGGGCCGGGATCGGCGCCTCCTCGCTGTTAACGACGATTATTGCCGGATATTGGGTTACTCGCGTGAAGAACTGCTGCAGAAGACCTGGGCGGAACTGACGCATCCGGAAGACCTGGTGGAAAATGAGGAGAAGTTCAATCTGGTTTTGGCTGGTAAAACAGACGCCTATACCCTGGACAAGCGCCTCTTTCGCAAAGACGGGCAAATCGTCCACGGGACCGTTTCCGCGCGTTGCGTCCGCGGGCCGGATGGTTCACCGGATTACTTTGTCAGTTTGTTGCTGGACATTACCGACCGTCACCGGGCGGCCTTGCGGGAAAAGCAGGCTCGGCAGGAATTTACGCAGCAACTCATCGCGTCGCAGGAAGCCGAACGCCAGCGCATCGCCGCGGAATTGCACGACAGCCTGGGCCAGAATCTTTCCGTGATCAAGAACCGCGCCCAACTGGCCCTGCAACTTCCGGGCCTGCCCGTCGACGCCGCCCGCCAATTGGAGGCGATCGAACGCGTGGTGGCCGAGACCATCGCGGATACCCGCAACCTTGCCCACAACCTGCGACCGCTCCACGTCGAACAGGTCGGCCTGACCGATTCACTGGGCGTCTTGATCCGGGAAATTTCCCAATCGAGTGACATCCACTTTGAACGCCGTTTGGAAAACGTGGACGACCTCTTTACCGGCAACGCGGCCACCAATGTTTACCGCATTGTGCAAGAGGCGCTCAACAATCTCATTAAACATTCGCAGGCGCGGGAGGCCGCGGTCACCCTGGAACGCGACGTGCGTTCGGTGCGCCTGCGGGTGGCGGACGATGGCGTTGGTTTCGATACCGGCGCCACCCGAAAGCGGGGCGGGTTGGGTTTGAACAACATCCGTGAACGGGTAAGCATGCTGGGCGGCACCGTGACTCTCCACAGCGCGCCTGGCCAGGGAACGCAATTGACGATTGAATTGCCCATCGCCGACGGTGCCGGCGAACCCGTGGTGGAAAAGGGCTGACGGTTCCGCTCGACTTTCGCCGGGGTATTGGTTACTTTCAGGCAGAACGTGCCTCAGCCGGGAAAAATTGATGTCGTAATCGTGGACGACCACCCGCTGTTTCGCCAGGGTCTGCGTCAGGCGGTGGAGGCCGATTCGCGTTTCCGATTGACCGGTGAAACCGACAATGGTCCGGCGGCGCTGGAGACGATCAACCAATTGCAACCCGACGTGGCCGTGCTGGACGTCAATCTTCCCGGGATGAACGGCCTGGAGGTCGCCGCGGCGTTGCAGTCAACAAAATCCCGGACCCATCTGGTGGTGCTCACGATGCTCAAGGATGAAGTGGCTTTCAACAAGGCCTTGAATCTTGGCATTCAAGGTTATGTCCTCAAGGAAAATGCCGCCGGTGAAATCCTCAATTGCATCGCCGCCGTGGCCCGGGGGGAGGCTTATGTCAGCCCGTCGCTGACGGACTTTCTTTTGCGGCGGCGCCACCGGGGCGACCGTCTGGCCGCACACAAACCCGGTCTGGACGACCTGACCATGGCGGAAAAGCGCATCCTGAAGCGGGTCGCCTCCGGCCGGACCAACAAGGAAATTGCCGCGGAACTTTTCATCAGCCCCCGCACCGTGGAATCGCACCGCGCCAACATTCGTGAAAAGCTCGGGTTAACCGGCAGCAATTCCCTGCTGCAGTTTGCCCTGGAAAACCGTGATGTGCTCAGTCAGTTGAATTGAGTCGGCAGGGCTGGCACGTAGCGCCGCGTCGTTCCCATTGCCTTTGGCCGGTGGATGAGCTGCTCGTGGCGATCCCCTTGCTATTGACGATGTCGCATGCCGCGGAGTGCCGGCGACAGATTTCTTCTCCGTAGTTCCACCTAGAAAAATACCATCTCCTACGCAACCGAAAATGTGTGTTCCCTTCCATTTCCCGCGCCGGGGTTTTGTGGAAGGGTGGAGCGACTCCTTGAACCGGAAAGCACGTATGAAACTGATGATTGTGGATGACCATGAGGAAACTCGTGCCTTGATTCGCGAGTTGATCGGGCGTTTCGCCGAAGATGTTCTCGAATGCACCAGCGGTGCGGAGGCCACGGCGCGCTGCGCCGATTTCCGTCCCGATTTGGTAACGATGGACCTGAAGATGCCGCTGGCCGACGGTCTCGAAGCCACCCGCAGGGTTCTTGCCAAAAATCCCTCCGCCCGCGTCATTGTCATCACCCAGTACAACTCCATTGACATCCGCACGGCGGCCGCACGGGCCGGGGCCTGCCACTTCTTCGCCAAGGATAACCTGGCCGGGTTGATTCAATACGTGGAACGCAAGCTGACGCCGTCATAGCCCCTTGCCTTATGACTGCCGCTTGGCATTTTACGAACGGGCTTTCCTGGGTGCTGCCGGGGCTGGGGTTGCTGACCGCCTTGGTCGCCTGCCTGATGGCCGTCCGCCGTTGCGCCGCCAAATCAGATCGACCCCGCTTCACCTCCAGCCGGCGCCCGGAACCGGAGCGATCCGGCTTTCACCGGGAACCGGCCGTGTCGGAAATTTCCAAAGCAAAACTGCCCGAGACGCCGGTTCTCCCGGAGAGCGCGCGGCACATCCTCTTCGTGGATGACGAACGCCACTCCGCCGAGAGTGGCCGAAGCACGCTGAGCCGGCTTGGCTACCGGGTGACCCTGGTGGCGGATGCCAATGAGGCGCTCGCCGTCATTCACGGCGCCAATGAAAAAATCGATTGCCTGGTCACCGACCTGTCCATGCCGGGCATGAGCGGCTTTGATCTCGCCCGAATTTGCCAGCATCTCCTTCCCGGCGTTCCGGTAATTCTCATGAGCGGCCATGAGGGCCCGATTGCCGCTGAACTGCTGCACGCTTGCGGCATCGACGGATTGCTGTTGAAACCGTTTACACGGCAAACCCTGGCCGAAGCGGTGCAACGTGTGCTCGTCGGCGCCGACCTTGATTGAATGTCCATTAAACCATGATACGAATACTCCTGATTGAAGACGATTCGAACCTGCGCCGGATGCTCTACTACGACCTGATAGAAGCCGGTTACACCGTATCGGAAGCCATCCATGGTGCGGACGGCCTGCGGCAATTGCACGCCCATCCCGCGGACCTGGTCATCACCGACATGTTGATGCCGGAAATGGACGGCGTGGAAACCGTCCAACAACTGCGGCGATCCTTCCCCGGCTTAAAAATCATCGCCATCTCGGGCGGTGGCCTGGCCAGTCCGGATCATTATTTAAAAATTGCACAAAAACTCGGCGCCGACAAAACATTGAAGAAACCGTTTACCTTCCCGGAGTTGCTCGACGCCATCCATGAACTGTACCCGCCGGCTCCCTGATTCGCGTCCGCCGCTCATTCCGTCACGCGGCTGGTGACCACTCCCTCCTGAAGTCTGGTGCGCAAGGTTTGACCGGCCTTTAACTCCTTCGCGCGACGAAGGATTCGTCCGGTTACGGCGTCCATCGTAACGGAATAGCCGCGCGCCAGGACCTGCTCCGGCCCGAGCAAGCGCAGCCGGGTTTCCATGGCGTCAAAACGGTTCCGCCCGTTGCGCAGGTGGACCCGGGCCAGTTCGTCCAAGCGACGGTGGGTCGTTTTCAACCGCTCGCGCCGTTGCTCCAGCAACTGCGCGGGACGCACCCGCGAAAGCCGCGTCGTCAGGTTTCGCCAGGCCACCTGCCGTTCCCGGGCTCCCTGTCGTGCGCAACGTAACAGGCCGGTCTGCAGATCGTCCAACCGTTGCAGGAATTCATTCAACCGCCGGCGCGGATGCGCCCGGGTCAATCGCCCCAGCAGTTGCGCCAAATCCGCCGTATGGCCTTCCAGTCGCTGCCGCACATTTCGACGCAACCGGATCGGTGCTTCGGCCACAAACTCGCGGCTGGCAAATACGCCTTCGGTGATGATTTCGGCCGCCGCGCTCGGCGTGGCCGCGCGCACGTCCGCCACAAAATCGCTGATGGTGAAATCAATCTCATGCCCGACCGCCGACACGACCGGCAGCGCCGATTCAAAAATCGCCCGCGCCACGACTTCCTCATTGAACGCCCACAAATCCTCCAAAGAACCACCGCCGCGGGTGACCAGAATCAGGTCAATTCCGAATTCCGAATTCCGAATTCCGAATTCATTGAGCAGCCGAATGGCCGCCGCGATTTCCTCCGCTGCGCCCTCACCTTGCACGCGGCACGGCGCCAGGATGATTTCCAGCGCCGGATCGCGCCGTTGCACTACGTGCAGCACGTCGCGAATCGCCGCGCCGGTCGGCGATGTGACCAAACCGATGCGCCGGGGGTATTCCGGCAGGGGCCGTTTTCGTTCCGGTGCAAACAATCCTTCCGCAGCGAGCTTTTGCTTGAGCTTTTCGAAGGCGATTTGCAGCGCGCCGACCCCCTGCAACTCGACTGCCCGGACGATGAGCTGATATTGCCCGCGCGCTTCATAGACCGTCACGTCGCCTTGCAGGAGGACCTTTTGACCGTCCAGCAACACGCTGCGGTTCCGGACTGCTTCGCCCCGGAACAACACACAACTCAACTGCGCCCCGGCGTCTTTGAGCGTAAAATACATGTGCCCCGAGGATTGGGCGCGGAGATTGGTGATTTCACCTGTTACCCAGACCAAGCCGACCGTTTTTTCCAGCAACCGTTTGATCTGGGCCGTCAGTTCTGAAACCGACAAAACCTTCCGCGCCGCCTCCGTCGGGCCGGTCGCGCCGGAACTTCCGGGCGAAGCTGGAAACAGCTCCCCAAAGTCCCATTGCGATTTGGTTGGTTTGCTCATCGAACTTGAAAACACCTCTTTTAAAAATTCCACGGCCGCGTGGCAAACATTTTCCGTTTGGGAATATGTGCCCATGACTCTCACCACGCCTGGGCGGCATTCACCGAACAGGTTTTGCCGGCGTGAAATTTTACCGCGTTGCCTGAATTGCCGTCGCCGGTGTTGTTCCCGATCGCGCCCGGAACTTGGAGCTTGCCTTCCAATTCATGCCGATGGCAATTTGCGTCATTCTCAATTCTGTTCCACGTGGATACGAACCGGCAGCCTGAATCGGAAGAAACCAAGCTGCGCCAGCAGTTGGAGGAATTTCTCCGTTACGCCCGCTTGCTGGAGGACGTCACGCGAGCGCCTGCCAATCTGCCGCGCGCCAACGAGCCGTCCCGGCTCGCGGTGCCGTTGCACGAGTCGCTGTTGCCCGGCTCGATTTTGACCACGCTTTTTCGCAATCCCAAAACCAACCGCACGGCGTCGTTCAAAAACGACGAACTCGCCCAACTGGACGGCATGACGAGCGATTACCTGTTGGACTATTACCAGTCGCAGTCGCTGTTCACCGCCGAGGACGCCACCCGCCTGCGGAACAGCATCGAGTCGCACCAGCGGCGGTATTACGATTTGTTGCGCCACGGCGACTGGCGGGCGGAAGTCTTCCAATACGAAATCGCGAAGGAAAAGGCGATCCTGCGCAGCCTGTTGCAACTGCGCCTGCTGATCGAGTGCGTGCAAATCCTCACGCCGCCGTTGATGACGGTCAAACGCATCGGCGACGAGGAATTCGACTTGATTGACGACCTGCACAGCCTTGTGCGTTTGCTGGCACTGTCGTTGTGGCAACGGCTTGCCACGGACGGGACGGAATTGCTGGCTTACGGCGCGGCTTCGGTCTGCATTGCCGGCCTGGCCGCAAAAGCCGAGGACGCGCAGGCACTGCTGGAATCAGGTTACGCCGCGACCAATGGCGACCAGGCTGCGTTCGCCAAGTGGTTTGAAAAAAGCGG
Organism: Candidatus Acidiferrales bacterium; assembly: GCA_035499615.1. GTDB lineage: Bacteria > Verrucomicrobiota > Verrucomicrobiia > Limisphaerales > UBA11358 > UBA11358. The sequence continues at coordinate 3,162 of DATJYM010000303.1, read as the reverse complement.
CCGCAAGGCAATGGAACGCGTCGAAACGATGTTACAACCGGTGGACAAGCACGGGCTGGACGAAATTTTTGCCTTGTTCACGCGTCATTCGCTCGATTTAGGTTTGCAGCCGGTCACGATTGAATTTATCCGGCAGAATTTGCAGGCGCTGATTACGACGCTGTCAAATATGGGATGCGAAATGACCGACACCTGCCGCCGCCGCTCCGCCATCATTTCCGCGCAGTTCACCGATGTTTCGCGGCAATACGCCGTGGATTTCACCGCGCGTGCCGCGGATCCCGGCGTGAGCGAGGAAGATCTCAACGCCATTTTCAAGGAACTCGACGCGCTCGTCGGCCTGGAGCCGGTGAAAGGCGAGGTTCATCGCGCCACGAATTTTGCGCGGATGCAGGTGATGCGCCGGCAGCAGGGATTACCTGTCGTAAAGGCGAGTTTGCACAGCGTTTTCTTCGGCAACCCCGGCACCGGCAAGACCACGGTGGCGCGGTTGATGGGCCGCATTTACAAATCCCTCGGCTTGCTCCGGCGGGGACACGTCATCGAATGCGACCGCGGGCGGCTTGTCGCGGAATATGTCGGGCAGACGGCGGTGCGCACGCACGCTATGATTGATTCCGCGCTCGACGGCATTTTGTTCATTGACGAGGCCTACGCGCTGGCCGGGCGTGGCGCGGAGGATTTCGGCAGCGAAGCCATCGAAACGCTGCTCAAGCGGATGGAGGACGACCGCGACCGGCTTATCGTCATTGTCGCCGGCTACAATGCACCGATGAAGCAATTCATCGCGTCGAATCCTGGCCTTGAATCGCGCTTCACCAATTATCTCAATTTCCCGGATTATGGACCGGAGGAATTGCTGGAAATCTTCCACCGCATGGCCGCGCAAAGCGGGCTGGTGTGTGCGCCGGAAACGGAGAAAAAGGTGCTGGCCATCTGCCAGAGCCTGCATGCCGCGCGCAACGAACAATTCGGCAACGCCCGCGAGATGCGGAACCTGTTCGAGTCGGCCGTGCGCAATCAAAGCACGCGCCTGGTGAGCAACGGCCAATGCGACCGCGATGCGCTGACGACGTTGTTACCGGAGGATTTACCCGCCGATTTTGCCACCGGAATGCCGGTGCCGCCGGAAACCAAACCGGCCTCGTAGAAGATTACGCCGAGAGCGGGGTGAGATCCTGGTGATAGTTCATCAGACCGGTTCGGCAATTAGATCGTAATCCGTGTGTGCGATGATTTTGACGCGGGCGAAATTGCCTATCGGCAAGTTGCTGCGGATGTAAACCCGGCCGTCAATGTCCGGCGCGTCGGCTTCACCCCGGGCCACAATGTAGTTTTGTCCCGCAGGGCGGGATAATTTTGAATTTTTAATTTCTGCTTCGCGGAGCAGGCCGTGTTCCCAGGAACTGACGTTGGCGGCCTGCAACTGTTTTGCGTTCGCCTGGCCTTCGACCAGCACCTTGATTTCGCGGCCGACAAACGATTCGGAAACCCGTCGGGCGATTTTATGCTGCGCGGCCATGGCGAGTTCGCGTCGGCGCTTTTTTATTTTGTCGGGAATCTGCCCGGCCATGGCGCCGGCCCGCGTGCCGTCTTCCCTGGAATAGGCAAACACACCCAGCCGCTCAAATTTCGTTTCGCGGATGAAATCCAGCAGCGTTTCAAAGCTCGCGCTGGTTTCGCCCGGAAAGCCGACAATGAACGTGGTCCGCAGCGCGATGTCCGGCACCCCGGCGCGGATCTTCTTGATCAAATCCACAATGTATTGCCGAGAGGTTTCGCGGCGCATCCGCTCGAGCATGTTGTCGTGGATGTGCTGAAGCGGAATGTCCACGTACCGCGCGACCTTTGGGCACTGGGCCATGGTCCGGATGAGTTCGTCCGTCCAATGTGCCGGATGCGTGTAAAGCAGGCGGATCCAGAAATCGCCGGGCAGCGAATTCAGCTCGCGCAGCAGGGTACAGATGGTTGTGGCCTCGGCGGGCAGCAATCGGGCGGCGGCGGAAAATTTCTCAGGCGATGAAATCGCGCGGCTCTGGTTGGGGCGCAGGTCGAGTCCGTAGTAGGTCGAATCCTGCGAAATCAGGTTGAATTCCTTTACGCCATCGGCCAGCAGTGTCCTGACCTCGGCCACGATGTCCACCTGCGGCCGGCTGCGATGCGAGCCCCGCATCCGGGGGATGATGCAGAAGCTGCACGGATGATTGCAGCCCTCGGCGATTTTGACATAGGCCAAGTGCCGGGGTGTGAGGCGAAAGCGCGGCGTGGCAAAATCGGGAATGAAGGTCGGGCGCCGGGTAACATCCAGAATCGGTGATTGCGGATTGCGGATTGCGGATTAACGACGGTTTTGGTTCTGCCGAATTTTTCCTTGCCGCGAAGGGATTCGGATTCTTCGTGTGAGGTTGCGGTGAGACGTTGATCGAGCTCGGAAAGCCGCTTCATCGCCTTCCGCTTCCTGCCTTCGCCTCTCGCCTCTCGCCTTCCGACCAGGCGCACCGCCCGCCGGGCCATCGCCTGCCGGACGATGTCCGAAACCTGTGCGACCTGGTCAATGCCCATAAAGGCGTCCACTTCGGGCAGCAGTTTGGGCAGTTCCTCGCGGAAACGTTGCGGCAAACAACCGGAAACAATCAAACTTTGGCCGCGGTTCTTCGCTTCGCGCACTTCATCAGATTCGAGGATGGTGTCCACGCTTTCCTCCTGCGCAGAGTCGATGAAGGAGCAGGTATTGATGATGACGGCGTCGGCCAGCGTGGCGTCGTTGGTAATTTCCACGCCGCTTTTCAGGAGCGAACCGAGCATAATTTCGGCGTCCACGAGGTTTTTGGCGCAACCCAGGGAAATCAGGCCAACCCGTACCGGGTGTTCATGGGAATTCGGTTTTGTCACTGGCAAATCAAATTACGCGAGAGGCCGGGCGGCGTCGAAAATTATTTGGCGGAGGCAGCGGGAAGATTTGTACCCACCGCTTCCGGCGTATTGGTGGAGGTGATGCCTGCGGGCGGGGCGTTGGTGGAAACGGTTTCCGGTGGCAACCGGAGTTGTGTGCGGATCACGGCGCGCGCGGCGAAGGGCACATTTCCCTGTTTGGGATCGAGCAGCTGGTTGAGCACCTTCTGGTTGATATCGGCGAGCGGCGGCAAACCCACGCGTTGCTGT
>DATJYM010000302.1:0-17983 GCA_035499615.1 Candidatus Acidiferrales bacterium | reverse complement strand
ACGGCAAACAGGTTGGACGGAACGCTGGCCAGGTACGGTATATAATCGGCATTCTTGCCGGAGGTGTCGCCCTTGAATTTCTCATATGCCTCGTTCACCACCCGTTGCAGGTCGCTGTCCGTGATGGGTTCAGTGCCGGAGACAGGCGCGATGGAATCGGTTGTGTTGACCGGCGTCATGGCTGGTTCGACGGAGGCTTCCCTGGTGGCCGGGGCCTGGGCACAGCCGGTGAACGCAGACAGCAAAACACCCAACACTGCCGCGCACGAGTAGCGAAGCCAGGGATTTCTGGTGTTCGTTTTCATAGGTCTATGGTGTGATTCGGTTGTTTTCATGATTGATCATTGATGTGACTGGTGATTGGTTGAACGACTGGCTCAATACTCCATGAAATACTCCTGCAGCTTCGCGGGATCGCTGGTCTTGGTAAGACCCAGCATCAGGAGAATGCGGGCCTTCTGCGGACTCAATTCCATCGCGGCGATAAAACCGAGCTTATCGTCGTTCACCTCGACGTTGCGAACGACCAGACCGCTGCCGGTGCGTGAGGAACGAACGACCGCGACGCCCTTCTTGGCGGCATCGGAAAGCGCGGCAATCATCGCATCGGTGCTGTTGCCGTCACCCACGCCGGCCAGGATGATGCCCTTCACGCCCTGCTTGACGAGGAAGTTAACAACCTCGGGACCGACATTGGCGTAGGAATAAACGATCTCCACCCGCGGCAGGTCATTTACGCTCATCCCGCCCACCGAGAATTCGCTGTTGGTCGTTTGCCGGGTGTCGTTTTTCCAGAAGAAATGCGCGTTGCCGACATTCATGACGCCGGCGCGGCCGCGGTTCGGTGAATGAAACGTGTTCAATTCGGTGGTGTTCATCTTCTGCGCCTCGCGGGCGTAATGGATTTCGTCGTTGAGCACGACGAGAGGACCCAGGCCGCGGGCTTCGGGGTTCGCCGCCAGGGCGACAGCGTTGTAAAGGTTCGCCGGACCATCGGCGCTGATGGCCGTGGCGGGACGCATTGAACCTACCAGCACCACCGGCTTGTCGCTGTGCACCACGAGGCTGAGGAAGTAGGCGGTTTCCTCCATCGTGTCGGTGCCATGGGTAATGACGACGCCGTCAACATCCTTGTCCGCGAGGACTTCGTTGACGCGTTTGGCCAGTTTGAGCCACACCTCGTGGTTCATGGTCTGGCTGCCGATGTTGGCCACCTGCTCGCCGCTCAAGTCAGCAACGTCCTTCAACTGGGGGACGGCGTTGATAAGGTCGTCCACCGAGAAGCTGCCGGACTTATATCCGACCTGGGACGAGCTGGCTTGGGCGCCGGCAATGGTGCCGCCGGTCGCCAGGATTACGATCTTGGGTTTGGCCTGGGCGGCGGTGGAAAACATCAGGGCCATCGCTGTCACGAGGCAAAACAGGTATCTGGTCGTTTTCATATTCATTTTATGGGTTGTTGGTTTGGATTTTGCATTTGTCATTTGTTTACGATTAAGTCAGTTGAATTTCAGTCGGCCCGGGTTTTCTTCGTGGCTTGCCACTCTTTCACGTAGGCTTGCGCCGTTTCCCGCAGGTACTGGCCGATTTTCGGGTAGGTATCCTCGGCCAGATTGGCGAGCGAGACGCGCACGGACCAATCCGGTCCACCGAAGCCGCCACCGGGCATGAGCACAATGCCGCTGTGCTCGGCCAGGCGGAAGAGCACATCGATGCACTCGTAATTCTTCCGGAGGAACCCGGCGAACTCAGGCCCGTAGGTCTTTTCGGCCCACACCATCAGATCCAGCTCCACGTAATAGAAGGCCCGGCTGCTGTCCTCGGGCAACGTCAGTCCGAGCCCGTCAAACAGCGCATGCCATCGGCGGCGACAGATAAGCCGGCAGAGGTTCTTATAGCTGTCTGACTTGTCCAGCAGCGTGAAGGACGAGAACAGCATCATCTGGATTTGCGACGGCAGTGACAGGCCGGCCGTGTGGTTCAGCGCCACCATCCGGCTGTCCGCCACCATGCGGTCAATGAACTTCACCTTGGAAGGTTCAAGGGTAATGGGACTGTAACGGTGGTTCAGGGCGGCGCGGGTTTTAGCGGGCAGCTTCGCGAGCATCTTGTCGAAAATATTGTTCTGGTGAACCGCCACCACACCGAGGCGCCAACCCGTGCAGCCGAAGTGCTTCGAGTAGGAATAGACGCAGATCGTGTTCTGCGGCAGTTCGGCCATCGCCGAGCGGAAGCCGGGCACGAACGTGCCATACACGTCGTCGGTGATGATGATGAGTTCCGGCCGCTTGTGTTTTACGAGCCGCACCAGCCGCCGCATCGATTTGCCGCTCACGGCCACCGATGGCGGGTTGCTGGGATTTACGAGGAAGAACGCCTTGATACGCTTGTCCTTCAACTTGTCAATCTCCGCGTCTGAATACTGCCAGGTGTGGCTCCCGTCCTTCCGGTATTCCACCGCCGCATCGACGTGGACCACCTGGAAGGCAAAGCGGTCCATGTGGGCGATCTCGATGTACGGCGTGAACGTCGGCACCGCCAGGGCGATGGTGTCGCCGCGATGGATCAGCCCGTTCTGCATCAGCGTATCGAAGATGTAACACATTGCCGCCGTGCCGCCTTCGACGGCGAAGATGTCGAATTTGCCGGCGGGCGGGCGGTTGTCGCACATTTCCCGAGTGAGGAATTCATGCACAATGCGTTCACAGCAGCGGAGCATCCGGCCGGGCACGGGATACAGGTCGCCGATGATGCCCTGGGCCAGTTCGTAGGCGAAAGCATCGGCGTCGAACTTCAGCTTCCCGATCCCGTAGTCCCAGGTGTCGCGGAGCAGTTTGATGCCGGGGGCTTTTGGATTTGATTTCAGGAATTCCTCGAAGCGCCCGGCCAGGCCAGGGGTTCTGGCAATCTGGCGGCCGAGGTCGGGAACATTGACATTGCGGCGGGATTCCTCGAGGCCAAAGCGGAGGAGGGTTCCGTAGGCATCGCGCGGCGTGGTGCAGATCCAGTTCGGGTTGCCGCGGCCGGCGTCGAGGAATTGGGCCATCTCATTCCGTTCGGCGAGCCTGGCGAGTTTGATCAACTCATCTTTCAGCTCAAAGGGGCTGAGTTTGAGCAACGCTTTTTGGTGGGCGCGGGGGGTGGAGGTGGGCTTTGGCATAATTCCTTATGGTTTGGTGGTGGTTGATTTCATACCCGGTCAAGGCGTCAAGGCAACGATTACGGGTCCCCAGACAGCGAGCAGGACGTTGGAGATGGCGTAGGTAACTGTGAAACCGAGGACGGGCGTGATGCTGTCGGTCTCCTCGTTGGCGGCACTCAAGGCCGCCGCAACGGTTTGTCCACCGCACAAGGCGCCCAGCAGCACGACGGGATGGAGCTTTAGCACATACCGCCCAAAATACAGCGCGACGAACATGGGAATGAGGGTCACGGCCGCGCCGGCCATGAGCAGGGCGATGCCCTGTTGCTGGATCGCCGCGACGGCCTTGGACCCAGCGGATAACCCAATCACCGCGGCGAAAGCACTCAACCCGAATTCGGAAAGGATCCACTGGGCCGGTTGCGGCAAGGCGCCAAAAACCGGAAGGCGGGTGTGCAGCCACCCGAAACAAAGACCGGACACAAGCACCCCTCCGCCCACACCCAGGGTCACGGGAATGCCGCCGATGGTAACGGACAGCAAGCCGGCTAACGTGCCTACAACAATGGCGATGGCATGGTAAGCCAGATCGCTCCGCCCGTCCGGCGATTCGGCATGGCCCACGGCTTCGGCGATCCGGTCCACTTCCTCGGGCCGGCCGGCCAGTTCAAACATGTCACCGCGACGCACCTGGGTTTTCATCAATATCGGCATGGGCAGGCCCTGCCGTTTGAAACTGACGACGTATACGCCCTGGCGTTGCTCTTTGGTGAAACCGTCGCGGATCTGGCGCAGCGTTTTGCCGGCAATGCGTTTGCTCGTGATGACGACCGTCACAACTTTCATCCTGAATGAAAGAGCCTCCTTGCTTTCCACTTCCTCGCCGATCAAGTCGCCGGCGGCGACGACCGACGTAAGCTGGCCGGACACGCCGACAATGTCACCGGCTTTCAAGGTAAAGTCAGGTGAGCGTTCCAGGGCTTCCTCCCCGCGGACGAGGCGCTCGATGCTCGCCCGATCAAACTTCTTCTCAATTTCGGCAATGGTTTTCCCGGCTGCCTTATCCGCTTCCACCTTGAACGCGCGGGCAACGACCGGCACAAAAGGCGTGATATAACCAGGCCGGGTCACCTGACCACCTTCGGACAGTTCGACCTCCAGTTCGTGCGCCGCTTTTCTGACATCCACGCCCATCAATCGCGGCGCGACACTGCGCACGAACACGATGACCCCGACGGTGCCGAACACGTAGGTAATGGCAAAGCCGACGGCCATCTGGCTGGTTAACTGGGAGACCCGATCCGGCGTGAGACCCAAGCGCGCTAGCTCGCCACCCGCCGTGCCCATCATGGCGGTCTGGGTCAGCGCACCGGCGCCCAGTCCGGCGGTGAAACCTTTGCCGAAGCCGCACAAACGCGCGATGGCCAGCACGACGATCAAAGCCACCACGCATTGGACAACTGACGAGATCACGAGTTTGATGGAGGAACGGTTCAGTCCACCGAAAAATTCCGGGCCGCTTTTGAACCCAACCGAATAGATGAACAGCGCGAAACAGACGGTCTTCAGGGCGTCGGGCAGGGTGACATCCAATTGTCCGATCAGCAGCGCCACAATGAGCGAACCGGCCACACCGCCGAGGCTGAATCCCCTGATCTTGACCCGTCCGAGGAGATAACCGAAAAAGAGCGCGAGAAAGAGCGCGATCTCCGGATCGGATTTGAGGATGTGGTTCAGCAGATCCATGAGTTGATCAGCTCAGCGTGCATCAGCGTTTTTTCTGCTTTTTCAGCACCTCCGGCTTCAGCAATTTCAGTCCGGCGGCGGCGTGGTAGCCGTGGATTTCCTTTACGTCGAGCTTGCGCATGAACTCGATGATTTCGTGGGTAATCACCTGGCCAGGCGCCATGATCGGGAAACCGGGCGGATACGGGATGACGAAGTTGGCCGACACCGCGTTGCCGCGCTTCACGCGCGTTTCCAGCTCCTTGCTGTTCAAAGGCAGGTGGTCGCAATTGGCCTCGTCGTAGGCCAGAAAGAACGGGGTGCGCATGTCGCCCTCGTTGGTTTTCGACTTCGGGTTCTCGCGAAAGACGTCATGGAAGCGGCTGAAGTTCGGCAGCTCGGGCAGGTCGTGGCAGAGGCTCTTCACGCGGGCGTCGAACCCGGCTTTCTCCTCCGGATCCCGGGCCAGCCGCCGGTCGAGATCCCGCGCGATGTCCGCGAGCACCTTGATGAGATAGGCGATGTCGCTGCGGGTGTTGTTGATGTTAGACTGGAGCAGGATGCTGTTGCGCGAAGTCTTGTTGAGCTGGATGTCGAACTTGTTTGCGAGATGGGTCTTGAACGCCGTGCCGTCGAAGCCCGCCGTGCCGCACAGCAGTGTGATGCGCGTCGGGTCGAGCACGAACTCGTCCGTTTCCCATGCGTCATGCATGGTTTTCCAGGAGGCCCCGGGCGCATGAAAATCTTCAAAGCCGCTGGCGCGATGCTCGCCCGGCACCATGTCCGCGTTGGTGGCGATGCGGAAATATTTGGAAATAAGCGGATGGTTGTTAACCTCACGGCGCAGCATCAGGGCGAGTTCGATGGAGCGCATCACCAGCTCATAGCCCTCCAGTTCAGCCTGGCGGCGTGCGATGTCGAGCGACGCGATGATCTGCAGGTTGGGCGAGGTGCTGGTGTGGGTGAAGAACGCCTCCTCGAACGTTGCCTCGGTGCTCTCCCAGCAATCGTCGTTGACCATGATGTAGGAACCCTGCCGGAAACAGGAAAGCGACTTGTGCGTCGAAGTAGTGGCATAGACGCGCAACTTCACCGCGTCGGGATCCGGCAAGAGATGCGCCGCCAGCAGCTTGGGATTTTTCGGGTCCAGTTTACCGTACTTTTGCCGGAACGCCTCATACTCCGCGCGATAGGCGGGACTCGCGTAACGTTCGCGGAGCGCGTCGCACGCGCCCATGGCCGAACGGCGGCGGTGGAACGGGGAGAAGCGCGAGTAGGCATACCAGGCCTCATCCCACAGGAAGACGATGTCGGGTTTGATGGCCAGCACCTCCTCCATAAAGCGCGGCACGTTGTAGATGTGGCCGTCGAACGTGCAGTTGGTGAGGAGCAGCATCCGCACGCGATCCAGTTTCCCCTCCGCTTTGAGATTCAACAGCGTCTGCTTGATGGAGCGAAGCGGCACTCCGCCATACATGGAATACTGCATGAGCGGATACGCCTCGACGTAGAGGGGTTGGCCGCCACAGAGTACGAGACCGTAGTGGTGCGACTTGTGGCAGTTGCGATCCACGAGCACGATATCGCCGGGCCGCACGATTGCCTGTACGGCGATCTTGTTTGAGGTCGAGGTGCCGTTGGTGGCGAAGAACAGCTTCTGGGCTCCAAAGGCGCGCGCCGCCTTCTCCTGGGCAATCTTGATGTTGCCGGTCGGCTCCAGCAGGGAGTCAAGGCCGCCGGTGGTGGCGGAGGATTCGGCGAGGAAGATGTTGGTGCCGTAGAAATAGCCAAAGTCGCGGATCCAATGTGACTTGAAGACCGACTTGCCGCGGGCGACGGGCAGGGCGTGGAACGTGCCGATCGGTTTGCGTGCGTAGTTTTTCAGATTGTTGAAATAGGGCGTGTCATAACGGTCGTTGACACCTTCGAAGAGGGCGAGATGCAATTCCATCAGGTCTTCGATGCCGTAAAAAATGCGGCGAATGTTTTTTGAGTCGAGCTGGCTGGCGAGCTTTTCCACGCCGCGATCCACGACCAGATAGACATCCAGTTCCGGGCGGAAACCGCGGATGACTTTGGCGAGAGTGACACCGTAGTCCTGGGGCGCGACCCCGGTGGCCGCGAGCTTGAGATATTGTTGCAGATACTCGCGGAGCAGCGGCGCGTGGAAGCGCGTCTGGAAGCGGAAGTTGTCCTGAATGATGATCGCCTGGATGTTCGGGTTCAATACGGCGCCCAAGACCGCATCTTCGAAGCTCGTGGCCACGACAAGTTCATAGACGAACGGATCCTCGGGCCGGCAGAGTTTGCGCCACTCATTTCGCACCTGGCGGACCTGCTCGGGCGTCCCGTTATCACTGACCACGAGCACTTCGAAATAGGGTTTGGCCAGGTCTTCGCCCTCGAAGTAATCCTTCAGAAATCGATCGCCGGATTCGCCTTCGGATTCCTCGCCCACCTTCCACGCGTTGACACTGCGGCGATAAGTGCCGTTGCGCAAAGCCCGGCCGATGCGGGTGGCCAGCTCGCAGAAACCCGCGAAATTGCCGCGCTCCTGCAAATCCCTCAGCGCCGTCATTAAGGTGTCACCCGGATAGGCATAAAGGGTTTCCAGGGGATCGAGGGCGGCGAGCAACTGCGCGATTTGTGCCCTGGCCTCGGCGGAGGGTTTGCCGGCTTGCGCCGTGGCGACGAGCGTTTCGGCGGCGTGGCCGAGGTCGCACCAGCGATCGAACCGCGCTTCGGCCGCGCTGAACAGGCCGTGTTTGAGTCCCGTGGCTGATGCAGGGAATTGGGTTTTGGCAGGCATACGAGTTTTGGTTGGTTGTTCGTTTAAACTATTATTTCATCAACAGGACGATGACCACGCCCCAGGTGATGAGCAGCACGTTGCCCACGGCATAGGTGACGGTATAGCTCAGTGCCGGCACCTTGCTTTTCGCTTCATCCTGAATGGCGCCCAGTGCCGCGGTGGTCGTGCGCGCGCCGGCGCAGGCGCCGAGGATGATGCCGGGATGCATCTTGAACAGGTATTTGCCGGTGAAGATGCCGACGACAAAGGGCACGGTGGTGACGAACACGCCCCAGAGGAACAGGCTGATGCCCGCCGCCTTCAAGCCGGCCACAAAGCTTGGCCCGCAACTGATGCCGACCACGGCAATAAACGCGGTGAGACCGATGTTGTTGAACACCCAGAGTGCCGGTCCGGGGATCCGGCCAAAGGTCGGATTTACCGAGCGCAGCCAGCCGCAAACGAGCCCGGCAAAAAGCGCGCCGCCGCTCGTGCTCAGGCTCAAGGGCACCTGTCCCAATTTGATGACGATGGCGCCGATGAGTGCGCCAATGACGATGCCCAGGCCCATGAATACCATGTCGGTCTTGTCCGTCGCGCGGTCGGCATAGCCCAATCTCTTGGCCGCCTTCTCAACTTCCTGTACCGGACCGACAATTTGCACGACGTCGCCGCGATCCACCTTGGTGCCGGGGTTGAAAGGCATTTCCTGGCCGGTGCGAATCAGTTTGCGCAGGAACACGCCGCGGACCTGTTGGGCGGCGTCGGAATTTCGGATTTCCAGCAGCGTCTTCCCCACAAACTCCTTGTTCGTGATGACCACGTCGAGGAGCTGGATGGGGACGTCAAACAGCTCACGGTCGTCCACTTCCGGACCCAGCTCGGCTTCGATTTTCAACAGCAACTCGCGCGGTCCCGCCAACCCTAATATGTCACCCGCGCGGATGATGGTTTTGGGATCAGTATCACAGATTTTCGACGCCTGCCGAAGACGCATGATAAAGACCCGCGGCATGGAAAACTGCGCTTCAAATTCCGCGACCGTCTTGCCTGCCAATTTCGAACCCTCCTGCACCTGATAGGCGCGGGTGGTCAAACGCCGGTAGGCTGACATCTGGTCGCCGGCGTCGGCCGCGCCGCCCATCTTTGCCTCGTACTCGGCGCATTCCTTGGCGAGATTAACTCCGAGCAGCTTCGGTCCGATGGACGCCAGGAACCACGCCGAGCCAGCCGTGCCGAAGAGATAGGTAACGGCGTAAGCCACCGGCATGGCGTCCACCATGGCCTTGTGCTGGTCGGGGGTGAGGCCGATCTGGCCCATGGTATCGGAGGCCACGCCAAGGACCGCCGAGATGGTGCAGGCGCCCGAGAGCAACCCGGCCGCCTGGCCCATATTGTAACCAGCGACCTTGGCGGCGATAAATGCACACAAAAGACAACTAACGCACAAGATGACGGCGAAGAACACCTGCGGCAGCCCGTCGCTCTTCAGGCCCCGGAAAAATTGCGGCCCAACACCATAACCAACCGCGAAAAGGAACATCAGGAAGAACACCGCCTTGACGTTCGGCGAAATGGTGATGTTCAGTTGTCCAATCAGCACGCCGGCCAGCAACACGCCGGTGACATTGCCGAGGCTGAATTTTCCCAACCGCATGCCGCCGATCCAAAAGCCCAGCGCCAGGGCGAGGAAAATGGCGATTTCGGGATTGCTCCTCAAGGTGTCGAACAGCCAGTTCATGATGGGATGGTTCATAGGTTGTCTGGTTGAGGGGGTGTGGAACGCGAGTCACGCGTGTTTCGTGCTGCCATTTTCATAGCATTCACTTCATTTCTTTCGAATGCCTCTGTGGTTCACGCATCCGGCTTTACGTTCTGCACGGCAGAGCGTGGTTTTTTCTGCCAAGTACCAACTCGCCCAAATGACTTCACTGCGGGGTTCGACGATGCTTAACCAGAAAATATGCAGCAAAAGTATTGTATATCGCTGGTCATGGGAACGTTTCTAATTAGATTTAAGTGATTTGTCGAGCGAAACTTGTGTAAAAAGTCTGCCTCAATATTGAAACGTTAAACGCATCACTCCACAGTTTGTCTTATCGAGGAGCATTGGGTTATTTTTATCGGTAGGGACGGCCCGCTGACCCGTCCGGTTTTCGCGCGGACATCGCGCGGCCCGTCCTCCGTGATCCCGCGATACAGGGTGGAGTGTGGGCGCGATGTCTCTACCGGGAGAAAGCAAGCGGCTTACGAGTATGACCGCAGAGCGGGGCAAGGTGCTCGCCCCACCGGCCTGGTCCCAATTAACACCGCGTGGCAAAAATTACTTCTTCAGCAATTCTTTTTTGGCGGCCGCCAGTTCTTTCAATTTGTCCGGTCCAACCTCGGGATACTCGAGCTCCAGTTCTGCGAGCGTATCGATCACTGCTGAAGCGACGACGATGCGGGAGAACCATTTATTGTCCGCCGGCACGACGTACCACGGCGCCTGCTTCGTGGCCGTGTTCCGGATGGTGTCCTCATACGCTTCCTGATAATCATCCCAGAAACCGCGCTCAGCCATGTCGGAGCCCGAAAATTTCCAGTTTTTCTCAGGGCGTTCCAGACGCTCCAGGAAACGCCGTTTCTGTTCCTTCTTCGAGACGTGCAGGAAGAATTTGACGGTGAGAATGCCATTATTGGCGAGATAGCGCTCGAATCCGCGGATGTCGCGGAAACGGTTTTCCCAGATATCCTTGGTAATGAGCGACGGCGGCAGTTTCGCCTTGTTCAGAAACTCCGGGTGCACCCGCACGACGAGGGTTTCCTCGTAGTAACTGCGGTTGAAGATGCCGATATGCCCGCGATTGGGCAGGCACTTCGTGCAACGCCAGAGATAATCGTGGTCCAGGTCCTCGGCGGACGGCGATTTGAAGGAATAAACCTGGCAGCCCTGCGGATTGACGCCCGACATGACGTGTTTGATGGCACCATCCTTGCCCGCGGCGTCCATGGCCTGAAAGATCAGCAACAGGGCCCATTTGTCATACGCGTAAAGTTTGTCCTGCAATTCGGCCAGCAGCTGCACGCCGTTGGCCAGGGCTTCCTTGGCACGGGGCTTGTGTTCATCCTTGAATCCGAGGGTGTCGTGCGGTTTGTAATCCTTGAGCCGGAATTTGTCGCCGTCGGTCACGCGGAATACCCGCGCAAACTTCCGCGCGCGCTTGATGAATTCTTTGTTTTTCATAATTGTGCGTGGCGGCTTTCGGCAGAAAGCCGCACTCTTCATTTTCCAAGGTTTGCGGCGCTCTGCCAAGGCGCCGCTACAATCAATCAATGGCCGCCTGCCGCTGGTTTGACTTCGCCGGCCGTCGCCGGGGCGTGTTTTGAACCGCCCAGTTTTTCCACAACGTAAAACGTCACCGGAATCAGGAAAATGGCGATGAAACTGGCGGCGCCCATGCCGCCGATGACGGTGAAGCCCATGACCTGTCGGGAAAGCGCACCGGCGCCGCTCGCCCTGGCGAGCGGTACGCAACCGAGGAGAAACGCGAAGCTGGTCATCAGAATGGGCCGCAGCCGCAGCTTGGCGCCTTCGAGCGCGGCGTCCAGCAGCGGCTTGCCCTGCTCATAATTCATTTTGGCGAATTCGACAATAAGAATGGCATTCTTCGCCGACAAACCGATGAGCATGACCAGGCCGATTTGGGCATAGACGTTGTTTTCGTAATGGCCGACCATCAAGCCCATGAAAGCGCCGAAGACGGCGATGGGTACGCCCAGCAGCACGCTGAACGGCAGGCTCCAGCTCTCGTATTGAGCGGCGAGAATCAGGAACACACACACCAGCGAGAAACCGAAGATGACCATGGGTGACACGCCCTGCTGCGCCTTCTTTTCCTGGTAACTCATGCCCAGATAATCGAAGCCCATGCCCGGCGGCATGGATTCCTTGAAGACTTCCTCCATCGCTTTCATGGCCTGGGCGGAACTGACGCCGGGTTTGGCCGAGGCATTAATTTGGGCGCCCTGGTAAAGGTTGTAGCGCATGGTGAACTCCGGGCCGACGGTGGTTTTCACGCTCGTCAGCGCGGCCAGGGGCACCATCTGATTGGTGTTGTTGAGCACATAAAACTGTCCCAGGTGATCGGCCTGGGTGCGGTAGTCACCCTCGGCCTGCACGTACACCTGCCACTGGCGGCCGAAGCGGTTGAAATAATTTACAAACGCGCCGCCCATGAAACATTGCATCGTCTGGTAAACGTCCTGCAACTTCACGCCCTGCTGCAGCACCAAGTCGTTGTCCACGTCCACCTCGACCTGGCGTACGGACGGCAGCGCGGTGGTGAACACGGAGGCCAATTCCGGGCGTTTCTTCGCCGCCGCCAGGAATTTTTGCAGGTTCGCCGCCAGATACTCAAAGCCCTGGCCGGAACGATCTTCGAGCACGAAGGTCACGCCGCCTGACGTGCCTACGCCGGGAATGGCCGGTGGCGGAAACACCATGGCAATGGCGCCGGGAATCCTGCTGAACTCGCGGTTGATGTGGGCCATGATCGCCTTGTATTGCTCCTCCGGCGCCTTGCGTTCGTGCCAGTCCTTGAGCGAAATGAAGAAGAAGCTGCTGTAAGTGTTCACCACGCCGCTCAACATGCTGTACCCGACTACCGACGAATAATATTTCACGCCGGGTGTGTTCTTGAGGATTCCCTCGCATTGCTTCACGACGGCGTCATTTCGTTGCATGGACGCGGCGTCCGGAAGCTGCACGCCGCCGAAAATATAGCCCTGGTCCTCATCCGGCAGGAAGCTCGTCGGGATCGATTTGCCGAGAAAACCCGTCAATACCACCACGCCTGCCAACAGCAGCAAGGCGAACGCGCTTTTGTGGATCAGGAAACGGCACACCCCGACGTACCCGTCGGTCGCCCGGCCAAACCATTTATTGAACGAGTCGAAAAATCCCTGCAACAACCCGGTGCTCTTCTTCCTCGGCCGCAGCAGCAGCGCCGCCAGCGCCGGCGACAGCGTCAGCGCGTTGAACGCAGACAGAATCATCGAAATCGAGATGGTCAGGGCGAATTGTTGATACAGCCGGCCGGTGATGCCGGGAATGAACGCGGTCGGAATGAACACCGCCGACAGGATGATGGCAATGGCGATGACCGGCCCGGTGACCTCCTGCATGCCCTTCAAGGCCGCTTCCTTGGGCGACAGGCCCTTCTCGATGTGATGCTCCACGATTTCGACGACGACAATGGCGTCATCCACCACCAGGCCGATGGCGAGGACGAGGCCGAAGAGTGACAGCGTATTGATGGAGAAACCGAACAGCGGGAAGAGCGCAAACGTGCCGATGAGCGACACCGGCACGGCCAGCAGCGGGATCAGGGTCGCGCGCCAGCCTTGCAGGAAGAGAAATACCACGATGATGACGAGCCCGATGGCTTCCAACAGCGTGTGCTCAATTTCCTTCATGCCTTCGGTTACCGCCAGGGTCGTGTCGAGTGCCACGACGTAATCCATGTCCGGCGGAAAACTCTCCTTCAATTTTGCCATGAGCGCCTTGGCTTTCTTGGCTGCGTCCACGGCGTTGGAATCGGGCAATTGATAAAGCGCTATCAGCGCGCAGGGCTTGCCGTTCAGCCGCGCCACCATGTCGTAATTCTGGGCACCGAGTTCGACGCGGGCCACGTCCTTGACGCGGACGACGGCTCCATCCGGCGCGGCGCGAAGGATGATGTTTTCAAATTCCTCCCGCGTCTGCAATCGGCCGGGCGCGCGGACGGTGTAGGTGAATTGCTGGCCCTGCGGAATCGGTTCGCCGCCGACTTTGCCGGCGGGGTTCACGTTGTTCTGAGCCTGCACGGCGTTGATGATTTCCGGCACGGTGATGCCCATCTGCGCCAGGCGGTCGGGCCGCACCCAGAGTCGGATGGCGTATTGGCCCGCGCCGAACACCGACACGCTGGCGATGCCCGGCACGCGCGTCATCTGGTCGTTGATATTGATGTAGCAATAGTTCGCCAGGAAAATGTTATCGTAGGTGTTGTTTGGCGAATAGAGCGCGAACATGATCAACGGCGCGGCGGTGGACTTCTGCACCGTGACGCCCTGGTTGATGACGGCGCTGGGCAGTTGCGAGTTGGCCTGGCCCTGCCGCATTTGTGCGAGAATCTGGTCGGTGTTCGGGTCGGTCTTGATGTTGAAATCCACCGTCAGCTTCATCGTGCCGTTGTTTGCGTTGAGCGAATACATGTATTCCATGTTGTCCACGCCCGACATCTGCTGTTCGATGGGCGTGGCCACGGATTGCTGGACGGTGACGGCGTCCGCGCCCGGGTAAGTGGCGTTGACCTGAATTTGCGGGTCGGCAATGTTCGGGAATTGCGCAATGGGCAGGCTGAAAATGGCCACCGTGCCGATGATCACCATCAGGATGGCGATGACCATCGCGACGATGGGCCGGTTGATGAAAAATTTTGACATGACTCAGGAAAGTCGAACCGTGGTGCTCTGCCCAGCGGTGCCGGAGCCAAAATTCTTGGAGCGCGGCGGGAAGCGCAGCGCCACGCCGCTCTTGTAATGTTTACCGGCGTTCTCCAAGCGGTGTCGCCGCTGCGCTCTGCCACCGCAGTCCAAAATCCTCAAAAACCCGGCCAGGGAGAGGGGATAGCAGGTCATGGTTGCGGTTCTCCGTTTTTGGCGTCCGACACGGTCCCGGACGGCACCGGGTTCACCGTGATTCCGTCGCGCACTTTCTGAATGCCTTCGGCGACCACACGATCGCCAGCCTTCAATGGTCCGGTGACCACCCACAATTCTCCGACCAACTGACCGGTGTTGATGGGCCGGATGCTGACCCGGTTGTCCGCGCCCACCACGGCAATCAGTTTCCGCCCCTGTAATTCCGCCACCGCGCGCTGTGGCACGAGCAGCGCGTCCTTGTCCACACCGATTTGCGCCCGGACCCGCACGAACATGCCGGGAGCGAGCAACTGGTGTGGGTTGGGAAATTCGCCCACCACCCGTATGGTGCCGGTTCTGACGTCCACCTGATTATCCGAGAAGCGCACGCGTCCTTTCAGCGGGTAACGGGAACCGGAGGCGAGCACCAGTTCCAAAACCACCTCGTTACTTCCCGACCGGAGTGTCTGACCCTCGGCCAGCAGGTGCTCCGCCATCTGAGTCATCAACTGCTGCGACACAGAGAAATACACGCGGATCGGATCCAGCTGCACCACCGTTGTGAGCGGGCCTGTACTGGGACCAACGAGGTTGCCGACCTGGGCCTGAGCCAGGCCCGCCACGCCGTCGATCGGTGAACGAATGGTGCAAAACTCATAATTCAGCCGAGCCGTCTCGGCGGCAGCTACGGCGGCGGCATTCGCCTGAATGGCATCGTCCAATTCCTGCTGGCTGATGGCTTCGGTCTTCGCCAGCGGCGTATAGCGCTGCACGTCCAGTTCCGTCTTGGTGACTTTTGCCTCCGCCTCGTCCAACGCCGCCTTGTAAGTGCGGCTGTCAATCTGGAACAGCACCTGCCCGTTCGTCACCAGGCTGCCTTCCCTATAATTACGGCTGAGGAGATAACCGCCGACCTGCGCGGAAATCGTCGCGTTGACTTCGGCTTGCATGGTTCCCACGAATTCCTGATAAATCGGCACGGCCCGCTGCTCGACCGTGGCCACCACCACGTCCGGCGGTCTGGTAGGGGTCGGGGCCTGTTGTTTGCAGCCGGCCAATATCGCGAGTGCAGCAAGGGAGAATCCCAGCAGTTCCGTTTTCAAAATGGGAGATTTTGTCATAGGTTCTTACGTTCCATTACTTGCAGGGAATCATTCGCTTAACACCCGCCGATGCTCCGCTCCGATAAACCGTTCTCGCTTTCCCGAGGGCTGATTAAAACGATGCTGGCAGCTCAAACGAGTGTAAAGCACTTTCAAGCAGACCCCGGCCAGGCTCTGCTTTCTCTTCGGTGGGCTGGATAAAGAACAGATAAAAAGAACAACCGAACCATAACCTTGTCGCCGTCCCGCCGGGCGTCATCAGTTCGCGCCATTTCATTCCCCTCTACCCGATTTTTGTGATTCATGATTTTTCACTGAGCTCGAACCGACAAAAATCGGCTCAAAGTGTTTTGTCACTATTTTCAATTCGCAAAGAAATGCACTTCTCCGGTGGAAAGGTCGTACATCCCGCCGACCAGGCCGATCTCACCTTTATCAAGCATCTCGCGCAGGATGGGACTGCGGTCGCGAATCTCTTTCATGACCAGGCGCACATTCGCCCTGGCCACCTGGTCCACATATTCGGAGTTTTTCGACGTCCGCGGCTCGACATCGGCGGGCACCGCGTCCATCGCCGGTTTGATTTTCGCGAGCAGTCCGGTGAGGTTGCCCAGTTGCACATCGTCGACTGCGCCTTTGACGGCTCCGCAATTGGTGTGGCCGATGACGGCAATCAGTTTTGCACCCGAAACCTTGCAGGCAAATTCCATGCTGCCGAGGATGTCGTCGTTCAGCACGTTACCGGCGACGCGGGCGCTGAAAATGTCGCCGATGCCCTGGTCGAGGACGATTTCAATGGGTTGACGGGAATCCAGGCAGCTCAGGACGACGGCAAAGGGGTACTGGCCGGGAGCGGTGGTCTTGACGTCGGCGGGCAGATTACGCGCGAGCGGGCGGCCGGCCACAAACCGGGCATTGCCGGCTTTCAGTTCGTCCAGCGCCTGCGCCGGGGTCATGGCCGTTTGTGACTCCTTTGTGGTCGGCGAAGCCATTGCTGGCATGGAGCCACCGGCAGCGTTTGGGGAAGATTGACAGCCCGCCGCGAGCAACATCGCCGAGGCCAAGCCGGCTAACAGGTAAAGACGATTCAATGCATGTTTCATAAATTTAAGAGGTTAATTTGTTAACTTGGTCAGGTGTCATTGATTCCTGACGAATTGTTATACCCTTTTAGACGGCGTATCTGTTTCTGTCCACGATAAAGATATCCTTCTCCACCGGAACCGGACAAGATCATTGAGGGGTCAGACGAGGCGCAACTTCGCACCACCGCAATGATGATGCGGAAGAACGGAGCGCCGATCAGCGTATCAGCGTGAACCTTGCGAATGCCGCCACCAGGCCGAAAAGGTGTCCGGCGCTCCGGGGGTGGTGCGAAGTTGTGCCGGGTGCCGGCGGAGAAGCTTTGACTTTACAACCTGACAACCTCAATAATGAGCAATCAGTAATGAAAACAAGTTGAGGAAAGCGCTAAACTTGAAGCTCGTAGTGATCCTGGCAACACATTGAGGGTAACCAATCAGTAAACATGCCCTTGGCACTTCAAATTATCCGGGCCAGCGAATTCATCCGGGTGGGCGCGCACGGGCGTTTTGATGTTGCGGCCAGCAAGTCGGCCCTGGCGGAACTGGCACGCGCGTGCCGGAAACGCGGGATTGATCAGGCCCTCCTCGACTTGCGGGCCTTGAAACCGGGCCCCGTGCCGGTATTCAAGCCCACCGACCTGGTGACCCTTGTGTCCACGTTCCATGATATCGGATTCACCAAGGAACACCGGCTGGCCGTGCTTTACACCTCCGACCCCCACCGCCGCGCCAGGTTGTTTGCCTTCATCAGCCGGATGAAGGGGTGGCATGTGGGGGCCTTCCAAAGTTATGAAGAGGCGCTGGCATGGCTCGCGGCTAATGAACCGACCGACTTTGGATCCCGGGACGGGCAGCAAAAAGTTCAGATCAAAGTAATGGGGAGGCGAACCACAAGGCAGACCGGAAATCGTGCTGGCGGATAACAGCGATCAATCCAATTTTGCCCCACCAGCGACCGGCTAGGGTTCCAGGCGAAGAAGTTCAATCACTTCCAGATTTTCGACCACCGACCAGGGAATTGTTCCAGATTCATCGTCAAATTCGCTCAAGCAAATGTCAGCATTGGAAAATTTTCCCCACACATGGCCATCGTAGGAAAACAGGGATCCATCCGGGAGGTCACGCACCCGAAGCGTCCTGCCGGTGGGTATCGTGATAAACTGCCCCGGGGGTAATTTGACAATTCTGTACATCACCGATCTTCCTCACCTCCCTTGCGTTAGTTCGACGGAATTTTGCTCCCTTGCGTTCAACCGGTTTGCCAACCCGCTGATCGTCTCGCTGTTCACACCAGGTCAATCTCGTGGCGAGCATGACGGTCCGCGCACGCTCAACCCGGAGACGATAACCCGCCTTGCCTCCCTCGAACACTGGGGTAAAGACCTAAAATGAAGCAGGGCGAGGCCTTACGAAGTTGCGCCCGACTTGGATTGCATTGAAATGTTACGGTGATTCGCGGGTGACTTCGATC
>DATJYM010000301.1:0-6624 GCA_035499615.1 Candidatus Acidiferrales bacterium | reverse complement strand
AACTCAACCCCTTCACCTTGAAGAAAAGCATTGAACAGAAACTGCGCCTGTTCTTCACTACCCAAAGTAACCTCCAACCTGAGGCAACGTTGTCATGTCTGACGCCCGCCCAGGGTAACATTTATCCGTGAGTCAACACGGCTCTGAACCGGCCTCATCGCAATGGATTCCGGGCAAAAGCAAATTCTCCAACGATCTGTCCGCCAACCAGATGCTCCTGAATAATGCGCTCCAAGACTTCCGGCGTGCACGAGTGATACCAGACGCCTTCCGGATAGACGACGGCGATCGGCCCGCGGGCACAGACCCGCAGACAGTTTGCCTTGGTACGATAAACAAGCGGTTCCGGCCCGGCGAGGTTCAGTTCCTGGAGTCGGCGCTTTAAGAATTCCCACGCCGCCAGACCCGCCTCGCGGGCGCAACACTTCGACTCCGTTTGATCGGCACACAAAAAAATGTGCCGCCGGAATTTTTCGATGCCGAGCGTTTCAACGGCACTTTTCAGGCTGTCGTCCATACGGGAAGGCACAAGAATATGCCGCTCCGGCCAGCCCGGCTCAACGCGAAAACGTCAGGCCGATGACGCCGGCGACGGCCACCAATGCGCCGGCCGTCGAGCGTACACCAATCCGTTCACCGTCAATCAGGCGCGTCATCGGCAGCAGCAGGATGGGGGTGGTCGCGATGACCGCCGTGACGATACCGGCCGACGTATTTTCGAGTGCCCATTGCATACAACTCACCCCTACTGTCTGGCCCGCCAGGCTGTTGGCCACGACCCAGGGCCAGAGGCGACGCCATTTATCATGTGAAACCCGCAAACTTTTTGCCTCAAAGACGCCTCCATGAGAATGAGCACTGCGCCATTTCACCACCAGCAACAGCAACCCCAGCGCGATCGCGCCACCAATAACGCGCTGGTAACCGGTTGTGCCGGGATCGGGATGCTCGCCGGCGGCCTGGGCCACGGCGTAGGCTTTGCGGCTCAACACCGCACCCAGCGCACCGCCCAGCGCGCCGACCACCGTACCAAGAATTCCCAGGAACATCTGGCGCGGCGTTATTTCCAAATGTTCCCTGGGAGCCAGCGCCAAGGCCACACCCGCCAGAATGACGAGAATGAAAAGCAACTCGGCGACCTTCAGTGTCGTGCCGAGCCACCACCATTCAATCGCCACGGCCAACGGGGCGGTGAGGCATTGGGTGAGCAAAACCGTCCGGCGGCTGCCAAGCCGGGGCAGGGCTTGAAAATAACCACTGTCACCCAGGCCGATTCCTGCCAGGCCGCTCAATGCAAAAACCGGAAAGGCGGCGCCTTCAAAACCGTTGCCGAAAATGTTGGCCCAGATGGCGAGAAAAAGGGTCGCCAGACAGGCGCGCCAGAAGTTGGCTTCCACTCCGCCGATTTGGGAGGCGGTGCGATAACCGCAGATCGCGGAGATGGAAAACAGCAGCGTGGTGATTAGCGCGGCGAGCATGGGACCCGCATGAACGATTACAACTCCTCGTAATACTCGTCGGAACCAATACCGCTCTCTTCGCCGGCGCTTTCGACTTCCACGCCACTTTCCTTAAGAATTTTTGCGATGTCAGGCGAAACCCATTGTTTGCTCTGCTTCTTTTTCGATACGGGTTTCAAGCGGAAATGTCCCGTGGCGTTGGTTTCGAGAATGCCCCGTTCGGCCATGCGGAGCAAAACCGGCTTGGCCCAGTCCGCGTCTTCGTGGAACCGGCGTTTACCGCCGGCACGCCGACAAATCTCGCGCGCCGCAATGAACTCGCTTCCCCAGGACTTGAGGAACTGGTAAATCTCACGCTCATCCGCATCCATAACGGAAAACTGCCACAACCGGACGGCGGAGTCGAGCCGCATACAACACCCGGCGTTCGCCGGATCACGATGCGCGACAGGATTCTTGCCGGTTCAATCCCGGCACTAAAATTGACAAAAACAAATCCAATTCCATCCCGTGCGCGCCATTAAGAGATTAACACAAATTTCCCGGTTTCTTTGATTTGTGTAAGCTGTTCTTTATAAATCAGTTGTGTTTTGCCTCAGGAACGCGTCCCAATCCGATTGGCGCAGAAATCGCTGTATTCCATCAAATTATGTTGTGGTGGACATATCAACAGCTTCGCGTCAGCAGCCCCAAAACCCGGTTGGCGACAGTGGAGAAGCTCGCGCAATCCGAGCATTCCGACTCAGTCGAGCCTTTGCTTTTTGCACTTAAAGATCGGGAGGCCGATGTTCGCAGCGCGGCAGCGCGGGGATTGGCAAGATTTCAAGACCGACGGGCGGTGGAACCACTGATACAAATGCTGCGCGACCCGAATCCCCTGGCCCGTGCGGCGGCAGCCGAAGCCTTGGGACAAATGGGAGATCCGCAAGCAATCGGTTGGCTGGTCCGACTGCTCCGGGATGCCGAGCCCGTCGTCAGATCCCGCGTTTACAACAGCTTGAAACAACTGGGCTGGCAGCCGGAGAATGACACTGATCGCGCGCTCCAGATCATGGCCACGGGCAATCTGCGCCAGGCCGCGGCGCTGGGTAGCGATGCCATTGATCCACTGGTCGAACTGCTCCGGACCGGTTCGCCGGACAAACAACTGGCGGCGGTCAAGGTGCTGGGGGAAATGGATGACCGCAACGTCGTCAGACCGTTGCTGGAGGCACTCAATAAAAGCACGCCGGGGGTGCGGATTGCGGCATTGGAAATGTTGGAACGTTTGGCCGACCCCTCCGCTTATGAAGCCGTGAACCATTTGCTCCGGGATCAAAATCCCAGCGTCCGCTCTGCCGCCGTGGAGACGGTCGCCAAATGTGACGGCAGCCGGGCCGTGCCCGGTTTGATCCACGCGTTGAAAGATTCTTCCTGGGAAGTGCGCCAGGCAGCCGTCAAGACCCTGGGCGGCCTGGGCGAACCGTCGGCCGTGGAAGGACTTTGTCAGGCAGCGCGTGACAAGGATCGTGATGTCCGTGAGGGTGCGGTGGTCGCTTTGGGCCGGATTGGTGATGCGCGCGCGATTTATGCCCTGGTGCTGACGTTGTTGGACGTGGAAAGCGTCGTCCGGAGCGCCGCGGCCAACTCGCTTCAACAGATTGACCGGCATTGGCTGAAAACCGAAGCAGCTCATCAGGCATTGCCGGAAATCAACACGGCGCTGAATCACCGGGATTACTGGGTCCGGCACAGCGCCACCAAGTTGCTGCAGCAACTCAACAGTGTTGTTCCGGAACCGGCGGGCAGTCGACCCACCACGGTTCCCGCGGCGCAACCGTCGGAAAAGCCAACGGACGCTGTTTTCACCATTCTGGGCGATCTGCTGGGCGACCGCGATCGCGACCTGCGACTGGCGGCCGCGATGGCATTCGGGCAATTGCGGGAAAAAGGGGCGAAGGCCATCCTCACCAGCGCCACCCGGGACGGCGACCCTTATGTGCAACAGGCGGCCCGGAACGCCCTGGCGGCCTTGAATTGAAAGCCTTGAGAAACACTCGAGCCGGTCGTGATTTTGTGCCCGCGGAGGGCAGGTTCCGGTACGGGAATTGCGGCACTCAGGTGCGGATTTCCTGATAAAAAGTGAACGCACCGACTAAACAATACCAGATCCTGTTCGTGGACGACGACCCGGATTTTCTGGCCATGATTCGGGATTTCTTTGCCACGTTGGGTGAGAATATCTGGCAAATCCATTGTGCGACCTCCGCCGATAAGGCAATTGAATTTTTGAAAGGCCGCAAAATGGATCTCGTCGTCACGGATGTCAACATGCCGATGCTGGACGGCATCCAGTTCCTCCATATCCTCAATCGCACCCACCCGGATTTAAAAAAGGCGGTGATCACCGCCAACGCGACGGAGGAGAAACGCTCCGCCTGCCTCGCCGAGGGTGCCGAATTGTTCATCGAAAAACCGCGTACACCGGAGGGCTTGAAATCCATCTTCGTCATGCTGGAGGAATTGATCACCTGGACGCCTCAGGAAGGTTTTCAGGGCGTGTTGCGCCGGGTCGGCCTGCAGGATGTCATTCAAATGGAATGTCTCGGACGCAACTCGTCCATTTTGGAAATCCACAACCTGCAATTGCGCGGCCGGGTCTACATCGAAGACGGCCGCATCATTCACGCCCAGGCCGGTGACATGGTCGGGGAAGCCGCCTTCTACAATTTATTGGCCCTGGCCAGCGGTGAGTTTCAATTGCAACCTTTCGAACTGCCGCCCAAGCGCACCATCGAAGGACAATGGGAATTTTTGCTGATGGAAGCCGCGCGGGTGCGTGATGAAATGATCGCGGCGGCGACGCCGACGGGAAAAACCGCGGAACCGGCACCCGCTGTCGAATCCTCCACCGCACCGGTCATGGGAGTACATGTTGAGGAAACATTGATTTGTTCCGGCCAGGGCGAGCCTCTATACCTCTGGCAATGCCCGGATCGGGATGCCCGGGTGGCCCTGCTGCAGAACGTGGCGCAACAGGCGGCGCGCTTCAATCAACTGGTGCCTCTGGGAAACTTTGACCGGCTGGAAATTCAACTGGCCGGCAGTCGGGCCGTGGCGCAATTAAAGGCTGACCGCATGGTCTTTGTACGGGTTTCGTCCACCAGGGAAAAATCCATCATCCGGATCGCATGAGCAGTTCCCCCCAGGAAAAGCCCGCTCCCGGCGCAACCATACCCGGTTTGCTGGCCTGCGGCCTGCGCCGGCCCGATGCCACCTGCCAGAGTTACAGCTTCGATGAAATGTATCCCCGCGAACATTTGGAAGACATGCTGCATCAACTGGCCGGGACGATGACCTGGCTGGCCGGCCAGGGTCTGGCACCGCACCGGCTGACCTGGACATTCGAACAGGGCCAAATTGTCCTGATTCCGCGAATGGATGGCGCGTTGCTGGCTTTGGCAACCCAGCCGAACACCGAAGCCGCCGAAAGTGTGGACCAACTGGTCGAGGAATTCTTTTCACTGACCCCCGGCAACTGACGCGAGACTTCCGGTTGCTCCCGGACCATTCCCTTTTTACTTTTCCCTTCCACCCTTCACGTTCATCTTGAGGGTGTGGAATTATCCGTCTCGGAAATCCGTCAGGCCGTGCAAAATGCCCTGGCCGAGGACATCGGCAGCGGGGATGTGACCACCCTCGCGACCGTGCCGGAAGCCGCCGGGGCCCGGGCCGCACTGCGCGCCCGGGAACCGCTCGTGATTGCCGGCCTCGCCTTCGCTGAAGCCGCGTTCACCGGGCTTTCATCCGCAGTACAGATCGAACGCCTCGCAGAGGATGGTCAACCCCTCAAAGCCGGCGAAATTCTGATGCGCGTAACCGGGCCGGCGCGAGCGATTTTGACCGCCGAACGCGTCGCGTTGAATTTTGTTCAAAGGCTTTCCGGCATCGCCACTTTCACTGCGCAATTCGTCGAAGCCATCAAGGGGACCCCGGCGCAGATTCTCGATACGCGCAAAACCACGCCGGGATGGCGGCGGTTCGAGAAATACGCGGTCGTGTGCGGCGGCGGCAGAAATCACCGCCTCGGCTTGTCCGACATGATTTTGATCAAGGACAATCATTTAGCCGCCCTGCGGCATGAGAAGCCGAACGCCATCGCCGCCGCCGTGGCACGCGCGCGCGAAAAATATCCGCGGTTGAAGATTGAAGTCGAAGCCGACACCCTGGAACAGGCCGAGCAGGCCGCGGAGGCGGGCGCGGATATGGTTCTGCTCGACAACATGAACCTGATTCAGCTGCGGCTCGCCGTGCAAAAGGTCAAGGGTCGCGCGCAGACCGAGGCCAGCGGCGGGGTAAACCCGGCGAACGTTCACGCCATCGCCGACGCGGGGGTGGATTTTATCTCCGTCGGCGCGCTCACGCATTCGGCGCGGGCCGTGGATATTGGATTGGATTTTGAGAATTAACCAAAGATAGACACGGATGAAAACGGATTTCTCCCGATGAAGCTGGATGAAAAAACCGACCGGCCGATTGACCAGCGGCGTCGTCGCCGGGCGCTTCGTCCGCTGAAATTTCTTTTGCCGGCTTATCCGAGTGCATCCGGGGTTGAATATTCATGACTACCGACGCAAAAATTCTTTCGGCGTTGCGTGCGAATCCCGACGGCGTGTCGGGGGCGGAGCTGGCGGGGCAACTGGGCATCAGCCGCACCGCCGTTTGGGCGCGCATTGAGGAGCTGCGCCAGCTGGGTTACGAAATTGAGGCGGGTCCGCACTTCGGCTACCGGTTGGTGAGCGTGCCGGACGTGCTCCACGCCGATGATTTGCTGGCGCGTCTCTACAAGACTAAAATCATCGGCCGGGACATTCGCGTGTTTGAGCAGACGACCTCGACGAATGACGTGACTGAAAAGCTCGCGCGGGACGGGGTCAAGGAGGGGGTCGTCGTATTCGCCGAATCCCAAACCCGGGGGCGGGGCCGGCTGGGGCGCAAATGGATCTCGCCCGCCTACAAGGGGCTTTGGTTCTCGGTTTTATTGCGACCGGATTTGCGGCCGTTGGAGGCGACGCAGTTGACGGTCGTTTCCGCCACCGCCCTGCGCCGGGCGATCCGCTCTGAAACCGGCCTGAATCCGGAAATCAAATGGCCGAACGACATTCTGGTGGGCGGCAAAAAAGTC
>DATJYM010000300.1:0-18425 GCA_035499615.1 Candidatus Acidiferrales bacterium | reverse complement strand
CTCTGGCGCAACACCGAGGTTTCGTTGGTGACCAGCGGGGCAATGACATTCACCAGCTGGGCGAGGCAGCCTACGCGCACGCGGTTGGACTGGCGCAGCAACGAGTTGAGGAAACCGCCCACCAGCAGGGCGTCCTCCAAGTTGTAGACTTCCTCCAACAGATGCGGCGCCATGGTCCTCTGGCCGTCGGCAAACCGCCCGCCCCGGGCGCGGTACCAGACATTCCATTCGTCGAACGACAGCCACAGGCGCTTGGGTGATTTCAGGATGCCCTGCACGTAATCGCAGACGGCGGCGATTTGGTGAATCTGCCTTTCCATGTCCAGATTCATCGCGAGATAGCGCGACGAGTTGTTGCCCGTCAGCTCCGGCGTATTCCCGTAATAGTTGTGCAACGAGATACCGTCCACTTCATCATAACACTTCTCAAGGACTTCGCGGTCCCAGACCAGATACGTGGGCAGAATCGTATTGCTGGAGCCGCAAGCGATGAGTTTGACGTCGGGGTCAACTCGCCGGATCTGGTTTGCAGCGTCGCGTGCTTTCTCGCCGTATTCGCTCGCCGTGCAATGGCCCATCTGCCAGGGACCATCCATTTCGTTCCCCAGGCACCAGTACTTCACGTCATAGGGTTGCAGGTAGCCGTGTTTCCGTCGGAGATCGCTCCATTCGGTGCCTTTCTCGACGTTGCAATATTCGACCAGGGCGGCGGCCATTTCCGGCGTGCCGGTACCAAGATTGAAACCCAACAGCGGCTCGGTGTTGACCAATTTGCACCAGTCCATGAATTCATTGGTGCCGAATTGGTTGGCATCCAGAGTATTCCAGGCCCGGTCCAGCACCGTCGGCCGTTGGTCCTTCGGACCGACGCCGTCCAGCCAGTGGTAACCCGACACAAAATTGCCGCCCGGATAGCGGACGATCGGAACGCCAAGTGCGCGGACTTCGGCGACGATATCTTTGCGAAAGCCTTTTTCGTCGGCCAGTTTCGAACCGGGTTCATAGACACCGGTATAGATCGCGCGGCCCAAGTGCTCGAGGAAGGAACCCAGCAGGCGGCGATCCAACAAGGACCGGTATCGGGCCTGGTTGATGGTGACGCGCGCAGGGCCTTTGGCAATCTGGGCATAGCCCAGTCCGTCCAGCCAGGATGACGCGGCAAGAACAGCACTAGTAGCGCCCAGTTGGGCAATAAATTTACGCCGGCTCACGGCTTGCATTACCGGCGATCGTATTTCCACCGCCGTTGTCGTTCAACCCAATTTGCGCCCCCGACACTGTGTGAAACCGTGCGCTGATTCGGCATTCAGGCCAGTTCCAGCTTTGATTCCGCCCGCGTGGTCTCGTCGTGGAGGCCCAGGATGAGCTGAACATCGGGATGCACGTCACGATTCCCGATTTGTCGCATGAATTCACAGGTGGCGTAGGATGTGGTGCGCTGGTCATATTGGGCCTGCCACTTATTGAAGCGATTCTCGGACTTCTCGTTTTCAAACGGCCAGCGCGTTGGCGGGCGGTTGCCCTCACAACGCCAGTATTTCGGCGTGAGCCGTGCGCGGAAACATTTCTGGGTCTGGCACAGCCGGCGATACAGGGGGTCGGCGCCCAGCGCGTCGAACACGCCCTCCGCAGCCGCCGTTTCCGGGTCGAACAGGGCGTGCGTGGCCAGCAGGCGGAGACCGGCGCGCGTCCGGTAAATCCGCCAGCCCCAATCGGAATGGTCACGCACCCACAGTTCGGCTTTGGCAATCGCATCGTTTTGCGGGTTGCCAGGCGGCGCGACTTGAGGTTTACCAAAAAGCCGCTGGAAAAATCCCGGACGTTTCGGTTCCGGCAGGTCCACGTCCACGAACATCACCCGCGCCGTGTTCAGCACGAGGCAGCCGTAGGAATTGCGGGTGACGACAGCCGCCGTTTCGCCGGTATGGTTTTTGATTTCACGCAGCACCGGTTCACGGAAAGGGCGGTCGGGGTAATAACCGTGATGGTTTTGAGGAATGTCACCATGCTTGAAGCGGTCGGCGAGATGTTGCGCCGCCTGCGCGGCGAGGGCTTGTGCCTCAGTCAGACTGGTATGCGACCAGCGCCAGCACAAAAAATCTCCGCTGGCGCCCTTGGCCCAAAACGGTGGAAAGTTCATGGAGCGACACTGAAATAAACCTGGCGGGCCGGCAAGTTCAATTTCCCAATCGGGATTGAAGCTTGGAGGAAGGTGCCTTATCAAGGCCGTGAAATGGGGGGCAGCGACGAAGCACGATCCTCCCGGAGCTTGAAATTTGGGGGTTGGCGAAAAACTTTCGCTCTTCGGAAAGTGTGCTACGTTGCCCTGTAAAAGTGACTCGATTTGGGCTTGAAGCGAATGTCATCAAAAAATGAATTCCCCGTTTCCAAATAATGAAGCTGAGCGGTTGGCAGCCTTGAAGGAGTATCGGATTCTCGATACCGGGACCGAGCAGCCGTACGATGACATCACGACCCTGGCTGCGCACATTTGCCAGGTGCCCATCGCCACGATTTCCCTGGTGGACGAAGCGCGCCAGTGGTTCAAATCCAGGACGGGAATCACCCGGCTGCAAACGCCTCGCGAGATGGCCTTCTGCGCGCATACGATTCTTCAGCGCAAGCCTTTGGTGGTCCGGGATGCCAGGAAGGACGAGCGGTTTTCCGACAATGTATTGGTCAAAGGCGAACCGCATATCCGGTTTTACGCGGGCTTTCCGTTGGTCAATCCGGAAGGATTGGCCCTGGGAACACTTTGCGCTATTGACCGGAAACCGCGCGAGCTTTCCACGCGCCAGGAAAAGGCCATGCAAGCCCTGGCACGACAGGTTATGGCCCTGTTGGAATTCAGACGGGTTTCGCTGCACCTGGCGGATTCACTCAATCATATTAGAACGTTGCAGGGGCTGCTGCCCATTTGTGCCTGGTGCAAGCGTGTCCGCGATGACGAAGGATACTGGGACCAGGTCGAGGCTTACTTGCATAAGTACACCGGCATTGATTTTACCCATGGCATTTGTCCGGGATGCCTGGCCAAGATGCGCCCCAAAGCCAGAAATGAAGTTCAACGGCTGCAACCGAGACACGACTGAAAATCCGGCCGGCCGCCCCCTGTCTTACTTTCAAAATCTGTTCTCACCAAAATCCCAGCCAGCTTTGCCAGCACTTGAGATTTTGGCGGCGACGAAGCGCCGCCCGCCAAAAAGCAAAAGGCGAACGGAAATTTCCGTTCGCCCTTTTTCCGAGGACACTGTTTTCGAATCCGCTTTAAGATACCCCTGTCGAGTTGCGTAATTGCCGCCGACCGGCCAAAGTCAGAACAAGAACACCGGCTCCCAGGAGACCCAACGAGGAAGGTTCGGGAACTGCCTGCACGATAAACTCTTCGCCGTTGTCCGAGAAAAGTCCGGCCGAATACGCAAAGGAGTCGCCCGAGTTCGGCGCGGCCGCGAGCTGCGCTGGCGAAAACGTCGCCTGATAGCCAAACCCCGAGAGCGAGTGGCCTGGCTGGATGTCGTACGTGGCCGAACTGGCAATGTACTGGACGGAATTGCCGCTAATGCTCGCCGTCCAGCCGGTCGGGGCCGACGCACTGGTGGGCGATGATGGCAGATAGAAAAAGCCGGGAATCCAGGAATACCAGACGCTCCCAATCGGGCTGGTGGCGCCTGCCCCGTCGCTAAAGGACAAACTGTAACTAAATGGCCCGCTGCCGCCACCGCTGATCGTGCCGGAGGCGATTTCGCCTTGAGCGAAAGCGGCGGATGCAGTCCCCAACGCTAATAGAACACCTAAAATCAGTTTTGTACGAATCCTTTTCATGGCATTTTCCTTCATTTTGTGTTGTTTTTATAACTGAACCAATCCCGTTTTGTCAGGGTATGAGTAGCAAGCCGGGAAAATGTTCCCAGATTTTCTTGGCGGCGACCCGGCACATTGCAGTTGCAATCCGTTCTGCCCGTGTTATCTGTGACCCATGAAACAACCGCGCCAGAACCGTGACGGATTGAATCGCCGCCAATTTTTCAAAACCTCCACCGCCCTGGCCGGAACCGCCCTGCTCTCACCGTGGGCCTTGGCCGATAGCGCCGCCGCCGGTCCCATCGTGACGCGCACGGCGACGGACCAGGTGACGCTGGGCAAAACCGGCATCAAATTGAGCCGGCTGGGCTTCGGCACGGGCAGCAACAACGGTTACATTCAAACCGCCGACGGCAAGGATGCGTTCGTCAATCTCATCCATTACGCCTACGACCATGGCATCACCTATATCGACACCTGCGAGTCGTATAATACGTTTGATATGATTGCCGATGCCATCAAGGGATTGCCGCGCGAAAAACTGTTCATCCAGTCCAAGATGGACGGCCGGCCGGAGGACGTATTGGCCGTCATCGACAATCATCGCAAGACGTTCAATACCGATTACGTGGACAGTTTGCTCGTCCACTGCATGACCCGCGGCCAGTGGACCGACGAATGGCAGCGTGTCATGGACGCCTTTAACCAGGCCCAGGAACGGAAATGGATCCGGGCCAAGGGCGTTTCCTGTCACACCCTGCCCGCGTTGCGCGCGGGCGTCACGTCAGACTGGCCTGAAGTGCATCTGGTGCGCGTGAATCCGCAGGGGAGTTTCACCGACGGGGAACACAATGGCTGGGGGCGCGGCGTGCAAAACAACATTGCGCCGGTGATGGACCAAATCAAAATCATGCACGCGAAGGGCCGCGGCGTGATTGGCATGAAAATCTGCGGCAACGGCACGTTCACCAACCCGGCCGACCGCGAGAAATCCATCCGTTTTGCAATGTCGCAACCGGACATTGACGCCGTGGTCATCGGCTTCAAAAACCGACAGGAAATTGACGAAGCCATTGAACGCATCAACCGTGCATTGAAAGAAGCCTGATCCTCCCACTTTTTATTAGCGCCTCAATGAAAGGTCCCGCTGCGGGGAGCCAGGACCAGTTCAACATCCAACGGCACGTGATACCAGCCGTCTTTTTCTTTTGGAACGGCCCGGCCCGTGGCGGCAACCTGCACCTTCCATTTGCCTTCGTCCACCCTGAAAGGGATTGTTGACTTCACAAAATTGCCGCCGGGGTCGGAGAAACTGAAGAGGACGCGCCGGCTCTGCCCGATCGGTAAGCCGTCCGCAGTTTTCATATTCAGGACCGGGAAAACCGTTTTGGTGGTCTCAACCTGGAAGAGACTGCTGCCGGTAGTAAAGTCGAATATTTCCCGGACATGGCCTTGAATCGCCCGGTCCCGGTCGGGATTGGAACCAACCACCCGTTCGTTCTGATAATTCCCGAGCAGAAAATCCATGGCGACGGCGGAAGACCAGGAGAATGCCCGGTTGTTTTGCCCCAGCCCGGTGCGCGAGTCGTACCACTCGGCGGGACTGTGGGCAAATTGAGGGTACGCAGCGACCGAGGCGGCCTGGTCGGACATCATGTTTAGCAATCGCGCCACCATGCTGTTGGCCTCGGCCTCATAGCCGTATTTGAACAAACCTTTCACGACTATCCAGGTTTCCGGCATCCAGATATTGCCCCGCCAAAGCCCGCCGGCCTCATTCTGGAACGGCGGTTTTTGATGGTAATAACGGGGGTCGTCATAAGCGACTGTCGGGATGGGAAACGGGCCGTTGAATTCCCGGGGGTTCAGGATGTGACCTTCGATCACCCGCTTGATTTTCGCCGGGTCGCGGCACAGGTCGCAAAAAATCGGGTAGATAATCGAGCTGGTGAGGACATCGTCCCGCTGGGTTCCCCGGTAACTGACGATCCAGTACCCGTGCTGCTCGTCCCACAGCGAATCAATCGCCTGCCGGTGTCGTTGGACCTGGCGCGCCCAACCCGCGGCCTCCGTTTCCTTGCCCAATATCAAAGCCAGCCGATTCAACACCACCGCACCGTAACCCAACTGGGAACTGGGGGCGGGGTCGTCGAGTTTGTTCTCGCGACAGCAACGGGTCAGGTCGTTCCACCAACTGTTCCAACCGGGCTCGTACTTGATTTCCTTGAAGATCAGATCGTAACGCGGATTATCGTCCCAATTGTTTGGCGTCGCGGTCAACAGGTCGCCGTCAATATCAACGTTGTTCGTCCAATCCCAATAAGCATTCGTCAGCAACGGATAAACTTTAACGGCGAAGTCCTGCTCGGCCTTGCTCCCGGGGAGCCGTGAATACAATTCCCACATGGACCAGAAGAAATGGGGGTCCATGATTTCGCAGGGGGGGTCCAGAATCGGCACGGCATTGCCCTCCGCCCATTGTGGGTTCATATTCAGGTAGCCCAGGAGGTTCCAGCACGAGTCGCTTTGGAAGTAATAGTTGAATCCGCCTCTGGCCGGATACGAAGCGCTGTACAGTTGTCCGTTGCATTCCCGCAGATAACGGTTCTTGCGAAGCGCCGTGGCCGCCGAATAATAGAGTTTGGTGTAGGCGTCACCGGGCTCATCCAGTCCGGGCAAGTCCCGGAAAAATCCATTCCAATCGTTCTCCATTTGAGTCAGCGCCAGCCGGGGTGACCTGGCAAAAGCTTTTGCGGCATGCTCGCACTGAATGCCCGCCGCATCATCGTCGGCCGCCGCCGCAACGATAAAGTCACATTCCAGGGATGCTCCAGGTTTCAGGCTCGTGGACCGGGTGGTGATAATGGCCGTACCGGCAGGAGAGTCCAGCGATGAATCAAAGCCGCGGGCCAATGCCGATGTCATTTCATCCGGCCGGGCACGCGTGAGATTCAAGGGCGTAAAGTCCGCTTGCAGTGGTCCCAGCGTCGAGCCGATGGCCAGCGTGTCCGTGTAGAGCTCGGGCGTGGTCTTCGAACCGGTACGCGCGTTCCGAAACCAGAGCTGACGCCCATGGTTTGCCAGATGACTGATGACCCGGCCATCCGTGCGACCGTCATAACTCGAGCGCGCCGTCACGAGCAAACCGGGAATGATGGTAACCGGCTGATTTCCTGTGTTGGTTACCTTGGCATAGATCGCGACCGTATTGAAGGCAGTAAAGAAAGTCGCGGATTCGATTTCGATGCTCCCGTGCCGGCTAAGAGTCCGCCAGCCGTACGGATACCAGGTGACCACGGCCTCCCCATCTCCAGAGATTCTTTCACCCGCAGCCGTTTGAAAAAACAACGAGAGCACACCCACGTCACGCGCCGTGTTAAAAAATTCGTTGTTTGGACCAACTCCCTGCCGCACCGAACCGAGCATAAAGTGGTCAATGCCGCCGGAGTAGGCAATATCGTACCAGGAGCCAAAATCGGATAATTCGCATCCCATTGCCGGCTTCTCGGGCTGGTCGCCCTGGAGAACGGGAGCCAGATATGCGATCTGGTTTTTCATGAAATTGAGAGGCGCTTCGCCCTGCACGGCGCCGGAACCGCCCAACGCCGATCCAATCAGGATATATTTCAAAACCCGTGACAGGCCGGGGCCAAGGCCTTTGCTCCAAGACCGGTTCACCACGACCGCACCGACGGATAATGACAGGACGGACCTCATCTGCTGACAGGCCATTCTCAAGGTTTCGTGGCAACCATAAGCAGCCAGGCATCCCAAGTCCATCCCTTTGGGATGACACAGCGCGCCCTCGACGTAACTTTACAGATTTGGCCGGCACGGTTCTGTGCATGCCGCGAAAATCGGGTGACGGCGAAGCGCTGCCTTCAGATGAAATGGAACGACTTCATCCGGTCAGTCTTTTTGAGCAAATCATGGGTAAAGATCACCTATTCATTGAAGGAAAAAGCTGGTGCGGTAATGGTCCGATCGGTTTTCAATTCGCCGCTTGACGCGGCTGTTCTCCTCCCGGATGCTGCCGGCACGTAAACACGCATACGAGCAAAAACCAAATGAAATCATATCTCATTCCCATCCTCGCCCTCGGATTTGTCGTCAGTTCCGCGTCGGCACAGGACAAACCCGATCTGACGAACCCGAAGCAGAAAGCCAGCTATGCCATCGGCTTGAATATCGGCTCCAGTCTCAAGATGCAGGACCTGGATCTTGATCCCAACGCCGTGGCTGCGGGCGTTACCGACGCGCTGGGCGGCAAGCCGGCGCTGACCCAGGCGGAGGTGCATAGCGCGCTGCTGAATCTCCAGCAGGAGATGCAGGCCAAAAACGCGGCCGAGTCGGCCAAATATGCCGATGGCGCCAAAAACCTCAAGGACGGCGAGGCGTTCCTCGCCGCGAACAAAACCAAGGATGGCGTCAAGGTCCATGCCGTAACTTTGCCGGACGGCTCGACGGCGGAACTGCAATACAAAATTCTCAAGTCCGGCACCGGCGACATGCCCAAGAAAACCGACACGGTCACGGTGAACTACACCGGCACGCTGATTGACGGGACGGTCTTTGACAGTTCCGTGCAGCGCGGTCAGCCGGCCACGTTTCCGGTCAGTCAGGTGATTCCCGGATGGACGGCAGCGCTGCAGATGATGAAGGTGGGCGACAAATGGCAGTTGTTCCTCCCCCCAAAGCTGGCCTACAACGATCAAAGCCCGGGTCCGAAGATCGGACCGAACAGCACCTTGATCTTCGAGGTGGAATTACTGAACATCGAAAAATAGACGGAACCCCTGATTCAGGCGGCGACGCACTGCATGCCCATGAAAACAAGCGAACGTGAAACCGTTCGCTTTTTTTTAATGTTCACCCCAAAAAATTCAATTCCCACTCAAATTGCAGGTCTGCGTAGATTGTGGCGATGAACCAGACCACCCAACGTGACAAGTCCACGATTCGCGAAAAGCTCAGGCGTGGGTTCCCCCTGTTTGCGGGACTCTTCGTTTTAATCTGCGCCGGTTGCGCCACTTTCCAACGCCGGTTGATTTATTTTCCTTCTGTCTTCAGCCCCGAACAGGTGGACCAAACGGCAGAAGCAGCGGGGCTGGAGCGCTGGACCAATTCCGCCGGCCGGTTCATCGGACTCAAACGTCCGTCACTTAAACAACCGGCGGACGGATCTGTCCTGGTCATGTACGGCAACGGCAGTACGGCAGTTGGCTCTGCTCATTATGCCGCTGAAATTCAAGCCGTGGCTGACCTCGACGTTTTCATCCTGGAATATCCCGGCTACGAGGACCGCCCCGGTTCACCCAGCCAAAAGAGTTTGTTCCACGCGGCGGAGGAAGCGTTTCTCTCGCTGCCCGGCCGCCGGCCAGTCTATCTGGTCGGGGAATCGCTCGGCAGCGGTGTCGCCTCGTATCTGGCCGGAACTTATTCCAACCGGATCGCGGGTCTCATCCTGATCTCGCCTTTCAGCAGCTTGACCGATGTCGCGCAACACCACTTCCCGCTGCTGCCCGTGCGATGGTTCCTGATAGACCGGTTTCCTTCGCAAACGTATCTCCGGAATTATCAGGGCAAACTGGGCGTAACGGTGGACGGCAAAGACACGGTCGTTCCGAAGAAATTCGGTCTCCGCCTTTACTCCGGCTATGCCGGTCCCAAAAAACTTTGGGATTTTCCCGAAGGCGAACACTGCCAAATCCTCGAGCCATCGGGGGATTTCTGGAAGGAAGTCGTCGAATTCTGGCAGAATGACACCGCCCGCTGAAAGGTGAAGGGAATTCCGGCCCGCCTTTCACCGCCTACAATTCCCGCAGTGCCGAGGCGATGGGCAGGCGCGCGGCACGGATGGCCGGAAACAAACCGCCGATCAGGCCGATGACCGCCGCCCACACAATGCCGCGCATAAGCAATCGTGGAGTGACCTTGAAGGCGAACGTGATCTGACTGAAGCTTTGAAAGTTCATCGTCGAGGTGTGGAAATTATTGAAGGCGACATAGGCCAGCACGCCACCGATGACACCGCCCACCAGTGCCAACAGCAGCGATTCCAGCAGGAGCGAAACGACCACCGCGCTGCTGCCGAAACCGAGCGCCCGCAGGGTGGCAATCTCCCGCGTCCGCGCCGCCACCGCACTGTACATCGTGTTCAGGGCGCCAAAAATCGCGCCAATGGCCATCAAGAACGCGATGAGAAAGCCAAGCGTCGTAATCAACCGCGTGAGGGTTTGGGATTGCTGGGCATAATAATCGGTTTGTCGGATGACCTGGACATTCAGTTGCGGATTGGAGGTAAGCGCGTCCTTGAACGCCGGGAATGCGTCCGGCGAAATGAGCCGCACCGAAACGGATTGGTACGAATCTCCGCGATTGTAAGCGTCCTGCAATATCTTCGCATCGGTCCAGATTTCCGATTCGGCCGCGCCGCCGTTGGCCGAAAAAATGCCGACGACCGGCCATTCGTAGCGGCCCACTTTGATGTTCGAACCGACGTCCAGTCCGGCGAACTCCTGGGCCGCGCCGCGACCGACGATGACTTCGTCCTTGCCCCACTCGAACATCCGGCCCTGGATGATTCTTAGATTGTCGCGCACCAGCAACGCAGCGGGCTCCACGCCGCGCAGCGGGACATTGGCGTCCGTACCCGTGGATCGCTTGGGCAAGTCAATGATCACGAACAATTCTGCGGAGGCGAGCGGGCCCTGGGCCGTGCGGGCGATTCCGGGCGTATCGGCGAT
Source organism: Candidatus Acidiferrales bacterium (assembly GCA_035499615.1). Taxonomy (GTDB): domain Bacteria; phylum Verrucomicrobiota; class Verrucomicrobiia; order Limisphaerales; family UBA11358; genus UBA11358. The sequence goes on along the minus strand of DATJYM010000300.1, from coordinate 7,878 downwards.
AATGCGGGTTTCGTCGCGTCCAAAACCGCTGACCATTTCGCTGTCGGCGCCGCTGCGCAGGATAATCGCGCCGTCGGGCGACCCGGAGACAGCCATGGCCTGCCGGAAACCCGTCGCGATGGAAAGCACGCCGACCAGCACCGCCACGACGCCGGCAATGCCGATGACCGTGGCGGCCACCGCACCGAGCCGTTGCGGAAGGCTCAGCAGCCCGAACTTCGTGATCGAGCCGATTTGTGAAAACCAGTTGAGGGGGCCGGACATTTTTACATTCTCCTTAAGGCATCAGCGACGCGCAGGCGCATGGCCTGGAGCGCGGGAAATATTCCCGTAACGAGGCCCAGCGCAATGCTGAGTCCGAATCCGATGAACAAATCGTGTGTGGGAAGGAAAAACATGGGCAGCAGGCCCGCGAGATTTTGGGCGACGACGGGCGTGATCGCCCGCGCCAGTCCCAAGCCAACCACTCCGCCGATGACCGTGAGCAGGCATGATTCGGCCAACACGAGCGCAACCACCTGGGCATTGGTGAAACCGATGGCTTTGAGCACCCCCAGCTCGCCAGTTCGCTCCCGCACCGCCTGCGCCATGGTATTGCCGGTCACCAGCAGGATGGTAAAGAACACCGCGCTCAAAATCGCCGCGACGATGAAGACGATATTGCCGAGTTGGCTGGCCCAGCCCTGAATGAAGGCCCCCTCCGGCTCCGTCTTGGTTTCCGCCGGTGAGTTTTCAAATTCCTCGTCCACCCGTTTGGCCACTTCCGCCGCCTGGGACGGGTCTTTGATGCGGATGGTGTACCAGCCGACCTGTCCCTTGCCCCATTGTTGCCGGGCTTCATCGAAATAATCGTAGCGGAAAAACATCGGCGTAGTGTCCGTGCCCTTGTCCTTTCCGTCGTAAATGCCCACGATGTCAAAGGTCCACGTCTGGCTGCCGTCCGGCTGCGTCCAGATGGTTGATCGTATCGGCACTTTGTCGCCAATTTTCCAACCGAATCGCTCAGCCGTCCGGCGGCCGACGATGGCACCGGTACGCGTGGCCAGCCAGGCCTTCTCCTCGTCCGGCGGCAGGATGATCTCCGGGTGCATCTTGAGGAATTTTTCCGGCTCGACGGGATTTTGCATGAAGAAATTTTTGGGATCCTGGTAAACCCCGCCGAACCAGGTCTGGTGCGTTGAGAAATCCACGCCGGGGATCCGGTCCATCCGCGCTTCATAACTCACCGGCAGGAGGTTGATGATGGAAACCTTTTCGCGGACGATCAACCGGTCGGCGCCCGCCAGCGCCACTCCGCCGACCAGCGCCTCCTGGATGGCTGCCAGGAAGCCGAACAGAATGAACGCCACTACGATCGAAAGCAGGGTCAACGACGTGCGGAGCTTCTTCCGCCGCAAATTGGACCAGATGAGGTGAAGAAATTTCATGGCTGACCGCTCCTCCTCGTCGTCGGCCTCGTAATCGTAATCGAAAACGGCGAAAACGAGGACGTAGGACGAGAACGAAGACGATAAGAGCGGTTCATTTCACCTCCCCGTTGCTCAATTGCCCCTTGTCCAGATGCAGCGTCCGAACCGCGCGCGCCGAGGCATGCGGATCGTGCGTCACCATCACAATGGTCTTGCCATGCTCGCGGTTCAACGATTGGAGCAAATTCAAAATTTCGTCGCCGGCCTTGCGGTCCAGATCACCCGTCGGTTCGTCGCATAGCAGCAGCGTCGGGTCGGTGACAATGCCGCGCGCGATGCCGACGCGCTGTTGTTCACCGCCGGAAAGCGTGCGCGGATAATGTTTTGCGCGATGCGACAGTCCGACGACCGCCAGCGCCGTCTCCACATGTTTCTTGCGCTCGGCCCGGGAAAGATGCGTCAGCAACAGCGGCAATTCCACGTTCCGCTCGGCGGTCAGCACCGGCATCAGGTTGTAAAGCTGGAAGACAAAGCCGATGTGCCGCGCGCGCCAGGCCGCCAGGGCGTGGTCGGAAAGCTGATCCAGCCGTTCGCCGGCCACCGCGACGGAACCGTTGGTGGGGCGGTCCAGGCCGCCGATCAAATTCAAAAGCGTGGTTTTGCCGGAACCCGATGGCCCCATCAGCGCGAGAAATTCGCCCGCGGGGACCTTTAGACTCAGGTCGGCCAACACATGAATCTCCTCCGAACCGCGATGGAATACTTTTCCCACGCGTTCCACCTGCACCAGCGTGCCGCTGTTTGCGTTGTTTTCACTCATAAGCTTTTCTCCTTCACGGCCATCCCGTCCTGCAAATTGGCCGGCGCACCCACGACGACTTTTTCGCCGGCGGACAGCCCCGCGCTCAGCACCGAATCGTCACCCTGCGTGTCGCTGACCGTGACTGCGCGGCGTTCGGCATGGCCATCCTGGACCACGAACACCACGTCGCGCCCGTCGCGATTGAGCACCGCAACCTTGGGAATGATCACCGCATGGCCGGCTGCCGTTCCGCCATGGTCACGAAAGGCCACTTTGATGGACATGTCCGGCAGGATGCGCGGATCCAGCCGGTCAAAGCCGACGCGCACCTTGACGGTGGACTTGTCACGGTCGGCCGTCGGGATGATGGCGATGACCTTGCAGGGAATCTTCCAGTCCGGATAAGCATCCAGCGTCGCCTCGACCGGCTGGCCGGACTCAACGCGGTTAATGTAGCTTTCGTTCACGTCAATTTCAATTTCCAGCGACTTCATGTCCACAATCGTCCCGATGCCCGTGCGCGTGTAACCGCCACCGGCCGACACTGGCGAAATCATCTCCCCCGGCTGGGCGTCCTTGGTGGTGATGACACCATCAAACGGCGCGCGAATGATCATGTCGTCCATCTGCTGCTGCCACAGCGTCACTTGACGGTCAGCCACCACGACGTCGAGCTGTTGTTGCGCCAGGTGTGCCTGCAACGACTTCGCGTTCGATTCGGCCAGGTCCAGATCAGATTGCGACGCAATGTGTTGCCTGGCCAGCTCAACGTTGCGCTGGTATTCCAGGTTGGCGTCCTTGAGTTGCGCCTCGGTTTCCGCCAGCGCCGCCCTGGCCGACGCCAACTGCGCCACGGCCACGTCGAGGCTGGTCTTCACATTGGAATCGTCCAACCGCGCGAGCACCTGGCCGTTGGTGACTTTCATGCCCTCTTCGATAAGCACTTCCATGACCTTGCCGGTAACTTTGGAGGAAACCGTCGCCTCCCGACGCGCAGTGACATAACCGGAAGCATTCAAAACCGTCCGTTCGTCGCCGCCACCGGTGTTGGCATCGCGTGCCACCGCCGTTTGTACTTCCACCGCGCCGGCCCTGGCTCGCCACCAGACGGCCACCCCCACCAGCAATAAAAACATCGCCGGACCGACGATCAGCCACAGACCAGATCGGGCTGGTCGCTCCGGGCGACGCTCGATGCGCAACTGGTCGAGCGGAGATGGGGGCGAACTCATAAAATGTCCGCCTACATCAAACCGGTTTTTAGCGTGACGGTCAAGCCGGGTAATTAATGTGACCACCGAGGAAAATTAGGAAATGGCAGGTGCACAAACCCGGCGTGCGACTTGACGGCGCCAGGCATTCGTCCTAGCTTCCCAACATCGGGGAGCCGACCGGCTCGTGGTAGCGGCGGTCTATGACCGTCGGTTACAGGCGCAGGCTGAGAGGGCGACGCGGGAGCGCCGCCGACCCGTTGAACCTGATCCGGATAATGCCGGCGGAGGGAGGTAGAACTCCTTCGCCTCATTTCCGGTGACATGTGGCGAGTGGCATGTGACAGGATGGCAATTCCAGTCACTCGTCACCCGAAACGCGACACACGATTATGATAGCGACCAAAGATTCGTTCGAACCGCACAGCAGCGAGCAATTGCCTAAGAGCAAAAGGATTTACGTCGCCGGACAGGTGCATCCCGATGTCCGCGTGCCCATGCGCGAAATCGAACTCGCGCCCACCAAATCCCATACCGGCGCCGTCGAGCCGAACGACCCCGTGCGCGTCTATGATTGCTCAGGTCCGTGGGGTAATCCGGAGTTCAAGGGCACGGTCGAGGAAGGGCTGCCCGGGTTACGCCGCGATTGGATCTTGAAACGGGGTGATGTTGAGGAACACGTCGGGCGCGAGGCAAGGCCGATTGATGACGGTTATCTCTCTGAAAAACATCGCGGCATTGATCGGGCGAAACGGCAGGATGAAACGTCGCTCCGGTTGGAAGGCTTGACGACACCGCGTCGCAAAATCCTACGCGCGAAAAAAGGCAAAGTGGTGACTCAACTCGCCTACGCCCGCGCCGGCATCATCACGCCGGAAATGGAATTCATCGCCATCAGGGAGCAGATGATGAATGCGGAACGCAGAATGCAGAATAGAGACCTGTCGCGCGATAATGTTCGCAACGACCTGAACAAACAACATGCCGGTTCGGCATTACTCCATCACTCCACCACTCCGTCCGTTTTTCAGCGCTTCCCCCAACGCATCCCGGCCGAGATCACTCCCGAATTCGTCCGCTCTGAGGTTGCCGCCGGCCGCGCCATCATCCCGTCCAACATCAATCATCCCGAGCTCGAGCCAATGATTATCGGCCGCAATTTCCTCGTGAAGATCAACGCCAATATCGGCAACAGCGCCGTCGCGTCGAGCATCGAGGAGGAAGTCGAGAAGATGCGCTGGGCCACCAAATGGGGCGCCGACACGGTCATGGACCTGTCCACCGGCAAGAACATCCACGCCACGCGCGAATGGATTCTCCGTAACTCGCCCGTGCCCATCGGCACCGTGCCGATTTACCAGGCGCTCGAAAAAGTCGGCGGCAAGGCCGAGGACCTCACCTGGGAAATCTACCGCGACACCCTTATTGAACAGGCCGAGCAGGGCGTGGATTATTTCACCGTCCACGCCGGCGTGCTGCTGCGGTTCATCCCGCTCACCGCGCGCCGCATGACCGGCATCGTGTCGCGCGGCGGGTCCATCCTCGCCAAATGGTGCCTCGCGCATCATCAGGAGAATTTCACCTACACGCACTGGGACGACATCTGCGAAATCATGGCCGCCTACGACGTTTCGTTTTCAATCGGCGATGGCCTCCGGCCCGGCTCGATTGCCGACGCGAACGACGAGGCGCAATTCGGCGAACTTCAAGTACAGGGCGAACTTACGGAACGCGCCTGGGCGAAGGGCGTGCAGGTGATGAACGAAGGCCCCGGCCACGTGCCGATGCACATGATCGAGGAAAACATGGCCAAGCAGCTCGAGTGGTGCCACGAAGCGCCGTTCTACACGCTCGGCCCGCTCACGACCGACATCGCGCCCGGCTACGACCACATCACCAGCGGCATTGGCGCGGCTATGATCGGCTGGTACGGCTGCGCGATGCTGTGCTATGTCACGCCCAAGGAACATCTCGGCCTGCCGGACAAGAAAGACGTAAAAGACGGCGTCATCGCCTACAAAATCGCCGCCCACGCCGCCGACCTGGCCAAGGGCCATCCCGGCGCGCAATACCGCGACAACGCGTTGAGCAAGGCCAGGTTTGAGTTCCGCTGGGAAGATCAGTTTAACCTGAGCCTCGACCCCGTGACCGCGCGCGAGTTTCACGACGAAACGCTGCCGCAGGACGGCGCCAAGACCGCACACTTTTGCTCCATGTGCGGCCCGCATTTCTGCTCGATGAAGATCACCGAGGACGTCCGCAAATACGCCGCCGAACAAGGCATCGCCGAGGAGGAGGCGTTGAAGAAAGGTATGGAAGCCAAGTCGAAGGAATTTGTGGAAAAAGGCGCGGAGGTTTACGCGAAGGCGTGAAACTAAACCTACTTGTCTGGTGGTTGGATGAATGAGTGGATAAATTTCACGTAATCTTCGAGCGACACAACGATAAGCCCGAAGGGCGCGGTGAAGTTCTCCCTGCCGGCCTCCAGTGCCGTATCAGGATTCACGATTTTTGTGAATGCGATTCCCTTTGCCTTTGCTCGTGCTCTTGCTGCGAGCACATCCGGGATTACTTCTTTGGACGCAAGTTCGCTAACTGCCGATGAACAAATTGCCTCGAACCACAACTCGGCCTCTTCGGGAGTGAGTGCATCTCCTTTGACGATTGTTTGAGATGAGCTCTTTTGAGTTCCTTGATTTATTTGTCCTTTGAGCAGGAGTTTTGGCCCGATTGGAAACCCATAAAAGACAGCATTGTGCACGGCCACTGGAATCTCAGTCAGCGCAACATCGGAAATCGGCATTTCGATCGGTGAATTGCAGATCGTCCATTTGGTGTTATGGCGAAAGGTGCTGTAGTCGAACCCGTATTTGTGGCGAAATTGTATCCGGTAGACCGCTTGAAGAAAATTTTGAGAGTAGATTATAATTTTTTTCCCCAGCGCATGCTCTCTGCGGAAAAACTGAATTGCGTTTTCAGGAAACTGTAACACTTCGCGGAGGATATCATCTCTTCCCTGTTCGAGGTCCTTGTCCAATTGAATTACGAAATCAACCGGAGCGGCCGCTTTTGCAAATGGAGAAATTCGTTTGATAAACGCGCAATACCAACAAAGGTTCTCGAAGATTTCCAGCGGTAGTTCCGTAGAGGCAACCATGGCAGCCTTTTCTAGCGCCCCGAATGTCTCTGGCAAAGGCGTTTCCACTTTTGAAAACGCCTGTTCCAAGGTGTGGTCAACTTGGCCGTCCACCACAAGTTGATTGTAGACATAATCAGAAAAAATCTTTTTGGGAGACACGCGTTTCCAGCTGTTCTCTCTCACGTTGTAGCGCTGGAGATGTCCGTGTGTCGTGAATCTCCGGAGTAGAACCTGCGAAACATAGTGTTCGTTGGCGTTCATCAGGCGGCGGCATTCTACAAGGAATCCCAACGGGATTCCATCATTCAGCCCAGGGTTGGCCCGCTACGCGGGACTACCCTGGGTCACCGTCCCACCGATTTCATCAACCCTGAAAGGGTTGAATCAAATCCCCGCGTCCCGCATCATCCCGTCGTGCCGCAGTCCCTCGCCAAAATTCTAGTGCACACGGTCTTTTCCACCAAAGATCGGCGACCATTCCTGCGTGACAAACCGATGCGTGACGAATTACACCGTTACCTCGGCGGCATCCTCACCAATCTCGAATGCCAACCCGTCACCGTCGGTGGCGTGGAAGACCATGTTCATCTGCTCTGTGCGTTGTCCCGCACTTGCGACGCGGCGGCGATGGTCAAGGAAGTCAAACGCGGTTCATCGTTGTGGTTGAAAATCAAATCGCCAGACTTCGCGGATTTCGCGTGGCAAAACGGCTACGGCATTTTTTCCATCGGCTTTTCACAGATTGAATCCGTGCGCGATTACATCGCCGGACAGGAGGAACATCATCGCGAGGTATCGTTTCAGGACGAGTTCCGCCAATTGTTGCGCCGTTACGAAATCGAATTCGACGAGCAGTATGTATGGGATTGATTCAACCCTTTCAGGGTTAATGGATTTGTTATTCGTTCACCTAGGGTAGCTCGTTACTCGCAACCCTAGGCTGAATGATTGAATCCCGTTGGGATTCTTTTTAAAATGGCGGCCGCGAAATCGATTCAAGGTCATGAAAGGCGTTAAAATGAAAAAGCCGTTGTCACCAAAACAACGCGAAGAACTGCTCAAAGCGTTGAAAGCCCGGTTTGAGAAAAACATGGACCGCCATAAGGGTCTGGACTGGGCCAAGGTGCAGGCCAGATTGGAAGCCAGTCCGGAAAAGCTGTGGTCGCTCAACGAGATGGAAACCAGCGGGGGTGAACCGGATGTTGTGGGTCACGACAAGAAAACCGGGGAGTACCTTGTTTTTGATTGTGCCGCGGAAAGTCCCAAAGCCCGCACCAGCCTTTGTTACGACCGGGAAGCCCTGGATTCCCGGAAAGA
>DATJYM010000299.1:0-3664 GCA_035499615.1 Candidatus Acidiferrales bacterium | reverse complement strand
GCCCGGTTACAGCCGGACTTTTTCCACCGTCACCGTCCGGCCGGCCACCAACAGCCGGTCTGACGCCACCGCCAGCGGCGGCACCAGCGTTTATGTTGGCAACCAGACGATTCCGGCCGGCGGCGGGGCCATCGAATTCATGATTCCCAGCGGCGGTTGGGTGATGTATGGCTACCAATGGCCGGAGGCCAGCCGCGCGAACGTCTCGACCAACGCAATCACCCTGCACCAGAACGGGGTCGAGGCGCCGCACATCACCGTTTACCGCACGGACGGAACGAATGGTGACACCGGCTACAATCCCATTTATCCATTTAAGATGCGCGGCAGCGTGGATCAATACGGCAATGTCATCGGCGGCGTGAATGTTTCCAATCTTACTTACGCGATTGACGTGCCCATAGTGACCAACGCAGATTTTGACATCATCGTTCGCAGCGACGCCTCCTGTGCCAACACACTCGTCAAACTCGACGGCGGCACAGATTTGAACAGCCAGATGGGTCTTGGTCCGACCAGCGCCACCGGCCTTGCGCCGACCAATTTCCTCGACCTGCGCGACAACCCGCCCGGTTATGCAGATGATGTTTTTCTCGGCTATGAACAGACCGCCTTCCAGTTTCGCAACGGGCCGGAAAAATTCGCCGCCCGGAATATCGCGAGCAACACCATCGTTTCGCTCGGCGCCGAAACTTACTGTTACACCGTCAGCGGCACGAGCAACATCGTCTCCGGCTCTGGTTTCGGAGCAGGCATCACAGACTCGACGGCGAACTGGGTTCTTCACGATCCCTTGGCGGCCAATACCGCGACCAACAACGGCACCGCAACACAGCGCGTGCCGTTAAGTCCGACCAACAACCAGCCCGTGGATGTTTATGTCAAGGTTGGCTACCAGTTCCAGATCAATACCTGCTTCATCTACTACACTACGGACGGCTCGAATCCGGAAGGTGCGTTCGGCATTGGCAAGGGCACGACGCAGGTGGTTCAGGGACACTTTCTCAATCACGACGATCCGCAAGGCAATATTGATTGGTGGAAAGGAACAATCCCCGCTGAACCGGACAACACAACGGTGCGCTACAAGATTGCAGTGTTTGATGGCGGCAGTGCGGGCAATTCAGATCTCCCGCCGGTTTCCGACGCCGAGACGCAGGGAGCCAAGTATTACGGGCTGACACAAGCGGCCATCACCAATTTCAACCCGACCACGGCCACGGTCTGGCTGCACAACGACCTCAACCCGGTCAACACCGTCGCCGGTTTGCAGTCCGGTTTCCACATCCTGCGCGCGCGGACTTTCCTGCCGCGACCAGGCCAATCGAGTGTTTACAACACCTTTTCGCAGACGTTCTATTATGACGGTGCGCTGCCAGTCGGAGCCATGCCCTATCCGTCCAATGGTGACACCATGAACAGCACAACTTACGTCGTGGTCGTGCGTGCCGACACCAGCACCACCGCCGTGGACATTAACATTCAAGACTCGGATCCCAGCAATGATGATTTGAACACCGGCCTGCCGAACGGCAACGGTAATGACTCAAATAATGAGCCAATCTTTGTTCCCGTCAATCCGGTCGCCAGTCCTGATCCGACATTGACCGCCCGATATCCGAATTATCCGCAGGAGTTCCGTTTTCTTTACACCAATGTCCCGGCCAACGGAGTGGCGACAATTCACGTGCGGCTCAAGGAATTCGCCACGAGCGTCTATACCAATCGTTATACGATGCTCACGGCAACAGTTAATACGCTCGCACCAAAGCAGGTCGTGTATATTTCCAGCCCGGCGGCCGACGGAAGCATCATCGCGATGAACAGCAACACGACTTATTTCGTCCACACCTGTTTCACTCCGACCTTGGACACGAACGACCCCAGCCTTTTCACGCTGACCATCAATGGCGTGTCGCAACCGTCAACATCTTTCATCTTTTCCTCCATCGGTTCCGTCTGCTCCGGGCTGCGCTCGTTGTCATACGACTGGACGTTAAGTTCACCCGGCACCTCGACCGGCACCAATGTTCTCCAGGTCATTTATCACAACAGCAAGACCAGCGTGACATTGAGCGACACCCGAACAGTCATTGTGCCTCCGCCGCTGGTGATCTCCGGTCTGTCCAGCAACAACCAATTGGTGATTTGGGAGAGCGCACCCGGCGCGAATTATCAGGTGCTCGCCACGACCAATTTGGCGCAGCCATTCCAGCCAGTCAGCGGAATCATTCCCAGTTCCGGCTCTTCAACCTATTTTTACGACCCCAACCCGGGGCAGCAAAAGTTTTATGAAATCGAGATGGTGCAGTGACCCAGACGGGAAATCGGCACGCCACCGCCAACCCGTGTAAACGCCAGAAAAACCTCAAATGCAATGTTTTTTGGTAAATTACAGGTGGGAAACCTCATAAAACTTAATGGGTTTGTAAAAGATACAATCCCGTAAATCATCACCGCATGAATATGCGGTAGCAAAAAAACGATGACCTGTTAATCTGACGGCAATCAGTCAAATCTAACAAATAGATTTTTGCTAAAAAATGTATTTGTTACCAAGTTAAACCAATTAAACAATCAGATCATGAACTCAAAGCAAAAGCCCCTCGGTGCCTCAATTGTTACTCTTTGTCCATCGGCCATTATTGTGGCGTTGGGATTATCCAGCGGCATGGCCTTCGCGGCCGGAACCGCGAACGATACGGCCTCGAATTACAATGGTCCCGGTTGGAGTGCCACGCCGGCAAATCTTGGCAGCGGGTTCGGCGCTTGGAATATAACTTTAAACAACAATGATGGCCCGCCTTATGTCGGCACCTACCTTAACGGCGGCGGTGCCGTGGCAAGTGGTGGTTACTCTTGGGGCACTTATGCCAACGGGAATCCCGGTAATGGATCTATTTCCATAACCCGCCCCTTTACAGCAGGCGCAAGCACCTCGTCATCATTATTCAACCAGACTTTTAGTTTCGCCCTGGCCAGTGACGGGGTCGGCCCAAGTCAGGGACTTTTATCGGCTGCGGTGGGAACCGCTTTTTCTTTCTCATACGATGGGGCAGGAAGCGACAACTTCCTTTTGAGTGTTGATGGCGGCGCAGATGTATCCACCCCGGTCAATTTCAGCGAATTGAATGCCGGAATAGTTGTTTCACTCACAGTAAGCGGAGTGCTTAATAGTTCATCTGAAGGTTATACATTCAGCGTCAGTCCTTTCGCCGGCGGCAGTCCTTTATACACAACCAGCGGAACCTTTGATAGTTCGGCCTATAATACATCTTCCTTTAATTATTTGGACTCGAACACCACCGGCAACGGCTACTTTAATAACCTCAACATATCGCCTGAAGCTGTGCCTGAACCCGCGACCTTGGCATTGGTCGGACTGTCCGGCCTTGCGACGCTGGTCGCTGCTCGCCGCAGAAAATAATCCTCCATGTCTTCTTTCAAACCCCGCAACATGCCGGGAGGGCTGTAGTGCCGCGACGATGATCCATCCCGGTGATACTCTGGATGCGCCAGAAGCCGGCAAAGCTTCCCGGCAGGCTAATATTTTTGCACAAGCTTGCACAGCCGCCTTTCTTGCACACGATTTTCTTCTTACGACTTCCCAAAAATGCACAGATTGTGCCTGCAAACATTGAATTCTTGGACAATGAAACACTAA
>DATJYM010000298.1:0-3833 GCA_035499615.1 Candidatus Acidiferrales bacterium | reverse complement strand
TCATCAACCCGACGGGCCGGTTTGTCGTCGGTGGTCCGCAAGGCGACACCGGGCTGACCGGGCGCAAAATCATCGTGGACAGCTACGGCGGCATGGGCCGGCACGGCGGCGGCGCATTCTCGGGTAAAGACCCGACGAAGGTGGACCGCAGTGCGGCGTACATGGGCCGCTGGGTGGCCAAGAATATCGTGGCCGCCAAACTCGCCACCAAATGCGAAATCCAGTTCGCCTACGCCATTGGCTATCCCGACCCCGTCAGCGTGAGCGTAGACACGTTCGGTACCGCGACCGTTCCCGAAAGCAAAATCGTCCGTGCCGTCAACCGCGTGTTCAGTTTCCACCCGGCAGACATCATCGAGCAACTTAACCTGCGCCGCCCGATTTATTCGAAGACCACCAACTACGGCCACTTTGGCAAGAACGATCCCGCGCTGACGTGGGAAAAAACCGACAAAATCAACGAGCTCAAACGAGCATTGCAGTAACGTTCAACACTCAACCAGTTATGCCTGCCATCAAACTTTCGCCTCCGCGCGTCAAACCCGCCAAAACCAACGGTAACGGCGCGAAACAGGATTATCACGTCAGCGACCTTTCACTCGCCGATCTCGGCCGCCGCGAAATTTCCGTTGCGGAACAGGAAATGCCTGGGCTGATGGCCATCCGCGCAAAATACGGCCCGGCCAAGCCGCTCAAGGGCGTGCGCGTCTCCGGATCGCTCCACATGACCATCGAGACGGCCGTGCTCATCGAGACGCTCGTCGAACTCGGCGCCTCCGTGCGCTGGGCCTCGTGCAATATTTTTTCGACGCAGGACCAGGCCGCCGCGGCCATCGCCAAATCCGGCGTGCCGGTATTCGCGTTCAAAGGCGAATCACTGGAGGAATACTGGGAGTTTACCCTCAACATGCTCACGCATCCCGTGGCAGCGACGCCCTCGTCGCAGAATGGGCGGCGGGGCGCCGCTGCCACTTGTGGCCCGCAACTGATCGTGGATGACGGCGGCGACGCCACTTTGCTCCTGCACAAAGGCTACGAAATGGAACAGGGCGACAACTGGGCCAACACGCCCAGCGACAGCCACGAAGTTGCCGTCGTAAAGAGTCTTTTGAAGAAGTGCGCGAAGGAACGTCCGGGTTGGTTCACGCAGGCGGTCAAGGATTGGAAAGGCGTTTCGGAAGAAACGACCACTGGCGTGCATCGGCTTTACCAGATGCTCGACGCGAAGAAACTCCTCGTGCCCGCTATCAACGTCAACGACTCGGTCACGAAATCCAAGTTCGACAATCTCTACGGTTGCCGTGAATCGCTCGCGGACGGGCTCAAGCGCGCGCTTGGCGTGATGATTGCCGGCAAAACCGCTTGCGTCTGCGGTTACGGCGACGTCGGCAAAGGTTGCGCCCATTCGCTCCGAGGATTCGGCGCCCGCGTCATCGTCACTGAGATTGATCCCATCAACGCGTTGCAGGCCGCGATGGAAGGGTTCAAGGTCACGACTATCGAAGACACGCTGGGCGAGGCAGACATTTACGTCACCACCACCGGCAACTGCGATATCATCACCTTGGAACACATGTTGAAGATGAAAGACCAGGCCATCGTCTGCAACATCGGCCATTTCGATAACGAGATTCAGGTGGACCGGCTGAATAACGCCAAGGGCGTGAGCAAAGTAAATATCAAGCCGCAGGTGGACCGTTACGATTTGCCCGGTGACCGCAGCATTTATCTGTTGGCCGAAGGCCGGCTGGTGAACCTTGGGTGTGCCGAGGGCCATCCGAGCTTCGTGATGAGCAACAGCTTCACCAACCAATGCCTCGCACAGATGGATTTGTGGAAGAACAAGGACGCCTATAAAGTGGGCGTCTATCGGTTGTCCAAGAAGCTCGACGAAGAAGTCGCCCGGCTGCATCTGGAAAAAATCGGCGTGAAGCTGACCAAACTCACGAAGAAGCAAGCCGACTACATCGGCGTGCCGGTGGAAGGCCCTTACAAACCGGACCACTACCGGTATTGAAATGATAGGGCTGAGCTGGCGCGCAGCCGAAGATTTGGGCGGCACAGCAACGCCGCACTACCGGAAACAAGCAAAGCGAATGGCGAAATCCGTTCGCCTCTTTCATTCCATTCGCACGCGGTAATAGCGTTGAGTATTTGTCGCGGAGGAATCCATCAGGACTCGCATGGAGTCGTCGCCGGGCACGGATTGCACGTCTATCCAATTCGTTGCCGGCAATTGGTCGGTAAACTCCAGAGTGTAGAGTTTCCCGCTCAACGTCGGCACGGAAACCTGAAACACGCCATCCAGATAGGTTGGCTCATTTACCACGGGGATGGGTGCTCCAGTGGAAACAACCAAATCCACCGGCGATCCGCTCGTCACCTCCGTGCCGGCGGCAGGGCTTTGGCTGATCACAAAGCCGGCGGGCACGATTCCGTGCGGCGCACTGGTGATTGTGCCCAGTGATAATCCTGCGGTCACAAGGTTGGTTGCCGCCACGGATTGCGCGAGTCCTACGACGTCCGGCACAGTCACCGACGGCTCCATCGGGAAAAGCTCACCGCCGGCGCCGAGGGCGCCAAAATGGATATTTCCGTCACCCAGATCAAAATGGATGTGTTGCAGAAAATCAGCGTCAGGCGGGGTGCCCCCGGAGAAGACGATTTTGTCGTCCGTGCCCAATCCTCCCGGCGAGCCGGACCAGCCGGTGATGGTGAGAATGCCGTTGGCATCTCCCGAAACCCCTGCGAAAGTCAGAGTTGCTGATGCGCCGCCGGGGGACAGATTCAGTGTCGAATTGGTGGTGAGCGTCAACGCGCCGATGGTGCTGTCGGTCGTATCATTGGCGTTCAAAGTGCCGCCCGCAAAGTTGAACCCGCCGCTGCCCAGGGCATTGGCGACTCCCAACGTGATCGCGCCCTGGCTCAACGTCGTGCCGCCGGTGTAGTTACCAGCACCATTCAAGCGGAGCGTACCATTGCCGGTCTTCGTCAAAGATCGCGCTCCACCCGATTGCCCGACCGCGCCAAGCGTCAATTGCGCGTTGGCACTGCCGCTGTTGACAACGTCAAACGTTGCGTTGCCCGACAAGGTTGTGGCGCCAAAGGTGATGCCAGCCGTGCCGTTGGTCACGAATGCGCCGGCAGCCACAGACAGTGTCTGCGTTCCAATGTTCAGCGTGCCCAAGGTATGGGTCACACCAACGCCATTGGTCAACAGGTCAGAGCGAATCGTGGTGTTGCCGCTAACTGTGGTTTTACGGGTGGATGGGCCGAATGCCAGGCCGGTGTTGTTGGCTAATTCCAGCGCACCGCCGGCCAAAGTGATCGTGTTTCGCGTAGCATTATTCCCCAAGGCGTTTGCATTGGTCGTCGCGCGCAGGATACCACCGTTCACGGTGTAAGCGCTGAGCATGCTCGTGTTACTAAAGCTCAGGACTAATTTACCGGCGTTGACGGTGGTCGGTCCATCGTAGCGCACATCGCCTGGAAACACGAGCGTGCCCGTGCCGTTCTTCGTCAGCGCATAATCAGGAGATGGGGCATCCTCAATCGTCCCGCTCACCGTCAAGATGGTCGTCCCGCCAATGTCCCACGTCTGGTTGGTGAGGAAATATACTTCAGCGGCTGCAATCGTCTGGTTGGCCGCGCCGTTCGTAATTATGATTCCAACTCCCCCAAAGCTGGCGGCAGGGCTGAGATAGAGAATGGAAGCACCGCTGCCAGTGATCGTGTAGCTCGGCGCTGTGGCTGAGAATTGAAGCTGGCCGATGGTTACGTCCGCAGACAGATTCGGAGCAAGCTTGGTCTGACCAACCGGGTCGTCGGTAAAC
>DATJYM010000297.1:0-9418 GCA_035499615.1 Candidatus Acidiferrales bacterium | reverse complement strand
CTCCCCGGGGGAGAGGGCTGGGGTGAGGGCGAGCGTGAACTCCAACTCCACTGAAAGCATCGAAGAACTAATTTTGTCATTCGCGCTTCGTCATTATTTAGTCATTGGGACCTAGAAATCGGTCATTTATGAATTTCAGCTACCGCCTCGGCTGGACTTTTTTTCGCACATGGTACGCGACTTATTTTCGCTGGCAGGTCTTTAACCCGGAACGCGTGCCCGCCACCGGTGCGGTCATCCTGGCGTCCAATCATGCGAGCTTTCTGGACCCGCCGCTGGTGGGCGCCGGTTTGAAACGCGGCATCAATTATATGGCGCGCGAAAGCCTGTTCCGGTTTCCGGGCATCGGTGCGCTGTTGCGCTCGTGGAGTGCCGTGCCGGTTGACCGCGACGGTGGCGGCGCGGCGGGTTTGAAGGCGATCCTCGACCGACTGCTGGCCGGCGGCGGTATCATTTTGTTTCCCGAAGGCACCCGGACACGTGATGGCAAGCTGCAACCCGCGCGTTCGGGCATCGGGCTGGTGGTGATCAAGTCCACCGCCCCCGTCGTGCCGGTACGCGTCTTTGGCACCTATGAGGCGTTTGGCCGGCACATAAAAGTTCCGCGTCCCAAACGCATCGCGGTGAAATACGGTCGGCCGTTGAATTTTGAAAAATTGCGCGCCGAGGCCAAGGATTGCCCGAAGGCACGGCTCAAGGAAATTTACCAGCAAATCGCGGATGAAATCATGGCGGCGATTGGGAAATTGGAGCCGAAGGAAGATTAAAAATCCTCCTCGTCCTCATTCTTGTCCTCGTAAGCGAAAAAAAGAGGACGAGGATGAGCAGGAGAACGAGGACGATTAAATTCCGAGATTCGACAGCATGTTGCTGATATTATTGACGATGCGGACGAGCTGCGGATGCGATTTTTCAAAACCCTCGACAGACGAGCGCAAGCCCTCCAGTGAATGTTGAAGCAATTGCGGGTTTTTTTGCTGGCGCGTGGCTTCGTGGGCTGAAAGCTGTGCGAAACCGGCAATGCTCCGCGCTTCCTCGTCGTGAGTCTTGGAAAGTTTGCCGACCTCGGCTTTCAACGTGCTGAGCGATTGCAGCAATTCGCGTTTGCGGTCGTCACTAATATTGTCCGCAGCGCGGATTTTCGCCTCGATTTCGTTCAGATTGCTTTCGTTCATACGGCAAAAGTATTCGTTGCACGAAATTCGGCAAGCGTCTTCACCAGCGGCCAACACGCGGTAAAACCGGCTGTACGTATTCCCAGATTTTTGCGCAAACGACTTCGATGGTCCCCGCGCCATCCACCACCCGCACACGGTCCGGTTCCGCGGCGGCAATGGCCTCATAGCCCTTCGCCACCCGTGCGAAGAAATGCCTGTCGCCTTCCTCCATCCGGTCGCGGATGAAGGGCAGGATGGATTGTCGTGAGAGCAACCGCTCGGCGCTGACCTCCGGCGGCACATGTAAAAACAGGGTCAAATCGGGCCGCGTATTACCCACGGCAAAATCAATCACGCTCTTCACCAGCGCCAGATCCAATCCGCGTCCGTAGCCCTGATAGGCCGTGGTCGAATCGTAAAAACGGTCGCAGAGGACGACTTCGCCGACGGCCAGGGCGGGGCGGATGACTTCGCGGACCAGTTGGGCCCGGCTGGCATTTACCAGCAGGAGTTCGGCTTCCGGAGTCATGGCCACGTTGGTCTTGCTGTGCTTGAGCGTGTGGCGGACTTCCTCGCCCACCGGCGTGCCGCCCGGCTCGCGCAGGGTGTGAACCGGATAGCCGAGCACGCGCAGCGTTTTGGCCAGCAATTCGATCTGCGTGGATTTGCCGCAGCCTTCCGTGCCCTCGAACGTGATGAACAAGCTTTTGGACATTTACGATTTGCGATTTATGCGCTGTCAATGAAACCAGGAAATATATGAATCACACGAAAGAAATTTTCCATCACATTCGATTTTTACTTCAGGTCGTTTACGGGGTTTATGGTCAAATCCTCTTCAGTTTCGGTCCCTTGGCCGTGTCCTCGACGGCCCAACCTTTTGCCTTCAGCTCATCCCGGATTGCATCCGATTTTTTAAAATCTTTGGCTTTGCGCGCGGCTTGCCGAGCTTCAAGTAATGTGACGATTACAGCTGGAGCTTCAATTTCCGCAGGTGCGCCAATGCCGAGAACGGAGTCAATTTTATCCCATGCCGTCAATTCTGCTGCGGCATCAGTTGCGCTCAGGGAATTGGCGGCGAGGCGTTTGTTCGTTTCGGTCACCCATTTGAAGACCTCGCCCCAGGCAGCCGAAATATTCAGGTCATCGTCCAGCGCGGTGGAGAAATCGGCAGTTAATTTTGACATGCCCCTCGCCCCATCCCTCTCCCCGCCTGGCGGGGAGAGGGTGTCCGGAGGACGGGAGAGGGGACGGGATGCTTCCCGCAGTTTGCCCTGGCACTCATCAATCCGTGCCAGTGCGGCGCGGGCGCCGTACAAGCCTTCCAGGGTAAAGTTGAACGTCTCACGGTAGTGCGCCGTGAGCAGCAGGTAACGGATTTCGCGGCCGGTGAACCCTTTGGCCAGCAAATCGCGCAGCGTGAAAAAGTTTCCGAGTGATTTGCTCATCTTTTTGCCTTCGACCAGCAAGAACGCGCCGTGCAACCAATATTTCACGAACGCGCTGCCGGTGGCGCCTTCGCTCTGCGCAATTTCGTCCTCGTGATGCGGGAATTTCAGGTCTTCACCACCGAGATGCAGATCGAAGGTCGGTCCTAGAATCTTCATGCTCATGGCGCTGCACTCGACGTGCCAGCCGGGACGGCCGTTCCCCCACGGACTGGGCCAGAAAACATCACCATCCTCCGGCACGCGCGCCTTCCACAGGGCGAAGTCGGCGACGGATTCCTTGTCGTATTCGTCCGACGCGACGCGTTCGCCGACACGAAGCTCGTCCAGATTGAGCTTGAGCAACCGGCCGTAGGTGCAACCGCTGCCGCGGTAGTTCCCGATGCTGAAATAAACCGAACCGTCGGCGGCTTTATAGGCGATGCCACGGGCGACCAGTTTTTCAATGAGTGCAATGATGGGAGCGATATTTTCCGTGGCGCGCGGCATTTGATGCGGCCGGGCGCAATTCAGCGTCTTCAAATCTTCGAGAAACGCGGCTTCGTATTTGCCAGTGAATTCGCGCAACGTACTTTTCGCCTCCCGGACACCTTTGATGATTTTGTCCTCCACGTCGGTGATGTTCATCACGTGGGTGACGGCAAGGCCCTTGAATTCGAGGTAACGGCGGACGAGGTCGGCGAAGACGAACGTGCGCCAGTTGCCGATATGCGCGAAGTCATAAACGGTCGGTCCGCAGCAGTACATACCCACCTGTTTGCCGGCCGGGTCGAGGGGTGTGAATTCCTGAATCGAGCGCGAAAGGGTGTTGAACAATTTCAGTCCCATGTCCTGCGTAAAAGTAAGCCGCCCCGCTGCAAAGCAAAAGCGCAAATTCGTTTCCACGCCCTTTCAATTACCTGTGGACACCGGTTTTGAAGGTATTTAGTCTATGCACCGATTTCCCATCGGTGGCAGACCAAACGTGAAGGCACCCTTATGGAACTCAAAGTTGTTTGCGATTGCGGCCAGAAGTACAAATTTGACGTCGAGCCGGCAGGCGGTCAAATGCCGGTGAAAGTCAATTGCCCGGCCTGTGGGGCGGACGGCACCGCTGCGGCCAACAGCATTCTGTCTCAAATGTTTTCTCGCCCGGCTGTTCCGCCCGCGGTTGCCGCCGCGCCTCCTCCTGTCGGCGCGCTGCTTGTCAATCGGCCAACACCCGTACAGGCCGCGGTGGACTCGCCGCCCCCATCGATTTCATCCGCGCCAAGCCCGTTTGCACCGTTAAAGCCGCTAAACTTGAAGCCAAACTTGACCTGGTATCACTACATTTGGATTGGTTTGCCGCTCCTCCTTGTTGCCATTGGCGGAGCGATTGGCGGGGCGTGTGGCGGCGCGGCGTGTGCCGTCAATCGCACCGTTTTTCTGAAAACATCAAATCCGATTCTGAAGTATGTCTGGACGGGCATGATTTCAGCGGCTGCGTTTGTCGTATGGCTCGTCATTGCGGCGACCCTCTTTGGCTTCCTTCACGGATTGCGCGCCCGATAAGCCCCTCGCGCCGGAGCTATCTCGAAGCGGGTTTACCTTCGCCAGATGGAACTCCCGGCTTCAACCGGTTGAACCGCTCAACGAACAGGTAGAAAACCCCGGGACCGAAACAGAGCAGCATAATGGAGATGCCGGTGGCAATGCCCCAGAACGTGCCGGCGGGCGCGCAGCAATCGTCGCGGCGGCGAACGATGACGTGGCTGGGCACGGCGATGAGCAGTTCGAGAATGCTGCCGTACAGGAGCCACCGGGTGACGCGTTTGAGAAGTGAATCCGCGTCATCCCGTTTGGCGAAGCTCCGGAAGACCATGGCCCAAACCAGCCAAAAAACCAGCAGCAGGAGAATCATGCTGGCAAGCACGCTCCATCCTGAATTATTGTCGTTGGACTGACCGTTTTGGCCGGGCGCCGGGGCGAGGAAACCGAACCAGTTAAAAAGATCAAATGCCCGGTCGGTAAAAATGGCGCAGAGGATTGAAAAAATTCCCGCAAAACAAAGGTTGGCCAGAAAGAACGCGGTAACCATGACGGGTACTTTTAAAGGCCGGCGCGCCGTCGGGCGGCGTTCGGCGATGCTCACCGGCAGCATCAGGAGCAGGGCCTGCCCGCAGGCGAGCACGGCCAGCCAGATCCAATAACCCCAGGCCAAATAGATTTGCAGTAAGCTGCCAAGACTGCTGCTGCTGCTGCTGTTGGGCTTTATCCCCCAATTACCGAAGGCGACCAGCATGACCGGTACGGTCAGCAGCACCAGCGCCAGGGCATAAAGCAGAACGGTGAGGACGGCCCAGTGTTTCATGGGTGTTGGGATTGAGTCAGAAAGCCGGATACCACGCCAGCGAAATCGGTGCGCCGTTCCATTGACTCACGGCAGGGCAGCATGCCTTTGCCCATGGCCAAAACGGGTTGACAATCCGGCTTGAAAATTATTATTTATTCTTAAACCACATCCGGGTATGTTTACAAAAGGTGAACTGATTAATTGAAAACCGTTCCATGAAGAAAGATGTTTCTCTGCCGCGTCGCCAGCTGCGGTTCGGCTTCATTATTTTCTCGTTTCTATCCTTTTGGGCCGGGCCAGGTTTTACCAGCGCCTCCCCGGACGCCGGCCCGCCGGCTGTTGTGCCGCTTCAACAGAAGAAGAGCGCCCTCCTTGACGGCATTCAAAAGGGGATTTGTTATTCCGGATTCCGTCACGGACAACATCCCGACCGCGGCGCCGGCGCTGTCAATCCCACCGATTCGCAAATGCTGGAAGACCTGCAACTCCTGTCCCGTAATGGTAATTTCGGCCTGATTCGCCTCTATGATTCCGACGAAAATTCCGAAGGTGTTTTGCGGGTGATCCAGGCGAACCATATCCACTTGAAGGTCCTGCTCGGGGCCTGGCTGGACGCCGAAGTCGGCAATCCGGATTGTCCCTGGCACAAGGAGCCGTACCCGCAAAAGGATCTGGATGCGAATAAAATCAAAAACCAGAAGCAGATCGGAAAGGCCATCCGGCTGGCCAATGAATATCCAAAAATTGTGGCCGCGGTTGCCGTCGGCAATGAAGCGATGGTCAGTTGGACCGACCATAAGGTTCCCGTGGAATCCGTCCTTGCCTACGTTCGCCAGGTCAAGCGCGCCATCAAACAGCCGGTGACCGTGTGTGACAATTTTGATTTCTGGGTCAAAAATGGCTCCGCCCTCGCCCCGGAGCTGGATTTCATTTCCGTGCATTCGTATCCCGCCTGGGAGGGCAAAGGAATTGACGAGGCGCTGCCGGCCACCATCGCCGAAGTGCAGGCGGTTCGAAACGCGTTGCCCCGCAGCCGGATGGTAATAACCGAAGCCGGCTGGGCCACGGTCGCAAGCGAATTCGGCGGCCGGGCCAGCGAAGCAAACCAAAAGCGGTATTTTGATGAGTTGTATGCCTGGACGGCCCGGGAGAACATCACGGCGTTCTTCTTTGAAGCCTTCGACGAAGATTGGAAGGGAAACAATAACGATCCCAATCCGAACGGGGCGGAAAAGCACTGGGGCATTTTTACGATAGATCGGAAACCCAAACTGGTGATGGCCGGACGGTATCCCGATCCGGCGCGGGGGAAAGATTTAAACTAGAAAACCCGGGAGGCAGTCGCCCTTGCCCTTGCACGCATCCCGACGGTTCACGGAATATCGCTAGATTTTTTCAGAATTTCTCTTTCACGCCTTGCCAAGCGGCCCATTTCACCACAAATTGTCGAAAACAAGAGGAGCAAATGAGCAAAGAGGCAAAACTGGAATTGGAAGGAAAAGCATATTCGCTGCCCACCCTGGAAGGCAGCGAAGGAGAAAAGGCGGTGGACATTTCGTCGCTGCGCGCAAACACGGGCTACATCACTCTGGACGAGAGCTATGGCAACACCGGTTCGTGTATCAGCAAAATCACCTTTATTGACGGCGAAAAGGGCATTTTGCGCTATCGCGGCATTCCGATTGAGGAACTGGCGGAGAAATCCACCTTCATCGAGACGGCGTATCTGATTATTTACGGCGATTTGCCGACGCGCGCGCAGTTGCGGAAATTTTCCGACCTGTTCACGGAATACCAATTTCTGCACGAGGACATGAAGTATCATTTTGAGAGTTTTCCCATGGGCGCGCATCCGATGGCGATTCTCTCGGCGATGATCAACGCCACGAGCTGTTTCGACGAGGAACTCATGAACTGGCGCTGGGGCAAGTCGAACCAGTTTGACATTTACGCGGCGAAACTGATTTCCCAGGTGCGCACCATCGCGGCGTACGCGTACCGCAAATCGCGCGGTCTGCCGCTGATTTATCCCAAGAAAGCCTACAAATACACGGCCAATTTCCTGCACATGCTGTTTTCCACGCCGTATGAGGATTTCGAGCTGAAACCGGAAGTGGTGAAGGCGCTGGACCTCATTTTCCTGCTGCACGCCGATCATGAGCAAAATTGCTCGACGTCGACCGTGCGGATGGTGGCATCGAGCCAGGCCAACCTGTTTGCCAGCGCGGCCGCCGGCGTGTGCGCATTATGGGGCCCATTGCACGGTGGCGCAAACCAGGCGGTGATTGAGATGCTCGAGGAAATTCACCGGGAAAGTGACGACGGCTCCAAGTTCATCACCGCGGCGAAGGACAAGAACAGCGGCCGAAAGCTCATGGGCTTTGGCCACCGCGTCTATAAGAATTACGATCCGCGCGCCAAAATCATCAAAAAGGCGTGCGACGAAGTTCTCGTCAAGCTGCACGTTTCCGACCCGTTGCTGGACATTGCCAAGCATTTGGAGGACGCCGCGCTGCGCGATCCGTATTTTGTGGAACGCAAGTTGTATCCCAATGTGGATTTCTACAGCGGCATCATCATGCGCGCCATCGGCATTCCGGTGGAGATGTTCCCCGTGATCTTTGCCATTGGCCGGATGCCGGGCTGGATTGCGAATTACAAGGAAATCATGGAAGACGCCAAGAGCCGCATCAGCCGGCCGCGGCAAATCTACACCGGGCGCACCCTCAATCATTATGTGCCCCTGGAAGAGCGGAAATAAACCGGCGGTTTCATTGGCAAAATCCGGTCAGGTGTCGCCGAAGGGGGCAGACGGAAGGCATGATTCGTGCTGAAACGGGAGTGCACTTGCCGTGAAAAAAATCCTGGTGATTGACGATGAAGAATGGCTGCGCGAGATGATTCGTCTGGCGCTGAAACAAAAGGGTTTTGACGTAATCGAGGCCATTAATGGCGCCGATGGCATCGAGCAAGCCCGGAAGGAATTGCCCGACCTGATTCTGTGCGACATCAACATGGAAAAAGTGGACGGTTATTTGACACTTGCTTCGCTGCGCAACGAGGCGCCCACCGCCGCCATACCGTTCATACTCATGACCGGACTGGCTGACAACGCCGGGATGCGGCACGGCATGGAACTGGGCGCGGATGATTACCTGCCGAAACCTTTCACCACGGATGCGCTCTATGCCGCCGTGGACGCGCGCCTGAAAAAGGCCCAGACCGTCCGCGACGAGGCCGAGCGCAAACTGGCCAGCTTGCGCGACAACATCAGCCTGATGTTGCCCCACGAATTGCGGACGCCGCTGAACGGCATTCTGGCTTATGGTGAAATGCTGGCCACCGACACCGCCACCCTCAAGGCCACGGAAGTTGCGGAAATGGGCCACGTCATCCATCAATCTGGCCGGCGGCTGGAACGGTTGATTGAGAATTTCCTGATCTACGCACAACTCGAGTTGGTTGCCAGCGACCCAAAAAATATCAATGCCCTCCGGATGGGGCAGACGGAACATCCGGTTCCGTTGATTGAAAAAAACATCACGACCCTGGCAACACAAATAAACCGGTCCGCGGATCTAACGCTGGAGTTGTCGGACGTTTCCGTGCCGATGGCCCAGGAATATCTGGCCAAGATCGTGGATGAACTGGTCCAAAATGCCTTCAAATTTTCAAAACCCGGGACACGGGTGCGTATCAAACTGGAGGACGCCTTCAATCTGGTGATTCTGTCCATCAGCGATCAAGGCAGCGGATTTTCGACCGAGCAAATCGCCCGGATTGGCGCTTACATGCAATTTGACCGCCGGATGCACGAGCAGCAGGGGTTGGGATTGGGGCTGACGATTGCGAAACGGCTGGTGGCGCTGCACGGCGGTACGCTGTCCATTGAAAGCACCAAGGACCACGGCGCCACGATTATTGCCAAATTGCCCAAGACCAGGCCGGCGGAACAAAACGGTGCCTTTTAAAGTGGAAGTCTCAAATACAGGGCAGCCAGGCCGCGTTCGGCCAGTTCCCCCAGCAAAAACACCACGGCAATACCCACCACCGGCGCCAAATCCACTTTTCCCGCGCGCAGGGGTATGGCCTGAAGAGGTCGTAACAAGGCCTGCGCCTCGGTGGTGACATAATTCCAAAACGGATGCCTGCCGAAATAGATATAGCTGTTTAATAGATACAGGATCAGTAGCGCTGCGGCGGCAAACTTCCACGCCAGATAACTTCCCAGGCCGATGACCAGCGATTCTTCCAGGCGATGCAACCTGGAAAGCGGCTGTGGCACGATGTCCAGCCACGCCAGCAGCCAACTTATCAGCCACCAAAGTGGAGCCACCAGCACCAGTGGCAAAATGAATTTTGCTCCCCGCGGCAGGTAATCAATCGGTCCCAACTGCAATCGCACCAGACGGTGAAAAGGTTCCGGTCCCGCCAAAATGGAGAACAGCAGCAGCCATAGATAAAAGACGCCCAGGGTCAGACCGAAACTGAACAGGGAA
>DATJYM010000296.1:0-5632 GCA_035499615.1 Candidatus Acidiferrales bacterium | reverse complement strand
AGCACCGTGGCGCCACCAATCACGCCCACCCGCCAGCTGAGTTTGGAGAGCCAAAACATCAGGTGATCGAGCAGCGTGTTGGACTCTTCCATCAGCGGCGGCGGTTCCTTGAACTTTTCCGACCGCTTCAATTCGGCGTCGAGCACGGACATGATTTGCTGCGTGTTGAGTTTGAGCTGGGCGGCATAGATGCGGACGAAGCCGCGGATATAGACCGGCGCGGAAAACACCTCGTAATGTCCCTCTTCCAGGGCGCGGATATGGTCGGTGCGGATTTTGGTCGTATCCGCGATCTGCTGGATCGTGAGTTTTAAGGCCTCACGCGCAGAGTGAAGCTGTTCACCTACTTCGGACATGGTCATAGTTTTCAGCATTTTTAAGCAGTTTTGCAATCTAAATAGCATGAAAAAGGCCAACTTGAGGCAGTATTGTACGAAAAATTGACCTGCCCAGCATGTTGTCTAATAAACCGGAATCCCTTGAACCTTTTCTCGCTTCGCGCATTCCTCTTGATGTAAATGCTGGTAGTGGCTGAACGCGAACAACTGCCCGTGTCGCAGGCCAGGGCCGGAGAACCGGCGGCTTGGGACGCTCTCTTCCACCGCTACCAACTGCCCCTTTACACGTATGTTTTTGAACTGGTCAACAACGAGCAAACGAGCCTCGACCTCGTGCAAGAGACGTTCCTGGCCGCGGTCCGCCACATTGGCGGTCTGCGGGAGGATGGGAAATTCGGAAGCTGGCTCTTCGGCATTGCGCACCAGAAATGCATCCAGCGCTGGCGGAAACAGAATCGCGAGGAGTTTTTGCGTGAGGAAATTGCCGGGGCATCGGCTGATTTTGACGAGGGCCCGGACGACGTGCTCATCCGCCGCGAACAGGAAGCCGAATTTATGAACCGTCTGAATCGATTGGCTTTGCCGCAACGCGCGGTTTTGCTGCTGTACTTCGTTGAGGACTTCTCCGTCGAAGAAATTGCCCGCATAACGAAGACGCCGCCCGGTACGGTGAAATCGCGTTTGTACTACGCCAAAAAATCACTCCGAAAATTGGTGGAGGAGACGAAATGAAAACGCCACGCGAAACTTTACTGGCCAGGCATCGGGCCGCCGAATCGAAACTCGACGCGATACGGGAAACGGTTGTAGCGTCGGTCCGGGAACGGCGTGTTCATTCACCGGCGGTCACACGCCGCCGCCACCATTTTCGCGATCTTTTGGTTTCACTGCGCTGGCATCTGGCGGGAATGAGTGCGGCCTGGCTGGTCATTGTCCTTTTGAACCTGAACATCAGTCATCCTGCCAGTCCGGCCACAATGATGCCGGCGGCAAAAATTCCACCACCGCAAATCATCCTGGCCTCACTCCGCGAAAACCGCCGGGAGCTGCTGGAAATGATTCAGCCGGCCGAATCGCGCGCGGCGCCGCCGGTAAAATTGTTTCCACGAAGTGAGCGGCCCCGCGAAACCTTGACGGCTTGATTTAACATGAACCCGAATCCCGATCCCAAAACCCTCTGGCCCGGCAATCGCGTGGCGCTACGCCGGCTGCTGTTCACCACCCTCATTGTGCTGCCGCTTGTCTTGGTGATTCTGGCGTTGTCCGACGAGTCACGACGACATCTCCTGGCCTGGGCCATGGTTTTACCCGCAACTGTCGTCGTGATTTTTTTGATAAGCCTGCTGCCGGCGGTCCAACGATTTTTTGGCTGGCTGTTCAGCGGGCGAGGCATCCGCAACACGTTGATTGGCCTGGCCTGGCTGGTGACCATCGTGGTGCTGTTTTATGCCGAGGAAGACTGGCGCGGCTGGCATGCCTGGACCAATTATCGCCAGCAATTGGAGGCCGGCGGCGCGCAACTTGATTATCGGGCATTCATTCCCAAACCTGTTCCCGACGACCAAAACTTTGCTGCTATTCCCGTCATCGCCTCCTGGTTCACACAAAGAGACAATTTCGCCCGAAAGTGGGCGGACAATTATTATTTGGCGAGCACCATGCTTGGCTCGGAGACTAATCCGCCCGCACCCGAGGGCAATTCTCATCAAGGCGGCAAACGTTATTTCCTGGACCTCGTTGCTTGGAGAGAGGCCTTTGACGCGGTACAGGCGGGCCAGACGAACTCATCTCAGCAGTTCACCTCCGGAAAACTTGATTTGGCATCGCGCGCGGCGGCAGCCCCGGCGGTTCTGGCTGATTTGGCATCCAGCGAAACCGAATTGGATCAGATTCGCGCCGCGAGCAACCGGCCTTATGCGCGTTATCCGGTGGTCTATGACATGGAAAATCCGTGGGGCATCCTGCTGCCGCATCTTGGTAACATCAAAAGAAATGTCCAGCGTTTGCAGCTCCGAGCCTGCGCCGAGCTGGCGGCCGGCCGGAGCGATGACGCCTTGGCGGACGTGAAGTTGATGCTTTATCTGGCCGATTCGTCAAAAACCGAGCCGTTTTTGATTTCGTACCTGGTTCGCCTTGCTTGTGTACACCTGGCGATTCAACCGGTCTGGGAAGGGTTGGCCGAACACGCCTGGTCCGATGCCCAGCTTCAGGAACTGCAGGCGCTTTTCCAGCAATACGATTTCTTCCCCCAGATGGAACAATCGCTCGCCAGCGAACGCGCCGCCGCCATTCTGACCGCCGAGCTCCTTGCTCGGGGGAAATATCACCTGAACGATTTGACCGACGACCCCAGCCATTCCGGCTCGGCGCTGGCCAATCTGGCGGGCCGTATGGTTCCGCACGGTTGGTATTATCTGGAGCAATTGCATTATTGTCAGCTCTTTCAACTGCAATTGAATGGAGCATTTGACGTGGAAAAGAGACAGGTTTTCCCCAGGCAAATCGAATCCAACACCAATGCCTTGGAGCAGGCGTTTGCCGGCCGCAACCCCTTCACCACCATTTGCACCCGGCACCAACTCCTGGCGGTAATCATGTTGCCGGCGTTGCACAAAATTCCCATGAGAGCGGCTGCTGCCCAAACGGCCGTGGATGAAGCGGCCATTGCCGGCGCGCTCGAACGCTACCGGCTGGCCAACGGGCAATTTCCCGAGACGCTCGAGGCGCTGGTACCACGGTTCATTTCCCAAATGCCGAACGATGTCATTTCCGGCGAGCCTGACAAATACCACCGCACCAATGACGGACAGTTTGTGCTCTATTCCGTCGGTTGGAATGAAAAGGATGACGGCGGTATGTCGGGACAAACCTTGTTCGATGACAAACAAGGCGACTGGGTCTGGCAGTATCCGGCGAAATGAATTGGGAACATCGAACATCCAACATCGAACACTGAACATCGAATTGGCCCGCAGCGACCGCCTGCTGTTCGTTCGGCGTTCGATGTCCGGCGTTCAGTGTTCGATGTTTCTGGCGAATACTTTGAACCTTTTCGACGGCGGCGGGGATTGATAAGGAGATGGTCATCACTGACGACCGCCTTACACCGCTGGCCACACCCGAACTTCTCGCACGCGCACGCGCCGGGGACGCAGACGGTTTTTGCCTGTTGATCGAACCGCTGCAAGCGCGTCTGTTGCGCCAGGCCGCCGCGCTGACCGGCGACTTGAACCTGGCGGAAGACCTCGTTTCCGAAACCCTGGTCGAAGCGTGGAAAAGTTTTCCGCGTTACAACGCGTCATGCCAGCTCTCGACCTGGCTCTACGCCATTCTCCTGCATCGTTATCAAAAATCCGTGCGTCGTGCACGGTCGCGCCCCATCGCTCTGGCATGGTTGTCACTGTTTGAAGCGCGGAATTCCTGTCGAAAACAGGAAAACATCATTGCAGCCGAGCCTTCACCGGAAGAAGCCGTGATCCAAAATGAAACCTTTGCACAATTACGCCAGTGCATTGATTTGCTGCCGGAAAAGCACACCCGCGTCATTCTGCTGCGTTTTTTTGAAGACGCTTCCCTTGCGGACATGGCATTGGTCCTGGGATGTTCCGTCGGCACGGTAAAGTCCCGCCTGCACCATGCCCTGGAAAAATTGCGCAAAATGAAATTGAACCTTCCTCGTAAGAAAGGGGATAAACCGTTATGAACTGGTACTTTAGTCCTTGCCGACATTATCGCCAGGAAATTTGCCTTCTGGATTCCGGTGTGCTTTCCGGACCTGAAAGGAACGGTGTTGAAAAGCATCTGGCTGATTGCACGGACTGCCGAAAATTCCATGCCGAAATAAAGCCGTTAGCCACGCGACTGGCAGCCTGGGAAAAAAACTTCGCAAATCTTGAACCCAGTGCGGATGCCAAAGCTCGCTGGGCAAAGGAAATCCGGGAACTGGACAAACGCCGTTCAACCCAACCGCTTTCACGCAATTCCATCGTCTGGAATATATGGCATGAGCTGTTTTGGCCCTCCCGCCACATTTGGGCGGGTCTGGCGGCAGTTTGGGTTTTTATTCTGGCTGCAAACATTTCGATGCAGGACCATTCACAAACGACCATGGCAAAATCTTCAGCGGTGCCGGAGATAATCATGACCTGGCAGCAACAGCAACGTTTACTGGTCGAACTGATGGGTGCGAACGAAATGCGCGCGGCCCTGCCGCCAAAACCATTTACGCCGCAACCCAGAAGCGAACAGCGTTTTGAAATGATGACAGCTTCGATAGGAGGAGACGACGTAAGGAGTCTCTGACCAAAAACGAAAATCCGAGTCTCGTCAACTCGACTCCTACAAGTCAAATTTATGAACAACACACCAAAAACCGGTCGGAGCTGGAGGCTCCTGCGCCGGATTTTGATTGCCGTGGCCTTGCTGGTCACGCTGGCGGCGGTGCTGGTCACCGAGGAAAACTGGCGCGGCAAACGAGCTTGGGAAAGCTACAAGTCCGAACTGGAAGCCAAAGGCGAGAGACTGGACTGGCAGGCATTTGTCCCGCCGTCCGTGCCAAACGACCAGAACTTTTTCACCGCGCCGATTTTTACAAATATGCTCGATGGCAGAATTGCAATAGTACCGTACGGCAACGACGGCGGACCGGCTTTTCGGCGTGGCGCAAGCCGGAGCGGTTATGCCGTTAATCTGGTGTATCCAACCGATTTGGAGGCATGGCAAAACTATTATCGGAATCAAACCAATACCGACGCGACGGCAAGATTTCCCATCACGCCACAGCCGCAAACGCCGGCGAAGGATGTATTGCTGGCTTTGAGTAAATATGATTCGGCAGTCGAAGGACTACGTCAGGCCAGCCAGCGTGCTTATGCCAATGTTCCTCTGAACTACGCAGATGGTTTCAACACGGGAGGTACGTTGCTTCCCTATCTGGCGACCTTGAAGCGATGCACCCAACTGCTGCAATTGCGCGCCGCTGCGGAATTGGCGGACGGTCAAAGCGAAAAGGCGCTGGAAGACGTAAGGCTGTCATTATATTTGAGCGATTCCCTGCGCCATTCGCCATTTTTAATTTCGTATCTGGTGCGAATTGCAATTGTGGCGATCGATCTGCAACCGATCTGGGAAGGATTGGCGGAGCATCAATGGTCGGATGAACAACTCGCCACGCTGGAGGCGGAGCTGGCTAAGGTAGATTTTCTGGCGGATTACGAATTTACCATGCGGGGTGAACGGGCCTTCGCCATTGCCGCAATTGATGATGAGCGGCGCACGCGGGAACTGGTTTCGTA
>DATJYM010000295.1:0-2229 GCA_035499615.1 Candidatus Acidiferrales bacterium | reverse complement strand
CGGGCGTGGGCAACATTTACGCCAGTGAGGCTCTCTTTCGCGCCCGTATTTCACCGAGGCTGGCGGCGAACCGGCTGACGTTGGCCCAGGTAAGGAACTTGTGGCGCGCGATCCGTGATGTGTTGTCGGCAGCAATTGCCGGTGGCAGCACGGTGCCACTGAATTTTACCGGGAGCAAATCGGATGGGCTGTTTTATTTCGGCCGGGCATCCGGCGCACCGGATTTCTATGAGGAGAGGCTCGCAGTTTACGACCGCGCCGGAAAACCCTGCCGGAGGTGCCGAGGCCCCATTCGGCGAATCGTCCAAGCGGCCCGAAGCACTTTTTATTGTGTGCGATGCCAGAAAGGCGGATGAATCGGTTTGACGTGACCCGCCGCGGCTTGTAAAGTACGCGTCCGTTTGTGTTCCAGAGTAGCTCAATGGTAGAGCACGCGGCTGTTAACCGTGTGGTTGTAGGTTCGAGTCCTACCTCTGGAGCCAATTGTATTAGCTTGTGCTTCAATGGTTTAAGAGGAGTTGAGTCCAAAACGGACACCGAAACGGACACCAGTTCTTTCATCTCGTCAGAATTCGCGATAACCGGTTTGAACTCTCCGGCTCCTCGCTAACGCTGCGGGTTCGGTCTCGGGTATCCTTGCGATTGCGTGAAACCATGAAAACACGTTATCGCCTCATTCGTCGGGGCATTCGCGGCGGACTTTATTATTGTGTGGATAACAAGACCGGCAAACGGACCAGTCTTGGCGTCAGCGACGAGGACGCGGCGCGTCAAATTATCGAGGCCCGGAACAATTCCGAACGCCAACCCGCCTTAAATTTGCAAATTGCCCGTTCCTACCTGATCGCCAGCGACGCGGGATGGATGCAGCGCACTTGGCAGGATGTCATGGGGCAGATTCAGGTTCATGGCAAAGGGTCGTCCAAAGACCGCTTCCGCCGCGCCCTCAAGTGCAAGGCGTTTGACCGGCTGCGCCCGAAAAGATTACTTGAGACAAGCGCCGAGGATTTTCTTGCCGTGTTGAACGACGGCAGGGTTTCCGTCGCGCACTATTTGCGGCGCATCCATAATTTCGCCGTAGGCATGGGCTGGCTGGCCGTGCCAGTGCTTGCGCCCCGTTTCTGGCCGAAACCACAGACCAAATCGAAGCGTGCCATAACGCCGACCGAACAGGGGCGTATTCTTGAAGCGGAGAAAAACCCGGAACGCAATCTATTCTACCAATTGCTTTGGGAAATTGGCGCGTCCCAAAGTGACGCCGCCGCATTGACCCATGAAAACATTGACTGGCCAACGCAAACTCTGACCTATTTTCGGATGAAGACTGGTGAACAAGCGCAGTTGGTCATTAGCAAAAGACTCGCCGCTATTTTGAACCAGCTCCCCACGGTCGGCCCATTGTTTCCGTCCCTCACCAAAAGCAATGCCAACTCTCGCGCCGCCGAATTTTGCCGCCGTTGCCGATTACTCCACATTAAAGGCGTGTCACTTCACAGCTATCGCTACGCTTGGGCGGAACGCGCCCGATGCGCAGGTTACCCTGAGCGGTTTGCGCAGGCCGCGTTAGGTCACAACAGCAAAGCTGTCCACCGGGCCTATGCGAAACGTGCATTGGTGAAAATCCCTTCGCTGGAAGATTATGAAGAAAGAATAATCCCAATGGTCACCAACCGGGAAACTCCAAATTGAAGACGGTGCCTCGAATTCTAGTTTAAACCGAGGGAGGCAATCGGTCTTAAACTGCTGCCAGAGTCAAAGTGTTTTGACCACGACGTGTTATTGATCTGGACTGACAACAGTTCATACCCCCATGCTGCGCGATTGTTTGTTAGGAGCTTCCGCTTGAATTTGATCAGGTTCAATTTTTTGCCCGATCACTTCACCCTGGCTTTGAGTCTGATTCAGGCGCCTCGCCTTGCATTTCTGGGCCCGGCGGTGTCTGGTCCTAATGACCGCCGCGCGTGGGCCCCAGCGCTGTTCAAACCGGCGATAACGTGGGTCGTTTTGGTAATGCGCCGTCAGCAGGTCCAGGACCGACGGCCTGTCCGCGCTGCGGGTGATATTCTCGCGCAGTTGTTCCTTGTCGGTGGTGAAGATATGGATGCCCTTTTTGCCCCGCGAAATGGTGACGTACCATTGTTGCTGGCTCGTCGCGGCCTTGGCCATGGAATCTGAAAATAAGACATGATCCACCGACTTGCCTTGTGAAGCATAGGACGTGATCGCGTA
>DATJYM010000294.1:0-3418 GCA_035499615.1 Candidatus Acidiferrales bacterium | reverse complement strand
TGATAGCGGTTGGCTGTGACCGGATAATGCGCCAGGTCGTCGGTAATCAGAATTACTGCTCCGCGTTCCAGGTGAAGGTTGATGCGGCTGGCGAGCGTGAAGGGGCCGGTGAGAAACTTTCCTGCCGGCACTCGCACGATGCCACCGCCGGCTGCCGCTGCGGCGTCGATGGTTTTCTGGACGGCAGTGGTGTTCGCGGTCTGACCGTCGCCGACCGCGCCGTAATGGGTGACATCAAAGGTCGCGCGCGGAATGACCGGAAGCAGTGGCGCTTTTCCTGGTTCCCCGGAAGCGACGGCCGAAAAGAAACCAGTCAGGAGAAGAATAACAACGGATAAACACGTTGGCGCCATGCAGCCATACTAAAGGACCGGCCCCACTGGTCAAGGCCACGGTCTGCAGTT
This sequence comes from Candidatus Acidiferrales bacterium, assembly GCA_035499615.1. Classification (GTDB taxonomy): domain Bacteria; phylum Verrucomicrobiota; class Verrucomicrobiia; order Limisphaerales; family UBA11358; genus UBA11358. The sequence continues at coordinate 3,014 of DATJYM010000294.1, read as the reverse complement.
TCGTTTTCGGAACCCGATTGAGACTTCTGGACGCGCAGCGCAGAACGACGGTTCGATTATTGCGATGCAGAATTCGTGGATGAACCGGATCCTTCTCCCTGTTTCTTTGCCAACTCCTGCTTTGCCTGCCATTCCCTGGTGGCCTTGGCGACATCGTGGCCACGACCATCGAGGTAGGCATTTATGTCGTCTTTGAATTTCTGGAAGATGGCCGACTTCTCGGTGGAACTGCCGCCGTCCATGGCTTCATCGCGGGCCTGTTTGAGGAGATCCAGGACATGAGCTTTTTCCTCATCCGTCAGATTCGGCACGATGGCGCAGTAAGCGGCGTAAGTGAATTGCACTTTTCCATAAGTCATCTTGTCCTTGACCAGTTCAACCTGCTCGGGTGTCAGGTCCGCAGAAAGCTTGGCGACAAACCGGTCGTGCAGCGGTTTCGACATATGTGGAAACATGGCAATCCGCGCCGCCGACCATTCTGCGGAATCCCGGGTCAGATTGCCAAGCTCATCGTCAATGGCTTCGTCGCGCGCGCGCAACGCGTGATACTGGTCAACGATGGCCTGATACACCCGGTTGGACTTGGCGGGATCGGTCAACGCCAGCAGCTTGAGGATGTCCGCCGTCCGATCATTGATGGTGGCGTTATACATCGCCTCTTTTTCCTCGGCGGAAACCGGCGGCGTGCGATACTGGGCCGACGCTGAAAGACAGAAAACTAGACCCAACGCCATCACCGCACTGAGAGTGTAAATTGGCTTGGTCATGGTGTCGCACAGTCTATCAAAGTTGAACGCTGTGTCCATAAAAAAGCGGCTTTCGGCCATCTGAAAATACGGGGGGGCAAATTCATGGCAAATTGCCGAAATAAAAGCTCACCGTGCCGGAATATTCGCCATGTGCAACGGCGCGTTCGCCGGAAGGCGCCACGGCATCCGCCGCTTGGAACTTGCTGCCGATGGGCGGGATCGCGTTCAAAAATCCCAGACCGCAGTGCGGCAACGGCGCGATCGTGTCCCCGGCCAGATTCGCCGGCGGGAATTCCGGCGTGAGCACTTGCACGAAGGGAACATTTTGCGGGACGACCGTAATTTCTCCCTCCGTCGTTTGAAGTTGCAGCCAACGCAAGTTGGCAAAACAACCCTTGAATTCGGGGTAAATCCAGTCGCGCCAGCCGGTGATGGTATTGTTATAGTCGTTCTGCCATACGCCCAAAGTGACGCCGGCCAGCCGGTTTTTCCAGACGCGATATGGGCCGTCGCCGAGCCAGCGTTTGGCTTTCACCAGATTTTCGGGGTAATCGAACACAACCCCGAAATAATCGTTCGTGCCCTCGGCGGCATAGGTGTAGTCGCATTGCAGCCAGCCGTCGTCGCGCAGTCGCCAGGCAATTTTCTTGAGCGTGGCATTGGTCATTACCAGCCGCGGGCCGTTATTCAGGGAGAACTTTTTCCCACCGCGTTCAACATCAACCAACCAACCGGTGGGGCCATCAATACGGGCTTCGGTGTCCTTGCCTCTTAACTCAACCACCCCGTTCGTAGCGCCGAAATTGTCTGCCTGAGCAACGATGCGAGCATCGTCTGATAACACTTTGCGCTGGCGCAACGGCCAGACATGCGTCCAAAGTTCGCGTCCGTCGGGACCATCGACCTTTACGGCCAGGAAATCGCCTTCAGTAATGTCCGACGTATGCCGGAAATTCTCCGGCAGGTTCAAATGTAGTTGGCCCCGGCCGCCGGGCGGAATCGACGGCGACTCCGCCACGCCATCCGCGCTGACACTTTCGTCGTTGGAGCCTGCGCGAGCAGGAGGAATGAACCGGCGCAGTTGCCAGGTGAATTTGCACTGGCGCGCGTCGGTAAAACTGAAATGGTTTTCCACGGTCAACGTGCCGTCGAAGTTTTCCGGCAGATTGGTTTCGATGATGACAATAGGCGACCAGATTTGCTTGATGGTGTAAAAGCTCGCTTCGCGCTGGCGATAGGGGCCGACGATGCCGTCCGGCGCCTCGTTGCCCGCCACGTCAATCTGCCCGTTGTCCACGCGATGCACGCCTTCATCCAGGAACGCCCAGATGAAACCGCCGCCGAGATATTTGCTGCTCTGCATCAGGTTCCAGACGTCTTCCAGCCCGGCGCCCGCGCCGCCGTCATAAAGACCGTGCAGAAATTCCGTCGGCATTAAGATGTATTTGGCGGGGTCGTTTGTGTTGGCAAAGTAGGCGTTGCGATGGAAATAAACCGGATAGCCCGCGCAGGCGAATTTGACAAAGTCGTAAGTCGGATAATGGATCGTATCCACGCCGTTGAAGGGAATCCACGGGTGCAGTACGCGGCGCTGTTGCGGGTCGTATTCGCCGAAAACCTGGTCGAGGTTCGTGTTGAAGCCGCCTTCGTTGCCGTTGTCCCAGAACAGAATGCTTGGATGGTTCACGTCGCGCGTGACCATCTCGCGGACGAGGTTGGTGCCGGTTTCCGTGTCGTACGCCTTGTGCCAGCCGGCGAGTTCGTCGAGCACGTACAAGCCGAGTTGGTCGCACAAATCCAGAAATTCCGCGTCGGGCGGATAATGCGACATGCGAACGGCGTTCAAGTTCATATCCTTCATCGTTTCGATATCCAGCCGGTGGATTGCTTCGCTGAGGCAACGGCCGGAATCGGGCCAGAACGAATGCCGGCAGCAGCCTTTCAGGACAATTCGTTGACCGTTGAGGTAAAGGCCGTCCCCGTCGCGGACTTCAAATGTGCGAAAGCCGAATTGCTGTTCGACCTGATGGAGAACCTGACGGCCGTGTTTGAGCCGGACTGCGACCCGATAAAGATTTGGCGTTTCGGCGGTCCATAGTTTGGGGGTAAGGATTTGGGTTCGGAGTTCTGCCTTCAGGCAGTCAAGACCGGCTGAAGCCGGAACTCCGAATGATTTGCCGACATTTTTCCCGTCGAAGGTCTGAATTTGCGCTTCGATTGTGTCAGTTTTGGTCGCGCCTTCGGTGGAAACGGTCATGGCAAAAG
>DATJYM010000293.1:0-3414 GCA_035499615.1 Candidatus Acidiferrales bacterium | reverse complement strand
CAACAGTCCCACGCTCAACAACGCGCCTTTCGCGGGCGCTCAGGCGGTGCTGCAAACCTACGCGCAGCAGATTTTCGACTCGATTCAAAAGAACGGTTTCTACGTCCGCGTGCCCAGCGGGAAACAGTTTTATCTCTACGTCCTGCAAACCATTGACGACGCCGATGCCTCGCTCGGCGGCACCGCCATTCCCGTTGCCGAGGAAAATGACAGTCAACCCTCCACCATATCCAAACGATGAAAACATTTTATCTCGTCCCCTTGTTGTTCCTGTCCGCGTGTTCCACCGCGCCCCGGCTCGCGCTGCGGCCACAACAGCCGCCGCCGCTCTCGGATAACTCGGCCATCCGTTATCCCGAGGTCCTCCACGCCTATCACATCGGGCGCTACGCCGATCCGAATGACGATTCGATCATGCACGAGCAGCATGTCGTTTATCGCGTCGAGGACAGCACACGATGGAATTTTCATCCCGGTCCGGCTGGCGGCAATCCGCCTACATCACCGTCGCGTGACGCGGCATTCGCCCCGGTCCCGGTCAATGACGCCATCCTTGCGGAAGTCAATTCGCAACGGCTCGCCACCACCGAGATCATGTTGGAGGCCCGAACATTGTCGGCGGCGCTGACACAGTTTCAAACCGCGTTGCAGCAGACCAAAACCAACCTTCAGGAAACGCTGATTCTTCGGGCGGCCGTCAACGCAATGAAGAAGCGGCTGGACGCGCTCGAATCCGCACAGGCTCAGCAACCGCCATTTTCAGCCGCTACAACCACGAACGAACCGCCTGACCCGTTGAGTCCTTAGAACAATTTGCCAAAGCGGGGCGGTTTGAGCGCCTCGTTCCGGCAAACACGGCAAATGCCGCGCAACTAAAACAAACAAAACAAGTCGTTATGACAAAACCGAAAACATCCGCGCCACCGAGCGCAGGCGGCAATGCCGCCCCACCAGCAGACGAACCCAACTTTCGGACCAACCCGGAAGTGGATGCGAAAATTGATGCCCACATCAAAGAGAACCCAAAGTATTGGAACTACATTCAAGCCATGCCCCGCGAACGGCTTGAACGCACAGTGGTTCTCAACGAAGTGCGGGAACTGGATCGCCAGCACCGGATGCGCGAGGGGATGATGAAACGCATCAATGCCAATCCTGCCCTCAAGAACGCCTACGAAACGCTGGTGAAAGACCTGCCGGAAGACCAGAAGGAAGGTGTCATCGCCCAGATCAGCCGCACCGCCCGCCGTGCCGTCGCCCGTGTGCAGGGCCAGCAACAAAGGCCGGAAGGTGTTGGGGTCTAATGCCGGTCACGCCACCGGCTTACCATCACCGCCAATCACGGAAGCTTGTTCTGGCGACAGGCTTCCGTGCATTTTTCCCAAAGAAAACCCTTCATTTGGCGGTTTTACCAAATGTATTCACTTGTTGCTATCTGCATACATTATGTAATAATGACTGCGTGGCCAGGAACCACCAAAACGAAGTGCTGAAGCTCACGCGCAGGCTGGGAGTGCTGCGCCCGCGTGACCTGAAATCCGTTGGCGTTCCGCGCGTCTATCTCAAGCAACTGGTGGACGTGGGTGAACTGCTCAAAACCGGGCGGGGCCTTTATGTGGTTGCGGGTGCGCCGCTCACCGAAAACCACTCACTAGCAGAGGCGGCAAAGATCTCCCCCAAAGGAGTCGTCTGCCTGCTGTCCGCGCTGCGATTTCATGGTCTTACCACGGAGAATCCAGTCGAGGTCTGGATTGCCATTCCGCGCGGGGCGCGTCCACCAAAGTCCGGCACGCCGGCACTCCGCGTCACATGGCTCTCTGGAAAAATGATGACCGACGGCGTTGAGCGTCATGTCATCCAAGGTGTGACTGTGCCGGTCTATAACGTGGCCAAAACGGTTGCCGATTGTTTCCGGTTTCGCAACCGGATCGGCGTCAACATCGCGGTCGAGGCGCTGCGCGATGCGTGGCGGAACAAGAAGGCAACCTCCGAGGAACTCTGGCATTACGCCAGGGTCTGCCGGGTGCTCAATGTCATGCGCCCCTATTTCGACAGCCTCGCATGAAAAACCTCGCCGCCTCAGTCCAAGCCCGCCTGGCCCAACGCCGGACCAGCACCGGCGAGGATTACAACGTGCTGCTCGTGCGGTTCACGCTGGAGCGTTTGCTTTACCGCTTGTCCCGGTCCGGCCACCGGGAACAATTCATTTTGAAGGGAGCGATGCTCTTCGCGCTTTGGGAACCGGCGCTGCACCGCGTCACGCGGGATTTGGATCTCCTTGGTTTCGGGCATCCGACGCCAGAACGGTTGGCGGACATTTTCAAGGAGTTGTGCGGTCTGGAGGTCGAATCCGATGGCGTTGATTTCGATCCACGCTCGGTGGTGTGCGAAGACATCCGGGCGCAGGATGAATATGCCGGCGTCCGTGTGAAACTGCGGGCTACCGTCGGCAAGGCAGTCGTGCCATTGCAGGTGGACGTTGGGTTCGGGGACGCGCTGCCCGTGCCTCCGGAGGAAATCACTTTTCCCGTCATGCTCGGCATGGCTGCCCCCAGGCTTCGAGCCTATTCGCGCGAAACCGTCGTGGCCGAGAAACTGGAGGCCATCGTGAAATTGGGCATGTTGAACTCGCGCTTCAAAGATTATTTCGACCTGCACTATCTCGCACAGAAATTTCCCTTCGCGGGTGACACGCTGGCCAAATCAATCGCCGGGACCTTTGCCCGCCGTGGCACCGCGTTTCCCGCAGGACTACCGGCCGGCTTGACGCCCCTGTTTGGCTCTGACCCGGCGAAAATTCGCGGCTGGCAGGCGTTCTGGCGCAAGACCGGGCCAAAAACCGCCGTTCCACCATTTGAAGCCGTCATTCATTTGCTGGTCGCATTTTTGGAGCCGCCGCTCGATGCGGCGACGAAAGGGAAAACGCTGGCCGCCACCTGGAAATCAAACCGCTGGCTGAAATCCTGATCGCAATCGCAACAATTCAGGTGCTGATCTTGTGTTCCAGCAGAATTCCCACCTGGATTTGATCCGCGAAAACCAGCTTTGATGGATTGTCGGGAAGCCCCTTCAAGTCGAACTGGCCCACGACAAATCGAGGGCGGTTGACCCAATCAAAATACAGGGTCCCCCCAATCCAATTCCAAATCAACTTTTCCCAGCCGCCCATTCCAAAACAGGCGAGGTTCAGGGAAATACTTCGGTCAGGGCCACCAAGTAAGAACGAAGGATTAAGGGTGTTGCCGAATAATCGCGCGCACCCGGTCGTAATCGGGGCGGTCTGCGGTTGTGACCGGCATCGGATTGAATTGGGCAACTTTCGGCACCGCCCAGCGCCAGTGCTCCACATGGCCGTCGGCAAACGACAAATTGGCTCCTTGATCATGCCGGTTCGAGGGCATGTCCCACCATTGA
>DATJYM010000292.1:0-18275 GCA_035499615.1 Candidatus Acidiferrales bacterium | reverse complement strand
GATCGAATTCAGCGGCCAGTTTTCCAGTAGTCGCCAGGTCCACTTTGAAATTCTTCAGATTCCGATTGTTTACACCGACGAGCAGAGGAGAAATTTTCAGCGCACGCTCCAGTTCGGCTTCGTCGTGAACTTCCACCAACGCAGCCAAACCTGCCTCCATCGCCAGAGAATGGAATTTTTGCAGTTGTTCGTCGCTCAAAATGGCTACGATGAGCAAAATTGCATCCGCACCCCATTCGATGGCTTCCAGAATCTGCCGCTCATCAATGATGAAATCCTTGCGCAATAACGGCAGTTTCACCGTCGCGCGAATTTGACGGAGATAATCCAGCGAGCCTTGAAAGAATTTCTCGTCGGTTAAAACTGACAGGCAGCTGGCCCCCGCCGCTTCGTAGTCCTTCGCGATGCGCACCGGGTCGAAGTCAGGGCAAATCACGCCCGCCGACGGTGAAGCCTTTTTGACCTCGGCAATCAAGGCGATACCGCCCGGGCGCGGATTTCTCAGCGCGGCGATAAAGTCGCGCCGCTCGCCGTGCTCCAGCATTGCGTCGCGCAAATCCCCCGCGGCAATCAGCCGCGCCGGCAGCTTTGCGACTTCAATCTTCTTCCGCTCAACAATGGTGTCGAGAATGTTCACGGGTCAAAAGTCAGTAGTCAGTAGTCGGTAGTCAGTAGGCTGATGTTTGCTGCTAACAACGATCTATCGACCCCTGACGCGGTTTATTCTTCCTCATCTTTCACGCCTTGCATCCGCTTGGCCGGGCAGCCGGCGCGGAGCCAGCCGTTGACAAATTGATCCAAATCGCCGTCCATCACGGCCTGCACGTTGCTGGTTTCGACGCCGGTGCGCAAATCCTTCACCATGCGATAGGGCTGGAAGACGTAGCTGCGAATCTGGTTGCCCCACGAAATGCTGCCTTTTTCGCCGTAGAACCGTTCCAGGTCGGCCTTTTGTTCGTCCTGCCGTTGCGCGTAAATCCGGGAGAGCAACAGTCGCATCGCCGTGGCGCGATTTTGATGCTGCGAACGCTGCGTCTGTGACGCCACGACGAGTCCGGTCGGAATGTGGGTGATGCGGACTGCAGTTTCCACCTTGTTCACGTTTTGGCCACCCTTGCCGCCGGAGCGAAATGTATCAACCTGAAATTCGTTCGGCGGAATCACGAGTTCGGAATTGTTCTCCTCGATTTCGGCGATGACGTCCACGCTGGCGAAACTGGTATGGCGCCGTTTGTTCGCGTCAAAAGGGGAGATACGCACCAGCCGGTGTACACCGCGTTCCGCTTTGGTGTAGCCGTAGGCGTTCTCACCCTGAATCAGCATCGTGACGCTTTTCAGTCCGGCGCCTTCACCGGGCAGCGCATCGGTCACCTCGATTTCCCAGCTGCGCGCTTCGGCCCAGCGCTGGTACATGCGTGACAGCATTTCCGCCCAATCCTGCGCTTCGGTGCCGCCCGCGCCGGCGTTGATGCTCAGGATGCAATTCTTCCGATCGTGCGGGCCGTTGAGAAAAACCTTCAATTCCAGCGCGTCGAGGTCCTTGAAAAACCGGTTGAGGTCGCGCTCCAGCTCCTGCTGGATCTTCGGTTGCGAATCGGGGGGTTCGGCCTCCCCCAGTTCCAGCATGACCCGCATATCGTCCAGATTCTTTTCCGCAGCGAGCAGCGGCTCGATTTTGTTGCGAAGGGAATTGGTCTCGTCAATCAGCGTCTGCGCCTTTTCGCGGTTGTTCCAGAAATTGTCGGCGGCCATGAGCGCATTGAGCTCGCCGAGGCGCTTTTGGGCGGCGGGCACGTCAAAGAAACCTCCGCAGATGCGTCAGTTTCCCGGTGGCCGTTGCAATTTCAGTCTTAACCGTCTCGAACATGCGGAGAAGATACAAAATTCGTGGCCTGGAAGCCAGAATAGAAAGCTCAAGGAATCGCCAAACGATTGGTGGCCAGTCTAACCGTTGAAGTTAAATCGGCGCTGGTGGCTTGGTGCACCGAACCATCAGCAAGCAAAATATTTCCCGCGCCTTGATGCCGTTCTTTCGTCCAGGTAAGCGCGTCGCTGGCGTGAAGATTCAGAATACCGGATTGAACCGTTTTGCCATTTACCATCAAATTGTCGTCGCCTGAAAGCAATATCTGCGGTGACGTGGCAGTGGCACTCAAGCCAACAAAGTAGCTGATGTTGGGGTTCTTGAGAGAAGTAAATTCGGTCGCGGCCCTCTGGTTTTTGTCTGCTGGACAAAGCAGAATTTTTGGCGTGGGGAACTGATTGGACATCACTTGAAAAAAGGTAACGATATTTCCCGTTGCGGTCAGCTCCATTGCGCCATTATTGGTCATGGAGACTCGCATGGGAAAATCACCACCATGGTCGCCAGCCCAAACATAACAGGTAAGACCGATTTGCCTCAAATTACTAACACACATTATTCCTGTATTGGGGAGGTTTTGACCTTGATTCGCAGGTACGATAAGCAACGTTATGATCACCAACACAAAAGCCGCCAAAACACCAATCACCACCAACACTTCCACCCACGTCAGTGCTGCTCTGTTTTGACGGGCAAAGCGCGGTTTCATGGCCGCGGCCTTCGAGTTTATTGATTATGAGCGCCAGTCAATGATTGTGAGTATTGGCCAGCGACAGCGCGTAAAAAAGCAAACCGATAATAATGATGGCAACCACGACGACGGCAATCCAGAAATAAGTGCCGACTTTGTTGCGCTTTTTGGTGAAGACTGAAGCGGTATCGCCGCCCGGCGGGCGACCGCCCGTCTCCAATTCGCTCAAGCTGACCCCACGGGTCGCGGCACGCGTTACCGATTCTGGTTTCTTGGCAGGGGGCGGGGCGGAAGCAGCCGGTGACGCGGCCGGGGCGGGAGCGGGAGCGGCGGGCGCGCCATTTTCCAGCCGTAACTCAATCTGGCCCAGACGAAGCGTCTGGCCGGGTTTCAGGACACTTTCCGTGACTTTTTCGTCATTGATGAACGTGCCATTGGTGGAGTTCAAGTCCTTGATGACCACCTCGTTGCCGCGCAGCAGCACTTCGCAATGATGACTGGAAACAGAAGGCTCGGCGATCTGAAACGTGTTATCCTCGACGCGACCGATCGTGGTCTTATCCGCCTTCAATTCGTGGACGCGGCCGTTCATGCTCTGACTGAGGATAACAAGTTTGGCCATATCTTAGATGGATTTTATTATGGTCTGCACCGGCATCAAGTCAAACGGAAATCTCAAATTCCACCGCCCGCAGCCTAGCCGCGTTTCTCAATCAAGGCCCGGAATTCCGCAAATAGAGGCGTGGAATCATGCGGACCGGGTGAGGCCTCGGGATGATATTGCACGCAGAAAACCGGCTTCGACTTGTGCCGCATGCCCTCGACCGTATGGTCGTTTAAATTGATCCGGTCCACGGAAACGTCCGGCGGCAAACTGTTCGGGTCCACGGCGAACCCGTGGTTTTGCGACGTGATTTCGACGCGGCCCGACGCCAAATCCTTGACCGGCTGGTTGGCGCCGCGATGTCCGAACTTCAATTTGAAAGTTTTCCCGCCAAACGCCTGGCCGAGGATCTGGTGACCGAGGCAAATTCCAAAGACCGGGACACCGCTGTCCACGAGCGTTTTCACTTCACGGACAATGTAATCCAGGGCCGCCGGGTCGCCGGGGCCGTTGGAGAGAAAAATGCCCGCCGGCTTGTGCTTGAGCGCAGTGGCGGCGGAAGCCGTGGCCGGCAAAACCTGCACGCTGAAACCGTGCTGCCGCAGCCGGCGTAAGATGTTGTATTTCAACCCATAATCAAACGCGACAATCGGAATATCCGCGGGCGGCAACGGCTCACGCACGTTGCGGGCCTCTGCCGATGCCTGGCCGGACGCAAGTTTGAAGTTCGCGCTCTGCTCATCCTTTTCGTCCCACCGAAAGGCTTCCTTGTGGGTGACCTGCTTGACGTAGTCCACACCGATAAAAACAAATTGCTTTGCGCGTTTGACGGCTTCCTGCTCCGAAATCTCTTCCGTGGAAATGAATCCGTTCAGGGCGCCACGCACGCGGAGCTTTTTCGTCAACGCCCGCGTGTCAATCCCTTGAATGCCAGGGATGCCGTTCGTTTCCAGATATTCCGCCAGGGAAGACTCTGCGCGCCAATTGCTGACGACGGGCGAGAGTTCGCGGACAACAAATCCGGCCGCATGCGGACGCCACGATTCCACGTCCACCCCATTGACACCGTAATTGCCGATGAGCGGATAGGTCATCGTCACAATTTGTCCTTTGTAAGACGGGTCGGTGAGTATTTCCTGATAACCGGTCATGGAGGTATTGAAGCAGACCTCGCCACCGGCGGACGCGCGCGCGCCGAAACCTTGTCCATGGAAAATCGAACCGTCTTCGAGGGCCAGAATTGCTTTCATCATCGAAATAAACGAACGATCCTAGAGCGAATGGCAAAGCGGTCAAGCGTGAAGCAGCGGCTCACGCGGCTACGCATTCGGAATTCTCCGCCCAGACTCTTTTGCCGCCCACAATGGTCGCCACCGCGCGGCCTTTGAGGTTCCAGCCGAAAAACGGGCTGTTGGATGATTTGCTCGCCGTGGCGGCCGGTTCAAAAACCCACTCCCGATCGGGGTCAAACACCGTCACGTCCGCATCCGCGCCGACACTCAGTGTACCTTTGGACAGGCCGAGCAACCGGGCCGGCGCCACGGTATACCGGGCGATGAGTTCCGGCAGATCCAGCCGCTTCGAGTGATAGAGTTGCATGAGGGATAAGGCGAGGCCGGTCTCCAGGCCGGTAATGCCAAACGGCGCATAGTCAAACTCCACTTCCTTTTCAAAATCGCAGTGCGGCGCATGATCGCTGCAGAGAATTTCAATCGTGCCGTCGGCCAATCCTTCCAGAATTGCCTCCCGGTCCCGGGTGGAACGCAACGGCGGATTCATTTTGAAGTTGGTGTCGTAGGCGGGCCATTCCGGCAGATCATCCTGAAAACCCGCCAGGATTTTGCCGTCGTTGGCCCAGAATCTCATGCTGCCCGCCACCGCCGCATCGGTGAGGGTGAAATGATGCGGACAGGCCTCGCCGGAAACCGGCAGACCGCGTTTTTTTGCTTCGCGCAGCAATGCCACGCTGCCGACCGCACTCAAATGCTGGCAATGGATGCGTGCGCCGGTGAGCTCGGCCAGCAGGATATTGCGCGCCACGATCATTTCCTCCCCGGCCGCCGGCCAGGCTCGCAAACCCAGCGCCGTGCTCCAATAGCCTTCGTGCATCACGCCGTCGGTCACGAGCGAGTAATCCTGGCAATGATCCATCACCGGTAGGTTGAACATTTTGGCGTACTCGCAGGCGCGGCGCATGAGTTCGTTGCTTTGGACGCAATGGCCGTCGTCGGTAATGGCCACCACCCCCGCGCGCTTGAGCGAGCCGATCGGCGCGAGTTCCTCGCCGGCGATGTTCCGGGTGATGGCTCCCGCCACAAAGACGTTGACGATGCCCTGACGGACTGCGCGTTCCCGGATGAGGGCGACGGTACCCGCGGTATCCACGGCCGGCAAGGTGTTGGGCATGCAAACCACGGAGGTGAATCCGCCGCGCGCGGCGGCGGCGGTGCCGGTGGCGATATTTTCCTTGGCCGTCTGCCCCGGCTCACGGAGGTGAACATGCAGGTCAATCAAACCCGGACAAACCACCAGACCGGTCGCGTCCAGTTTCCCGGAATCACGCGGCGCCCGGCCGGCCGCCTCCGCACCGACCGCAGCGATCTTGCCTTCGGAAATTAAAACGTCCGCCTTTGCATCGAGGCGGTTGGCCGGGTCCACGACGCGCCCACCGGTAAGAAGCAACGCTGCCATGCGCGGCGAGGGTACCGGCGGGACGTTGACAATGCAAGTCCGGATTGTAAGATAGGCACATTCCGGCCGCGGGCTTGCCGCGCCGAAGCGCAGCGGAGGCGGGCGTAGTTCAATGGTAGAACGGAAGCCTTCCAAGCTTCACACGTGGGTTCGATTCCCATCGCCCGCTCCACCATCCGACTCGGGGGTATCAGGGGCATCACCGTGGCGCGGTCCCGCCTGCAAACGGCACAAGTTTTGCTAAAGTTCCCGATGATGAATTGTGCCATTAACCCCTATAAATCCAACAAATCCGGCATGACGCGGCACGAAATTGGAGGCGTCATCGGCTTCAGCCATAAGGCCCGGCGCAGTCGCGAGTCCCGGCGGGTTGGCAACCCGGCGCTCCACCACCAGGGCAAATGGCATCGACCCGGATGATTGAGCGAAGGCCATGAGCCACCTTACCGTCACCAATTTGACCTCCGTGACCTCGGGGCTGCTGCAATGCGCCGTGTTCGGTTACGGCTTGTGGTTGACCCGTTCTTTCGGAACGGCGCGCGTGGGTTGGTCGCTCGTTTCCATCTTTTCGGTGTTGGCGCTGCTGCGCGTGTTTCCCTTTCAGAACGGATTTTCCTTCGGCGTCCAGGTTGACGTCATTTTCAGCGTGATCGCCTTGCTGTTGCTCGCGAGCATGGTGCAACTGGAGATGCTTCTGCGGGAACGTCTGCAGCTGGAATCCGTCCGCGAGGAGGCCCGGTTGGAATTGGAAACCCGGATCGGGATACAGACGGCCGAACTGACCCAGGTGAACGGTGAATTGCGGCAAACGGCCGAGCGCCTCAAGGCCGAAGTCGAGGAGCGGTCCCGGATGCAGCAGGAGGCGGAAAAGATTCACAAGGAAATGCTGATTGTCTCCCGACAGGCCGGCATGTCCGACGTGGCCACCGGCGTGCTCCATAACGTCGGCAATGTGCTGAACAGCGTGAATGTCTCCGCCAACCTCGTGGCCAACCACGTACAGGAACTCAAAATCAACCGCCTCAATGATGCCGTCCGACTCATGCAGCAAAATGCCGAGGACCTGGGGAATTTCATCATGCATGATACCCGGGGGAAACAATTGCCGAATTTTCTTCAGCAACTCGGGAAACACCTGTCCAAGGAACAGAGCCTGTTGTTGCAGGAAATGGAATTCGTCAAAACCAAGATAGAACACATCAAACAAATCGTGGCCACCCAACAGGATTACGGCCGGGTTTCGGGCGTGGCGGAAAAGGTCCGGGTCATCGATCTGGTCGAGGATTTATTGCGCATCCACAAGGTCGAACTGGAGGAGCATAACGTCCATATCCAGCGGGAATACCAGCCCGACCTCCCGGAAATCTCCGTGGACAAGCACAAGGTGCTGCAAATCCTGCTCAATCTGACTTCCAACGCCAAGCATGCCTGCATGGATTCCCGCCGCGATAAAAAACTGGTGACCGTGCGGGTGACCAATGGCGACGGCCGCATCCGCGTCGCGGTCGGCGACAACGGCGTCGGCATCTCCGCGGAAAATATAAAGAAAATTTTTAATCATGGCTTCACCACCCGAAAAAAAGGAGGACACGGTTTCGGGCTCCACAGCGGCGCCCTGGCCGCCCGCGAACTCGGCGGTGCCCTGCTGGCCCAGAGCGACGGGCCAGACCAAGGCGCCACCTTTACCCTGGAACTCCCGTTGAAGCCCAAACATCAAACCTATGAAAGCTGAATTTCCGGTCCACAACCGACGCATTCTGATCGTGGATGACAGTCCGGCGATTCACGATGATTTCAAAAAAATCCTGGTCCTCTCCAATCCCGCCGGGAACGACTTTGCCAGCGCGGAAGCCAGCCTTTTCGGACCGCCGGAAACCCGGGCCGGAGACGAGCAGGATTTTGAACTAACCTCCGCCTTCCAGGGCGAAGAGGCACTAGCGGCGGTAACCGCCGCGGTGAAGGCCGATCGCCCCTTTGCCATGGCGTTCGTGGACGTGCGGATGCCGCCGGGGTGGGACGGTATCGAAACCATCCTCCGGCTCTGGCAGGTCGATTCCGACCTCCAAATCATCCTCTGTACCGCCTACTCGGATTATTCCTGGAGACAACTCTGCGGCCAGATCGGCGCCACGGACCGGATGGTCATACTCAAAAAGCCTTTCGACGCCATCGAGGTCATGCAACTCGCCAACGCGCTCGCGGAAAAGTGGAAGCTGTTGCAGCAGACGCGCCGGGAAGTCCAGGATCTGGAGCGCCTCGTCGGCGAGCGCACGCGGGAATTGCAAACCTCGAATGAACAATTGCGCGGTGCGCAGGAAAAACTCAGCCATTTCCTGTCCAAAAGTCCGGCGGTGCTATACTCACTCAAATTCGAGGCCGGCCGCCTGACCCCGGCGTGGGTCAGCGACAACTTCACCGATTTCACCGGCCGCAATCTCCAGGACTGGTACCAGCAAAAACCGGAAGGCAATTTCGTTGAGGAGTTGGATCGTTCCATCGTGTCGGACAGCCTGCAAACCTTGCTCGCCCAAAATCATGTGAGTCTGCAATACCGCATCCGCCGCTCAGACAACACCATCCGCTGGGTGCGCGATGACTGTCAATTGTTGCGCGACGACATGCAGGAACCGGTCGAAATCATCGGTTGCTGGACCGACATCACCGAACGCAAACAACTGGAAGAGCAACTGCGCCAATCGCAAAAGATGGAAGCCTTCGGCCAGTTGGCGGGCGGCGTGGCCCATGACTTCAACAACCTGCTTACCATCATCAAAGGTTATGTTTGCCTGCTGGCCGACGAGGATTGTCCGGCTGAAAAATGGGCGCCGGGTTTGACCGCGATCGCCAAGGCCACGGATCGTGCCGCCCATCTCACCCGGCAATTATTGACGTTCAGCCGGCGCCAGCTTTTCCAGCCCAAGCCGCTCGCCCTCGATACCATCGTGGCCGAGACCAGTCAGATGCTGCAGCAATTGGCCGGGGAAAGCATCGCGTTGAAAACCGACTGCAGGTCGGGTCAGGCCTCCATAACCGGCGATCCCAACATGCTGGAGCAGGTCTTGATTAATCTCACCGCCAACGCCCGGGATGCCATGCCCCGCGGGGGCCAACTCACTTTGTCCACGTCAGTTTGCGACATCGACGGCGCCCATATCCGCCAGCACCACGAAGCCCGGCCCGGCCCGCATGTTTGTTTGTCGGTCACGGACACCGGTTGCGGCATCGCCCCGGAAAACCTGTCCCGCGTCTTTGAACCATTCTTCACCACCAAGGACGTGGGCAAAGGCACCGGCCTGGGACTGGCCAGCGTTTATGGCTGCGTCAAACAGCACGAAGGCTGGATTGAAGTCTCAAGCCGCAAGGGCAAAGGCACTTCATTCAGGATCTTTCTTCCGGTTTCCCCGCTGCCGGTCGCTCCCGCCGAATCGTCGCCGCCCGTTCCGCCGACACGCGGTGGCAGCGAAACCATCCTGATCGTCGAAGACGAACCCGGTTTGCGTGAATTGTTTTCCCTCACGCTGCAACAACTTGGCTACCGGGTTTTTGCGGAGTGCTCCGGGGCCAAAGCCCTCCGTGCCTGGTCTTCCCGCCTCAACCAGATTGACCTGTTGCTGACCGACCTGGTCATGCCCGACGGCATCTCCGGCTGGAAACTGGCCGCCGCCTTGCAAACCGAGAAGCCGGACTTGAAGGCCATTTACATGAGCGGTCACAGCCCCGAAGCCAACGGTCTCCCTCTTCGGGCCGGGGAAAACGTCCGATTTCTGGCCAAGCCCTTCAGTGTCCAAACGCTGGCCGAAACGGTGCGCGCCTGTCTGGATGAGGCCAGCCCGCTCATCAAGGACACCGCCAAAACCCAGCCGCTCCTGCAAACCTGATTGCCGTTGGGTTTTTGCTAATAATAAATCGCGTAGCTAACACGGTCGGCATCGCTGATCGCCCACATGCTCAGAGGGTCCACCGCCTGGGGAAACTTGATAAACCGGGCGCTGCTGTCACCCAAGACGTAATTGGAGCCACCCGTGGTGCCGACGCCCTTGGCTTGATTGCTGGTACGGCCATTGTTGCCGTGGCGGCCTTGTTCGAGGATGCCGCTAAAGTCATTGCCATTATTTTCCAGCAAATCCATGTAGAAATCTCCGGCGGTGTGCTTTTTTTCGCCCAACACCACGGTCTGAGACGGATGCACGATGGCACCTTGTCTCAAGCCTGTTCCGAGGGCGAACATGTACTGCTCCACCCCCCCCCAATCCGTGCTGCCCAGTTGACCGGCAAAATAATCATTCCAGCCGTTTATGATGTAACTGCGCGGCGAAGCATCGGCGACATCGTTTGAGGAGCTGCCGCCGCCGACGGTTGCGGGCTTGGAAAAGCCGGTGGCGACATCGGTCGGACAGAGCAATATTTTCACACTCTTGCCGTAGTTGACATAAAACTGGTTCGGCCAACTGTTAGTTTCGCTGCGCGGCGGGTAGAGGCCCTGATTGTCGTTGACGTACATTTGGGAAGCCAGGCCCAGTTGCCGGAGGTTGTTCAGGCAGGCAATCCGGCGGCCGGCCTCCTTGGCGCTGCTCAAGGCCGGTAACAACATGGCAGCCAATATGGCAATGATGGCAATGACCACCAGCAGTTCGATCAAGGTGAAAGCGCAAAGGCTGCGCCCGGGTTTTTCCGTGCTGGCCAACCGGCCATGGCCTGATATTTTCATAACCGTTCGATTTGCCTGTACGTCTGGTTACACGGTGGGAGGGGCGCCGCGCCCCGCCCATTCAAATTTTTACTTATGACCAAGCAGAAACGGATTCTTATTGTCGCTGCGCTTCTGCTGGCGTGTATATATCTTTACCATTTCACGGGCTGGTTCAAACCCAAAATCATCCAAATTTCCTACACCGAACGCTCATTGGGGTCGCGTTTCCGAAATAATCCGCCATCGGTTCTTTTCGGCTTTGCCGGACAACCTTATCGGCTCTCCGAAATAAAAGTCGTTCCGCTGGCAGCCTGGCAAACCAATCCATCGGTCGCTCCAGTCTGGTACTTGACCGCCGATTCACGATCCACGCCGGTGGATTCATTTCGATATGGACAAAATCTTCCGGGCATGAAGCCCGCCGTGCCCGGTGCGGGTCCCGAACCGCTGGAAACCAACGTCACCTACCGTCTCCTGGTGCGGGCGGGTTCCCTCAAAGGCCAGTGCGATTTCCAACTGGGCGGGCGACCACCGGCCGCTTCCGCAAATCCATGACTGTCAAGTCAGACGACTTCCGGCGCGGGCGGGTTACGGGCTGATTCAATCTTTGTTCCCGCAAAATGGCATGAGGCCCAATGACCTTTCCGGACCTCGCGGAATTCGGGAAATTCCTCCCCACACTTGGGCAATTTCGCAATCGGACAGCGCGGATGAAACGGACAGCCGCTCGGCGGATGAATCGGCGATGGCACGTCACCCGGCAGGACAATGCGCTGGCGTTTGGTTTCCGGATCCACCTCCGGGACAGCGGAAATCAGCGCCTGGGTATAGGGATGTTGCGGTTCGCGGACGATGGTTTTGGCGTCGGCGGTTTCCACAATTTTGCCCAGATACATCACCATGACACGCCGGCTGATGTGCTCGACCACCGCGAGATCATGCGCAATAAAGAGATAGGCGATGCCGCGCTGTTGCTGCAAGTCACGAAGCAGATTGATGATTTGCGCCTGCACGGAAACGTCGAGTGCGCTCACCGGTTCGTCGCAGATGATCAATTGGGGCTCCACCGCCAGCGCGCGGGCGATGCCAATGCGCTGGCGTTGCCCGCCGGAAAATTCATGAGGATACCGTTGCGCGTAAACCGGGTCGAGGCCCACGTCTTTAAGCAACTCAAGGATGCGCTTTTGCCGCGCGGATGAACCGTCGGTCAGTTTATGGATATCCAGCGCCTCGCCGACGATTTGCTCGACCGTCATGCGCGGATTGAGCGAACCGTAAGGGTCCTGGAAAATCATCTGGAACTTGCGCCGCCGCGCCCGCAACAACGAACCGTTCATTCGCGTGATGTCCTCACCGTCGAGCAGCACGCTCCCGGCCGTCGGCTCGAGCAGCCGGACGATCGCGCGGCCCAGCGTGGTTTTGCCGCAGCCGCTTTCGCCCACCAGACCGAGCGTCTCGCCCGGTTCCAGGCTGAAGCTCACGTCGTCCACCGCCTTCACGAATTCGCGATCGTGGCTGAACATCCCGTGCTTCACGGGAAAATGCACCTTTAGATTTTTAACTTCGAGCAGGTTCATGACGCTTGCCAAAAGGGACACCGTACCCATCGCCCGGCTTCGACCTCGATCAACCGGGGAATTTCCTTTGAACATTCGGGCCTGGCGATGACGCAACGGGGAGCGAACCGGCAGCCGGGCGGGAAATTGCCGATGCGCGGCACATTTCCAGGAATGGCCGAAAGCCGGTCGGCGTCGCCGCGCAGCTTCGGCACGCTCGCCATCAACGCCTTTGTGTAAGGGTGCAGCGGGCGGCGCAACAATTCCTGCGCGGGCGCGAGTTCGGCAATCTGTCCGGCATACATCACGGCCACGCGATCGGCCATGTCACCGACAATGCCCAGGTTGTGGGTGATGAGCAGAATCGCCATGCCGAGCCGCTGTTTGAGTTCGCTCAACAATTCCAGAATCTGGGCCTGGATGGTTACATCGAGCGCGGTGGTCGGTTCATCGGCTACGAGCAGTTTCGGTTCGCTGGCCAGCGCCATGGCGATCATCACGCGCTGTTGCATGCCCCCGGACAGCTCAAATGGATAATTCCGGATGCGCGATTCCGGCGCGGGAATGCCGACGAGTTTCAGCAGGCGGATGATTTCCTCATTGTTTGCCTTTTCCGGACGATGCAATTTCAACGATTCCCTGATCTGATTGCCGACGCGGAAGACGGGATTCAACGACGCGCCGGGTTCCTGGAAAACATAGCTGACCACCCCGCCGCGGATATTGCGCAATTGGTCGTTCGACATCTGCAACACGTCCTGCCCATTGAGCAGAATTTCCCCGCCGACATAATGGGCCGGTGGGGTAGGCACCAGTTTGCCGATGGAGAGCGCGGTCACCGTCTTGCCGCAGCCGCTTTCGCCGACCAGACAGACAGTTTCGCCCGCACCGATGGTGAACGATACGTCGTCAATCGCCCGCAGAGCCCCGGCATTTTTGCCGAAGTCCATCTTCAGATTTTTGATTTCGAGCAGATTCATAACGACTTCGTGTCCGCCGCGTCTCTTAATCCATCCCCAAGAAAGTTGAAAGCGAGAACGGTGATAAAAATCGCCGCGCCGGGCGCCAGCAGCCAGGGATAATTCTGCAAATACTCGGTGTTTTGGGCGGCGGTGAGCATGTTACCCCAGCTCGCGTTCGGTTCCTGGATGCCCACGCCGAGGAAGCTCAACACGACCTCGCCGAGGATGTAATACGGCACGCTCAACGTTGCCGCCACAATGACATACGAAAACGTGTTCGGCAAAATATGGCGGACGATGATCTTCAAGTGCGACTGGCCGAGCGAACGAGCGGCAAGGACAAATTGTTGTTCACGCAGCGAAAGCGTCATTCCGCGAATGACCCGGGCCATGCCCGCCCAACCAATGAAGCTCAGGATGATGATGATCATCGCATAAACCTGCGTGGAACTCATGCTCGGTGGAAACGTGTTGCGCAACGAAATGATGAGGTAAAGCGCGGGGATGGACATGATGAGTTCGCACAGCCGCATGATAATCGTGTCCGTCCACCCGCTGAAATAGCCGGAGATGCCGCCAATAATCATCCCAAATGTGAACGACAGCAAAATACCAATGATACCGATTGAAAGCGAAATCTCCGAGCCGTAGAGCAGCCTGGACAACACATCCCGTCCAAATTGGTCCGTGCCCAGCAGGTAAACCGGATGATGGGGATCGCCAGTGCCAAACAGATGAATCGTGGCGGGAATAAAACCGAACAATTTGTAATTGTCGCCGTGAACGAAAAAATGAAGTGGCTTCGTGTCATTCGGAACGAGGCGATAAACAAAAGTTCCGCTGCCCGGCTCATAGCGCGGCACCACGAAATGGAAGCCCTGGAGTTTCGGCCAGATGGGCGGGTGAAATGAATAGTCCGTGTTTAGATCGTCGAAACGGTAAGGCGCGATGAAGCCGGCGAACAGCGCTATCAGATAAAGCACAATCAAAATGCCGCCGCCGGCCATCGCAATTTTTCGCCGCTTGAGACGTTGCCAAAACAATTGCCAGGGCGACAACAGCGCTTTTGCTTCAATGGTGGAAATGGACGGGGCGGGTTCCATTTTATTTCAATCGAATGCGCGGGTCGCTCCACGCGAGTAAAATGTCGGCGATAAAATTTCCAATCACGAGCAGCGCGGTGGCCATGACCACGCAGTCCACGACCAGATACGAATCCTTGGCGAAGAAGGCTTCCATTGTCAGCCGGCCGAGGCCGGGCCAGGCCATGATGTTCTCCACGATGAACGCGCCGCTCAACAGCGCGGCAAGCGAGTAGCCGAAAATGGTCAGCAACGGATTAATGGCATTGCGCAGCGCGTGTTTCCAGACCACCCAGCCTTCGCCGAGGCCGCGCGCGCGGGCAGCAGTGACATATTCGGCATGCAGTGTGTCCAGCAAACAGGAGCGCATCCGGCGCATGATGCCGGCCAGGTCCGAAGCGGCGAGCACGATGGCCGGCAAAATGAGGTGATGCACGCGGTCCCAGAATTGTTGCGCGGAGGACATGAAATCGTGGAGCGGGCTTTCCGCGCCGCCCACCGGAAACCAGCCGGTTGCGGCTGCAAACCATAACGCCAGCAGGGAGAGTAGAACGTCGGGCACGGATAGACCCATGAAGGCAAGCA
The DNA here is from genome assembly GCA_035499615.1 of Candidatus Acidiferrales bacterium. Classification (GTDB taxonomy): domain Bacteria; phylum Verrucomicrobiota; class Verrucomicrobiia; order Limisphaerales; family UBA11358; genus UBA11358. Next base: position 3,550 of record DATJYM010000292.1, on the reverse strand, counting down.
GCGAGCAGGCACGGTCAACCCACGAATCTTTCTTGACCGCTGCCCAGATGCCGAGCGGCAGGGCGACGCCCCAAGCAATGATCAGCGCGGAAAACGAGAGCAGAAAGGTGTTCCATAATCGCGCCAGGATGAGCGACGTGGCGGAAATCTTGTAGGCCATGGAATAGCCGAAATTGCCGCTCAAAACGTTTCCCAACCAGAAGACGTATTGGACATACCACGGACGGTCGAGGTGGAATTGCGCCTTGAGGCGCGCGACGGTTTCGGGCGAAATTTGCGGATTTTGCTGGAGGGCGGTGAAATAATTTCCCGGCGACAGGGCCATGAGCAGAAAGGTGAGCAGCGACACGCCCAGCAGGAGCGGAATCATGTGCAGCAGTCGCTTGAAAATGAATTGCAACATCGCAATGGCTTTTGAAAACGTGGCAAAAAAAACCGGGCGGAGCGAGGTTTTTCAAGAGGGCGGAGGATAGCGGCGTCTCCCATCCTCCATCTTCAATTCTCCCTCTTCGCTACTTTTCATTGACATGCACTGCGGCTAATTTGGGCGCATGAAGAAATGTATCACTGTCGCCACTTTTGTTGCCGCAACGATTTTCGGCCTTTGCGGTTGCGGCAAAAAGCCGGAAACCGCTTCATCGGAAAAATCCGCCGCCAGTTACCCCGTGCCTGAGCCGCCGGTTGTCGTGAACTGCCATGCAGGGCTTCGCGGCGGACGGTTCGTCATCAATTCAATAACGGACCCCAAAACATTCAATTTCATCACCGCCAATGAGCAATCCTCCATTAATATTTGCCGGCTACTGTTTTGGGCCCTCCTGAATTTTGATCAGGCAAGCCAGAACGTGGAACCGGGTTTGGCGGATTTTTGGACCAATTCGCCCGACGGCAAAACCTGGACCATTCGTTTGCGGAAAAATTTGCGCTGGAGCGATGGCGCGCCGCTCACGGCGGATGACGTGGTTTTCACATGGAATGACGTGATTTACAATCCTGCCATAGATAATGTCACGCGCGACCAGTTTATCATCAACGGGAAAAAATTCACGATAAGCAAGGTGGATGATCTGACCATTCAGGTCGTTACTCCAAAGGTTTTCGCGCCATTCTTGATGGATTTTGGCGCGGGCGTGCCCATCATGCCGAAACATATTTTAAGAAAATATGTCACCGACGGAACGTTCACTTCGGCTTACGGGGTGAATTCGAATCCGGGGGATGTTGTCGGCAGCGGCCCCTACCGTTTGAAAGAATACAAACCGGCGCAATACACCATGCTCGAACGCAACCCGTATTTCCTTGAGGTGGACACAAACGGCACGCGCCTCCCATACTTTGACGATGTGATTTACTCCGTGGTCCCGGATTTTAACGCCCAGTCCCTGCGGTTTCTTAGCGGCGAGGCCGATGTGGACGACGAGGTTCCCACCTACGAATACGACACCTTCAAAGCACGGGCGGACCAGGGCAAATTTGTGTTGCTGGAGCCGGGGATTAGCCTGATGAGAGAATTTTTGTGCTTCAACGAAAATACGAACGCAAATCCCAAAACCGGCGAGCCGTTATTGGATCCGGTCAAGCTGAAATGGTTTCGCAACACCAAATTCCGTCAGGCGGTTTCCTATGCGATCAACCGACCGGAGATCATCAAGGCCGTTCTTTTTGGGCACGGCATTCCCGCATACGGTATGGAATCGCCTGGGAACAAAAAATGGTATAATCCGAACATTCAGCAGTATCCATACGACCCGGCCAAAGCGCTGGAATTATTAAAAGAAATAGGGATTGAAAAACGAGACAGCGACGATTTTTTGACGGACTCCAATGGAAATAAAATCGAGTTTTTCCTGAACACCCTCACTGGCAGCCCCGGGGCGCAAAAACAGGCCCTGCTAATCATAAATGATTTGAATAAACTGGGAATGCACGTTTTTTTTCAACCCATCGAATTCAATTCCTTGGAGGTTAAATTAACTGAAACCTATAATTACGATTGCGCCCTGGCCGCACTGGGAACAGGAGGATCAGCAGATCCCAGCAGCGGCATGAACGTGATCAAGTCCAGCGGTTTTACCCACTGGTGGTTTCCGCAGCAAAAAAACCCTTCCACACCCTGGGAAGCGCGATTGGATCAATTAATGGATGCGCAAATGGAAACGCTGAATGAAAATGAGCGCAAAAAGGATTACGACGAGGTGCAGGAAATTCTCGCCGAGCAGCAGCCTTTCATTTTTACGGTAACACCGATGGTGTATGCTGCGATTCGCTCTGATGTCGGCAATGTGCGTCCGGCGGTCGTGAGCGATTATCCCGCAAGCTGGAACGTGGAGGAGCTTTACTTCAAGAAATAATGCCGCCCACCTGTCGCCATCCATGAAATCACTATTTCCTCACGCAATCGGCTCTCTTCTGGTGGCGGCAGCTTGTCTTTCCGGCTGCGGCCAAAAGTCCGAAGGTCCATCGCCGCAGTATCCTACCGCAAACTACCCCTTGCCTGATCCGCCGCTCGTTGCCAATTGCACGCCGGGAGTTCGCGGCGGCAAATTCGTCATTTGTGAACTCCGCGAGCCGAAGACTTTCAATTTCCTCGTGTCGGATGAATCGTCGTCCCGATACATCGGCCGGTTCATGTTTTGGGGACTGTTAAATTTCGATTTCCCGACACAAACCGTGAAGCCGGGCCTGGCGTATGGGTGGACGAATTCGCCTGACGGTAAAACATGGACATTCAAATTGCGGAAAAATCTCCATTGGAGCGATGGCGCGCCGCTGACTGCGGATGACGTCGTTTTTACGTGGGACGACATCATTTATAATCCACAAATCCCCAACCCGGTTCGGGACCAGTTTATCATTGGGGGAAAGAAGTTCACCGTGACCAAACTGGACGATTTGACCATCCAGGTCACAACGCCCGAAGTCTACGCGCCTTTTTTGCAGGCATTTGGTTTTGACGTTCCGATTTATCCAAAACATACGCTGGCGCAATATGCGAACGCCGGTTTTCCATCGGCCTATGGGGTCAATTGGAACCCCAGGGACATCGTGTGCGACGGCCCTTATTGTTTAAAAGCATATAAACAGGCGGAATATGCCGTACTCGAACGGAATCCGTATTTTCTTGAGGTGGACAGCAATGAGACCCGTCTGCCCTACTTTGACCAAATCATCTTTTCAATCGTGCCCGATTACAATGCGGAATCCCTCCGTTTCCTCAGCGGCGAAAGCGACGCGGACGATCTGATTTACCCGAATGATTACGACGCGTTTAAAACCGCCTCGGCGAAGGGAAGATTTAGTCTGCTGGAGCCGGGCATTGGTTTGGAAACCACTTTTTTCTGGTTCAACGAAAACACCAATGTGAATCCCAACACCGGCAAGCCGCTCGTTGACCCGGTGAAGTTGGGCTGGTTTCGCAACGTGAAATTTCGCCAGGCCGTTTCTTATGCGATTGACCGCGACGCCATGGTCAAATCTGTCTTCTTTGGCCGCGGCGTTCCCGATTATGGCTTTCTGACGCCGGGCTATCAAAATTGGTATGACCCGAACA
>DATJYM010000291.1:0-12923 GCA_035499615.1 Candidatus Acidiferrales bacterium | reverse complement strand
ACCGTGGATTTTGGCTAAATACTCCCGTTTGCTGGGCAGACTCATGTTCGTTGTTTGGGTAACCACGATCTTGAGTCAACGAAGAGCCAAACCCCTCGTCCAGCTCCCCGCCCCGGTAACATTTATCCTGAGTCAACACGCCTTTCAATTTTGGAACAGATTGAAATTTCCTTTACCGGTGTTTTCGGGTTAAATTGAACCCGAAGGCCAAGCCATGAAACTCCTGTTCTCCGAACAAAATTCCGATTACGAGCATTACCAGTTTCCGTACGCCATCTGGGCCGTGCCGGAGGACGGTGAATCGCCGGCGGACATCTTTAACGCGGGTTTCCTGCCTTCATCGCGTTATCTCGACCGTTTCTATCTGTGCCGGCAGGTGCGGGTGAACCTGGGGAGGTTCCAACCGTCGTCCGAGAACCGCCGGATCCTGCGCAAGGGTGCGGGCATCGGTGTAAAACTCGTGCCGCGCGATCAGTACGATTACACGCCCGAACGCCGCCAGTTTTTCAAGACCTACGCCGACATCAAATTCGGCAAGGACGTGATGACGTTCGAGCGGCTGGACGCGCTGTTCAGCACACCCATCATCTCGCACCTGCTCGTGTTCACGGACGCGAAAACCGGCGCCGATGTCGGGGTGGCCACGCTGTATCTGGAGGGCAAGGCGCTGGCGTTTTACTACTACGCGTTTTACGACCTGAATTATTACGCGCGCAACCTCGGCATGTTCATGATGACCTCGGCGGTGGCGCTTTTCGCCGGGCGCGGGGTTAAACATCTTTACCTCGGCACCTGCTATTCGCAGACCGCGCTGTACAAGACGCAGTTCGCCGGCGCGGAATTTTTCAACGGGTTCCGCTGGTCGGATGATCTGGACGAATTAAAATTTATCATCAAACGCGACAAGAAGGAACTGACCCTGCATCTGCTCGAAACCGGGGAATATCGGGAGAAATTTCACAAAGGCGATCTCAAGAAAGTCGTTGATGCCAGCGTGTTTCGGGTTAAACTGGACTGACCCTGAATGATTATGCGTGTTGTATTGGCGCCCGCTGGTATTTCTATTTTGCTGTTTGCCGCATCCGGCTGGTTCATCGCTCAAACCGCCAATGCGGTTCAGTTCCAGATTTCCGATCCGGTCGAGTTCAACCAGATCATCAACACCAATGCCGTTTTCACCACCAACGCCACGATCAATTCCCAGATTGAAGGGCCGGTGTGGATTCCCAACGGCCAATATCTCGTGTTCAGTGACATGGGCAACAACAAACTCAAGAAGCTGGACCCGGCAGGCAACACGCTCTCCGATTACTTCCTGCCGCCTTTGGGAGCGAAATACAACGGCAACATTCTGGATTTGCAGGAGGGCTTAATTTCCTGTGAATCCGGCAGCAACGGATTCAAGGTTGTGATGACCACGAATGTGGTGGCGGGAACTTCCAACGGCGTGATTGTTCCCTTGGTGACAGGTTGCAACGGCCTGAAGTTTATCTCACCCAACGACGTCTGCGTCAAATCTGACGGTTCCATCTGGTTCACGGACACGGGATCCGACAGCGGGATTAATCCGGGCACACCCGGCTATCAACCCGGCTATTATGTGTATCGCTTTTACGAAACCAACGGCAATGCGACGGTGGTGCCGGTGATCACCAATGGCATACAGAGACCCAACGGCATCTGCTTTTCGCCGGATGAAACCAAATTATATGTGGCCGACGACGGCATCAACTGGAACAAGGGAACCATCATGGCATTTAATGTCACCGGCAGCAATACGGTGACCGGCGGACGAACAAACTGCACTGTCAGCAGCGGCTTCTCTGATGGATTTCGCTGCGACGTCGACGGGCGGATCTGGTCCACTGCCGGAGACGGAGTGGAAATTTTTGCGCCCGACGGTCATCTGATCGGAAAAATTTTGGTGGGCCGCCAACTCAACAATCTCTGCTTTGGCGGTCCGCAATATCAAACGCTCTATATGGTTGGCCAGCCGACCGTGTGTTCGTTTCCGGTGCTGGTAGCGGGCGCCGCATCCATCAAGAAACTGGGAGTGCAGTCCGACGGCAATCAGGTGAACGTCTCCTGGCCGGCGCCATCCACTGGATTTAGATTGCAGTCATCGGATACCTTGGACACCACGGCTGCATGGTCGGATGTACCCGATTCGCCTTCAGTCACCAACGGATTGAACCAGCTAAACCTCGACCCGACTAATGCCGCCAAATTTTTCCGGCTGCGATTGAATTGATAAACTGCCCGATGAATTTTGTCTTCACGCGATTTATTATTTAAGGCGGTCGACCATCAAATGCCCCGGGCGCGGTCCCGGTCCCGATCAAGCGAACATTTCTGAAATCCGGGCAGACGGTTGGTCATGAAGGGGACCAGGGACTTTGGCTCACACGCAAACCGCCTCGTTTCGGCTTCGAGTTGGCGGATTTCTTGGGAATCGGAGCCGTGCGCCCCAATAATTCCTCCACTTTTGAAATCAATTCCTCCGGCTGATACGGTTTGGTGAGATAAACATTGATGCCGGCTTCGAATCCCGCCACGCGGGTAAAGTAGCTGTCCATGCCAGTCAACATAATCACCGGGATGGACGCCGTAGCCGGATTTTCCCGCAAGGTTTTGCAGATATCCAGTCCATTCAATTGGGGCAGCATCAAATCCAGCACAATCAAATCGGGTGAAACCGAACGGGTTTTGACGAGGGCATCCACGCCGTTGTTGGCAGTGCCGATGGCAAAGCCGGCGTCTTTCAGGTTCCCGCGAATCGCCTCCAGTTGATCCGGATCATCTTCAACAACCAATATCTTTCTGCGCATAAAGGTGCGTTTGATCCATACAACATCCGGCAACAGCACCGCGGTACGAATGAAACATTCCCGGATTTGGAGCAGAAACGATGCCGTGGCGAACTACCCACTTTCTCGATAAACCAAGGAAAATGCGCGGCCCGGCCGGCAATCGCGCATGGGAATTCCACGAAGCGGTCTTCGATAACAACACCGAAACCGAGGGGCGGAGCGAAACCGGGCAAACAAATCAAAACGTCGCCGGCAAATCCAAGGGTGTTTCCGGAACCGCCAACGGAGGTTCCAATGCCATCGGTTCGCCGTGGTCCAGGAAGTATTCACAAACGCGGAAGAATTCGGTGGTGCTGGCCACACGGCGGATTTCAAACAGGAATTGCTCCCCGACGCCTTCCCCGATGAAATTCATGAATTTCTTCATCCGCTGTACTTGCGCTGCTGCTTTGATCTCCGGTGTGATTTCGTTTTCCCAGAGTTCGCAGATGTAAGCCAGCAAATCGCGGCCGGTGGGCAGCGCGATTTTTTCGCCGCGCAATTCAGTGCGAATTTGATCAAACAACCACGGATTGCGAATCGCGCCACGCCCGATCATCAAGCCATGCGCCCCGGTTTCCACGAGCAATTGTTTCGCCTGCGTCGCGCGGTGAACGTTGCCGTTCGCCAACACCGGGCATTTCAATCCACGCACCGCCTGCGCGATGAGGTCATAGCGCACGCCGGGGCGATACATCTGCTTCACGGTGCGAGCATGAACGGTGAGCAGATCAATCGGATGCTTCACAAACAACGGCAGCAACGCGTCAAACTCGGCGGGGGATTCGAAGCCGATCCGGGTTTTGACGGTGAACGGGACCGTAACGGCGTCGCGCAACGCACCCAGGATGGCGTCAATACGTTGTGGTTCGCGCAGGAGACCGCCGCCGGCGCATTTGCGGTAGACAATGGGCGCGGGACAACCGAGGTTCAGGTCAATCGCCGCGACCGGATATCTTTGCAGTTCACGCGCCGTGCGGACGAGGGCGGGGATGTCGTTGCCAATCACCTGCGCGACGACGGGCCGGCCTGTGGGATTTTCGGTAATGGACTCGAGAATCCATTTCTCCGGGCGTGAATCGCCGTGGACACGAAAATATTCCGTCCAGTATGTGTCCGGCCCGCCGTAACGCGCGATGACCCGCATGAAGCTGAGCGTCGTCACGTCTTGCATCGGCGCCAGCGCGAGTAATGGAACTCCGCTGTGGAGCAAGTTGGAAAATATTGCCGACGGAGTCATGCGGGCGCAGTTAATCGGGATTCGCGGCAAAAGCCAAACGGGAATTAACCACGAAATACACGAAAGAATTCGGCCAATGGGATTGGGCGGTCAATCCTTCGCCCGCCGCCAATCCGGGTGGGTGGGCGTACGGAGTGACGCGCCCCGCCTTTCACGTTCGTGTGTTTCGTGCATGTCGTGGTTCCAAATCCGATTCAATAATTCTTGCCTTTGCCTGCACTCCAAGCAATTTGAAGCACAAATCATGAGCGAAAAGATTTTCATCGGCACGGACAACGGCGCGACTACTTCCAAGTTTGCTGCCGTCCGGGAAAACGGCGAGCCGGTCACAACCCAATTACTCCAGCGCCCGACCCATTCGCAGAACGGCCGTGACGCCGTCATCACCGCCTGGATTGCAGGCATCGGTGAATTCCTCGCACAGAACAGTCTGCAATGGTCCCAAGTCGCAGGTGTCGGCCTGGCGATTCCCGGGCCATACCAGCGTTATGGTGTGCTGGGCAGAAGTGCCAACCTGCCGGCCGGCTTCGAAGGCTGGGACGTCCGCACCGCATTTGGCAACGCCCTTGCCGGCCAGGTCGGGCGCGCCGTGCCGGTGGCGGTAAGCAACGACGGTCACTGCGGTGGCGTGGCCGAGGCGAGGATCGCGCGAGGCAACCGTAAGCTGTCGGTGCTGATGCTGATGCCCGGATCCGGCCTGGGCAGCGCCTTTGTGGACGAAAACGGCCTGCCGCTCGTCGGCCAGACCCTGACCGCCATGGAAACCGCCCACATGGCCGCGCCGCTGCATCTGTTCGGCCTCGGCGGCCCGCCGTTCCCCTGCGGTTGCGGGAGAAATTGGGGCTGCGTGGAAGCCTATACCACCATCTCCGGCCTGCCGCATCTGCTGGCCGAAAAATTAAAAAAATATCCCGACCACGAGCTCGCCCGATCCAGCGCGCCGGTGAAGGAAAAAGTTCTGTCCCTGCGCAGCCGCGCACAAAAGGACGACGCGCTGGCACGAGAGATTTTCGATTTCCAGGCGCGCGCGCTGGGTTTTCATATTGCCAACCTCGTGACGCTCCTGGACCCGGGCATCGTCGTCATCGGCGGCGGGCTGATGGACCATGAGGCAACCACACCGGAGTTCCGCGAAGGTTATCTGCGCATCGTTCGAGAAACCGCCTTGCCCTATCTCTGGCCGGCGCAACGCAACACGCTCAAAATTGTCCCGGCGGCATTGGGTGAACTATCGCAGGCCATCGGTGCCGCGCTGGTGGCGCTTTATCAAAGCCGCAGTTGAACTTGGCCGCGGCTTCGGCTATGGTGTGACTCTATGACTTTGACGGAAAAGATTCTCGCCCGGGCGGCCGGCAAGGCGGGCGTGCAGGCCGGCGACAATATCTGGGTGAACGCCGACGTGCTCATGACGCACGATGTTTGCGGGCCGGGCACCATCGGCGTGTTCAAACGCGAGTTTGGCAAGGACGCCAAGGTCTGGGACAAGACCAAAATCGTCATCATCCCCGACCACTACATTTTTACCGCGGATTCCAAGTCCAACCGCAACGTGGACATTCTCCGCGATTTCGTGAAGGAACAGGACATCGCGTATTTCTACGACGTGATTGACGACCCGAACGGCCACTGGCATTTCGACACGAGCCGGGGCCATTTGAAGAAACAGTACGGCTCGCATTACGCGGGCGTCTGCCATACGGCGTTGCCGCAGAAGGGCCACACGCGCCCCGGCGAAATCCTGTTCGGCACGGACTCGCACACGTGCATGGCGGGCGCGTTCAACCAGTTCGCCACCGGCATCGGCAATACGGACGCCGGCTTCGTCATGGGCACCGGCAAACTGCTCATCAAGGTGCCGGAGACGATGCATTTCCGGCTCGAAGGCAAATTGCAGCCGGGCGTGATGGCCAAGGACGTGATTCTCCATTGCATCGGCGAAATCGGCTTTGACGGCGCGACGTATCGGGCGATGCAATTCGACGGCCCGGGCGCGGCGTCGCTCTCAATTGACGACCGCATGACCATTGCGAACATGGCCATCGAGGCGGGCGGCAAGAACGGGATCTTTGAATTCGATTCGCGCACGCAGGAATACGTGGATGCGCGTGTGAAATTGAACGGCACGAAGTCCACCTACACGCCGGTCGAGCCGGACAAGGACCAAAAGTTCGTTTATGAACTCGTCGTGAACCTCGACAAGCTCGAACCAACGGTGGCGTGCCATCCCGATCCCGGCCAGCGCAAGAAGGCGAAGGAAATGGGCCATATCAAGTTGGACCGCGCGTATGTCGGCTCCTGCACCGGCGGCAAGACGAGCGATTTCGTGGAGTTCGCGCGTGTCTTGCGCGGGCACCATGTGGCTATTGACACATTCGGCGTGCCGGCGACGCCGGAGATTGTGCGTGATTTGCAGACGACGTATTGGGGCAAACAGACCGTCTGGGACATCCTCGTGAGCGCGGGCGTGCAAATGACGGAGAACGCCGGGTGCGCGGCGTGCCTCGGCGGGCCGGTGGACACATTTGGCCGCATCAACAAGCCTGGCATCAAGTGCATCAGCGCCACGAACCGGAATTTCCCCGGTCGCATGGGTGACAAGGAATCCCAAGTATTCCTCGCGTCGCCGATGACCGTGGCTGCCAGCGCGATTGCCGGCAAGATTGTGGATCCGCGCGAGTATTTGGGGAATTGACTTAATTGCGCCAATTGGCCGTCAGCGATTCTTTTTGCAGTTCAGTTTGCGTGCCAGCAATAAGGGTTCTGATGTCATCCGTTGAGAATCCTACCGTTTGGCATTTGATGCGGCCGTCCCTGCCAATCAAAACACAGCGCGGAATGTATTCTGTGGCGAATTTGTGGAAAATTTCCTCCCCCGGGTCCGCGGCAAAAAGCAACGAATAAGCGTTCTGCTGCTGGAATGTTTTCACTTCCTGTTCAGAGTGTCCGCGCCCAACGGCTACCACAATCAAGCCCTTGTCTTTGAATTGCTGCCACAGATATCTTTCCACGTAAGGCATTTCCTCTTTGCAGGGGCCGCACCAGGTGGCAAAGAAATCAAGAACTACAACTTTGTCGCGGAAATTGATGTCCTCGCCATCAATTGTATGAATGGAAGACAAGGGGCAAAAGTCTCCACTTTTAGCAACGGTGGAACTTGTATATTTTGGGGAAACGTCGCCATAGGTATCGGGTGTTGATTGTGAAGGAATCGCTTCCGAGTTGTCCACCGTCTGAGGCGTTGGCTGACTGACTATCTGATCATGGTATTCGGCGTTGGCCCGGGCTTGTTTTTGTTCCACCTCACCGGCGCTTACCGGATTATAGTGAAAATGCTTTTGCACGTCAGGGTTGAGGCTCTTCAACTTCGCGTTGGCCATGCCTTTCCCGTTGTTGTAGGTGAAATAAACGTCCGTCGCAGAAACCGAGAGCACCGTAACATTGCTGTAAACATCGGTGCCAGCCTGAAGCACCGGCAGTTTTTCGTCAGCCAAAACTGTTAATGCACCGAGCAAACCCAGTGCGGTAAATGTGAAATGCAGGTTCATGCCGGCCTTGCAGCAAGCTACCTGCCAAATTTCCAGGCTCAAGAACGTCCGGAGGTGGGCGACGGAACTTCATCCCGCCGCGCCAGATATGCCGGTTAAGTTGGCGATGCGGGCTTTGGCGGTTTATCCGCAGGTTCGCTCCGGGCGGATGTCAAACCGGCCGGCGCAGGCGGAAGAACGCTAACATCCAGCGGATGTTCGTGCTTCTGCCATTCCTCGGACACGCGGCCGTTCCAGCACGCGGTATTCAGCGGATAGATGTCGGGATCAAAGATGACGTGATAGAAGTGCCAGACCACAATCGCCAGGCAGGCGAGCACCGCTTCGTAGTAATGAATCGTCAGCGCCACGTCCACTATCCAGCGCGGCACGAACCGAGTCACATCCAGCTTGAACCAGATCATCAGCCCGGTTACGCCCATGATAATGGTGCCCCATAAAACGGCCCAGTATTCCATCTTTTCGGCATAACCGAACCGCCCGATTTTTGGTTTCTCGTTGCTTAAGCCAACGAGAAATCGGGCCATACACCGCAAGTCGGCAAGGTCTTTTCTCGTGGGGAACAAATCCCTGACCAGCCGGCGCCCTTCCTGGCTCAGCAAAATGTGGACGAGATGATAAAGCCCGGTCAGCAACAGAACGATGCCGGCGATGCGATGGATCCAGCGACGGATGGGCTCGCTCGAACCGAGCATTTGCGCCAACCCCGAATCTGGAAATTTCAGCGCGAACCCGGTGACGGCCAGGGTGATGAAACTCAGGGCGAGCACGGCGTGCTGCCAGCGATGCGACAATCCCATGCGGACCACCGGCCGCCCGCTGGCACGCAGATGGGCCGCGACTTTCTTGTGAAACAACAGCGCGTTGTGCACGAACATCGCTCCGACCACCACGAAGATCAGTGCCAGGTATATCCGCCGCACCCACCAGTTGATTCTGCCCGCCAGGTCCCGGCCTTCCGGAGTCGCGGACAGGTCAGCGTGAATTTTTCCGCTCACGAACATTTTGTCCGCTCCGGGATGACACCTTCCGCAGGTGGCCACAAGGTGATTGGTGTTGATGCTCGAATCCGGGTCCGCAGATGGCAGGATCAGGTGGTAACCGTGGCAACTGGCGCAATTGGCCACGACGGCTGAGCCGTTTTGCGCCGCCAGCCCGTGGTAACTTTCCAGATACGTCTTTACGCGGTCGACCGGCAGGTTGTATTTCTGGTCGAGATAGACCGACGCATGGCAGCGGCTGCAGACGTCGGAAATTTCGAGGGGAGTCCCGTCTTTCAACGCTTCGATTTTATGTTCTGAATGACAATCGGTACAGGTGGGCGCGTCGCGCTGACCGGTGGCCATGGCTTTGCCGTGAACGCTGGCCGCGACGTCGCGGGCTTCTGGCGCGTGACAGCGGCCGCAGGTCTGCGCCTGCTGAACAAAGTGGAGTGGAGAGGCCGGCGACGTGGGTGGCAGAATGCCATGCGAACCGTGACAATCCACGCACGTGGCGGCATCTTCATGCCCCGCTTTGCGAGCCAGGCCGTGGACACTGGCTCCGTAACTCTCACCCTGGAGCTCATGGCAACGCGCGCAGTTAACCGGCGGCACGGGCCGGTTGTCATCCGGGTGCGCCGCCGTGATGTCGACGTGGCAACTGACGCAGGAGTTCGTTTTGTGAACTGAGGCGGCGAGCCGGGCCTTGTCCACAAACAATGAAATGGCCCGGCCTGCCGCGTTGGTGAAGCTCAGGCTGTTGTCAGCATGGCAAACCAGGCAATCATCATCCGACATCACCGGCGCTGCCGTGGCGCCGGCCGCCAGAACCAGCCAGAGCCCGGCCAAACCTGCCGTCAAAGTTCGTACTACATTGCCCACTCTGTAAAAATCCGCGGGCACGAGCGAAATCGCTCTACGCGGCTTGGCAATTGTTGCGCCTTTTTTGGCAATAACCGATGTGCATTCCGGTCGTCGAACAGTTTGGTGGGGCGAGCCTACCGACGAGCCGGCTCGCGAGGACGCTCGCCCTACCAAAGTGGAAAAGGGGTCACAACCCGGATTCTTCACCCGGTCAATGCGCCAGACGGGTGACCATGGCGTAGATGATCAACGCCAGCAGAACCAGGCCCAGGCCGAAGAAGAAATAGCCGAACGAGCGGGCGATATTTTTCCACTGTTCCCATTCATCCTTCACCCGATGCGCGTTCAGTTTGCCTTCCGCCACCAGCCGGTCATACCAGCGCTTGCGGTCGTGCAACATCTCGGCCTTGGAAACGCGGCCGGAAAAGATGACCGTGTCCATCGGGAACTTCTCGATCCGGAAATGCGTGTTAAAGAAATGAATCGAGAAAATGAAGCCCGCCGCCAGCAGGGCTTCATCCGAATGCAGAATCAGGGCGATGTTGATGATCCAACCCGGCAGAAACCGCGTGAAAAAGGTCGGGAACCACATGATCAATCCGGACGCACCGATGATGGCCACGCCCCAGAAAACCGCAAAGTAATCGAATTTTTCCCAGTAGGTCCAACGATCGAACTGCGGTTTCGGACCCTTGCCGAAGAACCATTTATTGTGCGCCACGAAATCGCGCCAGTCCTGCCAAGTGGGCACCATTGAGTCGGGACCAAACAATGTTTTCCAGAGCCGCTGGAACCGGAACCGGCCGCTGGCGGGGTCGTGCAACGATTTCCGGCCTTTCCAGGCCTTGCCCGCCAACGCGGTGAGGTGCAGGCCGAAGTAGAAGAAGGTGACGATGGCACCGAGGCGATGCAGCGTGCGCGCGGTTTCCGGACCGCCCAGGATATGGAAAATCGTTTTGGCCCAGTCCGTGTAATAGAACTTGAGCGGCATGCCGGTAATCACCAGCAGCAGAAAGCTGGTCACGACCAGAAAATGCAGGAACCGCTCGAAGGGCGAAAAACGGGTGAACCATTCACCGTCCACCTGCGTCTGAATTTTCGCCTCGCGGAATTTCTTCGAGTCATGCAGGTAAAGATAAATGGCGCGGACCAGCCAGCCGAGGGTGTGCAGGCCAAAGAAGGCGAACGTGCCGATGAGCAGTCCGGTCATGCCCAGAAACACCGCGTGGAGCAACGGATAGTGTTTCCCGTCCAGCGGGTTGGCGTGGGGCTGGTATTCGGTGAACTTGGCGGTGGCACCGGGATGGCATTGCTGGCAGGTTGCCAGAATGTTGGTTTGGGAGAGATGCGACCGCGGGTCGGACGGCGGCTGCACATCGTGATAGCCGTGGCAATCGTAACAGGCGGCCACGGTCGGGGCCACGTTGGGCCGGCCCAACGCCACAGCCTTGCCGTGATAGGTGTCCCGATAATGTTCCAGCCGGTCGGCGTGGCATCGACCGCAACGTTCGTCGCTGACGGCCTTGAAATTATTGTCTTCCGGATTCACGATGCCATGCGCCGTGTGACAATCAGTGCAAACCGGCCCGCGCGGATCCCCTTTGGCCAGCAATTGGCCGTGAATGCTCTGATCGTAAGTCTCTTCGACTCCGAGATGACACTTGCCGCAGGTCCGGGCGACATTGGCGTGATTGATGGGCGAATCGCGATCCACCGCCCGTTTGATGTCATGCACGCCGTGGCAGTCGTCGCACGATGGCGCGACAATCAGGCCCATTTTGAGCAGAGCGCGGCCGTGAATGCTCTCCATGTATTGCGCCGCCGCCTCGGGATGATTGATTTCGTATTCCTTCGTCAGCCCCGGGTTGCTGTGGCATTTCGCGCAGGTCACCGGCAGGTTTAACTTGAAAACGGGGGAAGCGCGGTTGTTGACCGGCAGAATGTCGTGCGACCCGTGGCAATCCCAGCAGTTCGCCGCGCCGGACGCGCCCAGCAAATGACTCACGCCGTGAATGCTGGTGGCATAGGCCGCCGCTTCCTTTGCGTGACAATGCGTGCAATCGGGCGGACCCAGCGGGTCGTGGACCAGATCCTTGATGCCGGTGTGGCAGTCGACACAGGCGAGGCGGGCATGAACCGATTGCTGGAAGCTGTTGGTCGGAAAAACGAGCGATTCGGATTTGCCGTTCACCACGCGTGTGGTGTTGGGATCGAGATGGCAGCCCAGGCAATCACTATTGCTGAATTTTTCCGGCGCGTTGGTGGAGGCGGTTTCCTGGGCCAACGCGGCAACTGCCGCCAGCCCCCCAAAAATGAGCAGACAAATCCATAGCGTGCCGGCGATTCGCAACCGGGTCGCGACCACGCCTCGGGTGGAAAGGAATCCTGGGCAATGACTGGTTGTCACGGCTTTATGGCGTCTGTGCTCGTCGGGAATCTCAGCGCCCGGATAAATGAAATACTGGTGTTTCACGGCGTTCTTCCAGATGCCGCGCGGCGCAAACCATGGTTCTCCGACGGGATTATTTCTTAAAGGCCCGCATGTAAGCGACCAATCCCTTGATGTCGTCGTCCGACAAGTTGGTGGCCGGCCTCATCACGGTCTTGCCGTCGCTGGTCTGGAAACCTTCCTTGATGGCCTTGAACGCGGCATCATCGGTCAGCGCGGTTTGGACACTGGCATCAGTGTAGTCTTTGCAGTTAAGCCGCTTGCCCATGTTGGTCTGGCCTTTTCCATCCGCGCCATGACAGCGCGCGCAGGAATTGGCCCAGTTTTCCTTTGGCTCGGCCGCCGAAGCCGCCAGCACCGTGGCGAAACCGATGATGCCCGCAAACAGAATTGTTTTTTTCATCGTCATTGCTCCATTTTTTGTATGTCTATGCCCGGCACGGTCATCCGCGCCGATTTCACAGAGGGTAAGGTCGGGGAGATTGCTCGAATCCACTACCCATGTTTTGGCCAACGCAGCGCATTTCTTGCGTCGGCCCGGAGAATTCTTGGTAGGGGAATTACGGTGCAGGCGTAGCGGAGCACGCCGGATTCGCCCCCGGTGGATTCAACTTTGGGATGGAAAACTGTCCCGGGACAGAAACCGCCGGGGCCAATTACTTCGGTAACATTGCACCCGGCAAATAGATCGTGAAGGTCGTGCCTTCGCCGAGTTTGGTGTGGACATGCAAGGCTCCACGCCCTTCCTTGATCAGCCGTTGAACGATGCTGAGGCCGAGCCCGGTCCCCTGACGCGCACCCTTGGTGGTAAAGTAAGGCTGGAAAATTTTGGGGAGCACTTCGGGTGAAATGCCCGGACCATTATCGCGCACCCAAAGTTTGACCAGGGGCGGGGCGGTATCCGCGCCTTCCACGTTCAGGAGCCGGTCATGGGGGCTGTCCTTGAACTTGCAGAGGTCCAGGGGCGTCCGCAGCATTTCGCCGCCCACCTCCACG
>DATJYM010000290.1:0-34477 GCA_035499615.1 Candidatus Acidiferrales bacterium | reverse complement strand
GTCGCTTGGCAGAATGAAATCTCCACTGGACTCGGCATCAATCGTGGCCCCATCTATCCAGATGTCCCCTTCAAAGGTCGGATCTTCCACTAAATACCGGCCATTTTTTTCCTCTGTGATGGCGGCATAGTGATTCAGTTTCCAATGTACTACACAGGGAACTATCAATTTAGCTCCAGCCGGTCGCCGCACCGCCTCCACGGCCAGTCCGTTGGTTTTGGCCAATGCCAAAATTTCCGCCATTGTGAATCCGGCATTGGGCGAGTCGACATCAAACAGGCCTCGAATTACTGACTGCTTCCCGTGCAAAGCCATTGCCAAATGCCCCAAAGCATACGAGCCGCACCGATAGGAAAGGCCTGGTCTGGCTTCCATGATTCCCAGTGCATCTCTTGTTTCTTGAATCGTAGTGGCATAAACTCCCAACCGCAGATGCAAAGCATCCAGTTCCGCGTACAAACCTGTTAGTTCCGTTGCGTGACCCAGACTCGCCAGGAGTCGTGTCCAACCTGCGAAAGCCTGCACGGCAATTTTCTGTCCGACAGCATCTTTGCTGTTTTTTGTGGCGTCCCATGCTGCCTGCCAATGGGACAATGCCTGACTGTAAAGCCCCGTCCTTCGATCATATTCCGCCATGTTCACTTCCAACGCTGGCGCCCAGGCTGAGTGCGGATGTCCGGTTAAAAAATGTTCGAGTGCCACAAAACCCTCATCCACACCATCTGATTTAAAAATCCCGATGTCCCCCAGCAATTCGCCGGACTCGATTTCGGGCGGTGGCCCTTTCCCCACCCAGGCCAGCGGTTCCATGAACAGGCGAGCCTGGGTCACCTGGCTGGCGTAATCGGTAGTTGCGGCCAGTGGCTTGGTCGCCGCCAGCATTAAAACGGCGACGAGTATTGTTCGAATACGGCCAAAATGCCGTGTGCTATTGTCAATCAGAGAAGAAACGGATTGGGTTTCCATAAATTCCTCTTTGGGTTGATTTTAGGGTAAGATGCTTCCATTACGCGGGCGGGTGATGACCACTTTCAAACCGAGATCGCCGGCCACATCCCACGCTATTTCACCAGAATCCACCAAGCCGTTGCCGTTGGCATCTTCCAGGTAATCGGGAATTCCGTCGTTATTGTAATCCAAAGGCTGACCATAGAGCGAATCGCCGTTATTGGGATCCACGGCCACATAGTGGTAGCCAATGTCAACCGTCGAATTGTATTCCGGTGTTTGATTTGTCTGCGTCGTGAAATGATAAAGACCGACTGTATTAGCCGTAACATCTCCCCGGTCGATGAGTGGACTCCCGGGAGACAGATAATAACTGCCCAACCAGCTCGTCTGCCAGTTGTAGCCGACGATGTTGGTTATATTATTATTCCCGGTGGCAGGCAACTCAGCCGAACCATTCGTATATGCGTTATAATCGTAGTCAGTATTGGTGCCTGACCCGTAGCTAGAAATCGTGAACGCCGTTCCATCAAACGCGCAGTCCCGCACGCTCAGGGTAATCGGATTGTTATTCGGGGTAAAATAAACCAACCCACCCTTCCAAGTACAGTTGCGCATGACAAACGCATTTGACGGATTGTAGCCCTGATCCTGGGCGGCAGTCATCCGGCACACCAGACAGTTGGTCCAGAAACAACTGTTGTTATAAGCCCCCACGCTGCCGCTGTAAAATTCGCAGTTATTGGCAATCGCAATCAATGGCGTGTAGTAATCCCGGAAATGATTCGGGTCGCCGTACATCTCGGCAAAGTGGGTGAAATTGGCGACAATCTGTGGCGCTATGGAAATGGTGTAACTGTTGCCTTGATAGCTTTCTATTCCCCCCACGTAGTCCTTGGCTACCCAAAGTCCATTGCCGCCTTCCTGAACAGTCTCGTAACGCGCCCAAATGCAGGGCGCAGTCGCCGTGCCATTAAAGGCAGCGATCACCTGACCATGCAATGAAATGCCATAACCCGGTGCCCCATTGAAACTGGGCAAATCAAACCAGCCTGCGGCTGTGCCGGCTGTAAACGCCACGTTGGAATAAACGTTTACGCCCCCAAAGAACCAGTCTATGGGAGCATAGTGGTAGCCCAAATCGGGATTACCGGTATCGTCCCGTTGGACTTGAGGGTTAAAGGTAAGTGGGGCAGAAAGGGTAACGTTGGAATAGACGATTGGCGGATAGGTGGTCAGCTTTGCAAGATTAGCCAACAGCGTCGAATCTATATTGGTTGTTCCCGCGTTCCGAAATGGACAACCATTGGTCAGGTAATAACCCCCGGCACCAACCGTCTGAAATGGAAAGTTAATAAATGAATCTGACACATGCCAACCAAACGCTGCATAACCGGGTAGGAAACCGTTGTAACCCCCGACTAATGTAGCGGTTGTGGGATAGATTGTTTCATTGACAAAAATGCAATTTGTAAACACCAAAGTTACGGTGGGATATAAGATGCTGGCCAACTGGTTGCTACAGAAAGTCGCATTCTGCACATCCAATGTTACGCTACCGAGATTGTTAAAGTTTGTCAGAACATTAGCGAAGAGAATATTCCTTAGGTATGCCTCCCCGTAAGTGGCCGAAAATCCGTTCTGGCTATTGACGATTTGGCCATTATAAAAAGTGGGGCCGTTAGGAGTGCAATATGGCGCGGAGACGGCTTGTTGGGCATAAGCGATACGAAAATTGGAAAGCGTCTGACCTGAAGTGGTGATGTTCAAAGCCGGGTTGGCATAAAAGTTGGTTGGATTATGCGTCGAGCCGCTTATCCATTCGCCGGTACGGTCATCGTCCTTACCCGTGAAATAGACCGGTCGATAAGGCGCGGTCAGACATTTAATCCCAGCGATGCTAATGGTGGCGTTCGTGGCATATTTCAGAGTCGTTCCGCCTTCGAATATATTTGTGCCTAAAAGGTTTACGACTCCGCTGATGAAGTAGGTCATATCTCCCTGAAAAACCCAATTAGTTTGGGAGATCATTGTCACATAATCAATATCCAGACCCCGGCTGGGCGGCTGGGCTTGCGCAATGAACGTGATCTTGGGTGTTGCATGAACCAGTCGTCGCGGTGGCAGAACGAGATTCTTTGAGGCGAAAGGCATTTTTCCAACACCGGCCTTGGCAACAAATGGGGGCAGGGTGTCAATGGCTGTAGCTATGGATACGATGGGGACTTCCTCAATCAGAAATTGTCTGCCGTTCAACGTCAGCCACCGTTTGTCAACTCTCACCGATGGTGGATTGGCCCCGATTAAAAACGCCTTGCCCACTCCCATCTGCATCGCTCCAAAGCTCAAACTATCGTCCTCCAGATTCCCCACCGCCGTCGGCACCGTTGACGCCGTTACTATTAGTTGCGGAGACGAGATGAATTCTGTGATCATCTGCAAACGAGTCGTGGCTGGGTTCAGGTTCAATGAGGACGGGTCTGGTGGAGACTCGCGCAGCACAATATCCTGTTCCATGCCCGCTTTCGTGTACGAGAAAATTATGTCGGCGTTCAAACCGGCGAAAGCATTGGTATAAATCACCTGGTTCCCCGAAGGCAGAATCGCTCCTGTCGAGTTGGTCACCACGGCCAGTAGCACGCTGTTTGTTCCGTCAAAATAGCTAAGTCCAATAGGCTGGCTTTGTAAGGTTTGTCCGTCCGGCATTACCAATTTGATTTCTCCATTGTAGATGTCTCCAGGAAAATAGACCTGATGCTGGCCGTTGGTCGCCGACGCTGAACTACCATCGGGCGAAATGTCGATTTCTTCTTTGCTGGCCACCCATTGGCCGTTGACTAAATGGTTCAATCCCGTTGCCAACTCGGTGTATTGATGAACGTGCGGCACGATGCTACCATCAGAGGCTTGCTGATAAGTTTCGTTTTGCCAAACTTGATCATTAGCCCCTTGCACCACAATGCTGTAGGGCGTTGGAGCGGGTAACGTGGGCGGGTTGGCGGCGCTTCCGGCCTGATTTAAAGTTTGTGCTTGGAGAGTGAAAGTGGCCAGTAACACCCAAGAAAGGTGGATTGATTTCATCGGACAAACTCCTTCGGTTGGCTCGAAAGCGGACTCTGACCTGCCCCAAACTCTCTGTCGTCTGTTCTCCGCGCAGGCTTTCCAAGTTCGTACCAGTCTAACGGCTCGCGGTTGAAAGTATTAAGGCTGGTGCGTTTGTAGACCTATAGTGCTTATCAAGTCAAGCAATTTCTGTTATGTTGCCAGTTTGTAACGGATTCACGGCGCCCAGTTTGATTCCGATCACACTATCGGTGGCTCATTTCAGGCAAATGACTTGGTTCCGCCCGGTTGCAGCATTATTGCAATCAGAAGCCACCTGAGGAATTTTGCGGAACTACGCTGTAGACATGAATTTGCTTATTTCTGACCAGCGTGAAAGGCAAATGTGACACGTGGCCAGCCGGCGCCAAGAGCTATGACGCGGCAAGCAGATGACACGAACAAAATCCCAATGGCTGCATCTTGAAAAACCTGTTTGCATTGTTACGACGCTTCATTTCAATCTGCGGGGACTCAAAACAAACCTGCAACGACCTTTTGCAGCGTCGTTTGCCACAAATCAAACCGGCAACGCCTCAAATCAATCTGCTTTTGTCCTTCGCAAACTGGCAACGCCTCGTCTCAGGTTTGCTTTAGCTTTTGCAACGTTGTTTTGATTCAAACAACGTTGTTTTATGTCATTGCAGCGTTGCATTATCCATGTCTCGAGCAACCATCTCTGCGGTAACTGATTATCTTGTGTCATGGCAGCCTTGAAATGACTCATTACAGCGTTGCAATGGCTTTTTCAACGCTGTTTTGGCCTGAGTCAGCCGCGAAAAAGTCAAATCACCGCTGCTTCAACTCCGATCAGAGTTGCACAGCGATGTTCAAGACTGTTTTGTCTTCAAGCAGCTTGCACAGATGTATTGCAGCGTTGATTTGCAAATCTCAACATTGAATTGCCCGCATCAAAGCCATTGTTCCCTCAAACAACCCGGCCGGCATGTTCGCAACCCAATAATGATTAGATGAATAAAAACATTATTTATTTATATTTAGTATTTCTTTTCAAATGGCGCGCTTTTTGCGTCTCCGCTGGCCCAAAGGGCGGTTCGAAGTCGAACCATCCGGTTCTGCCGGATCGCTGCTAATAATCAGTCGCATCAGAACAGAAAGAATACTAAGTATGAAGACACTAAAAGTGGCGCTTAGTTTCAACCGTTTACCAGACGGGGAACTGAGTGCATTCACCAACAACGTCGTCACCTGCATGACGGGCAACGCTTCGTTTGCCAAATCGCCCGTAAGCATGGCCGACCTGACAAAACTACTGGGGACGTTCGATACAGCCACCGCGGCGGCTTTGGCAGGCGGTAAAGCATTGACCGCCGCCAGGCAATCAGCACGCGATGAACTGCTGGCTGCCTTGCGGAAAATCGCGTTGTATGTGCAAATCGCAGCGGATGGAGATACAGCTCTATTGCTGGCGTCCGGATTTACAGCCGTTAATGGGAGCCGCAGTCCACAAGCCAAACTCGAAGTTCCGTTGATTCTCGGTGTGGAAAACGAGGGTACGGCGAAATTGACCGTCCGCTTGCAATCCGTGGCCCATGCCAGTGCTTATGAAGTACGCGCTGTTAATGGAGCCACTACACCGGCATCGTCGATGATTTCCGCATCGGCACGTCGTATTGTGATTGGAAATCTCACGCCAGGCACGACCTATAATATCTCGGCTCGAGCCGTCGGTGGCAGTGATGGTTTCAGCGAATGGAGTGATCCCGTCAGCCACATGGCCACCTGAAATGGGTCGGAGGACCCAAGGTCAGCAACCGCAACAGGAGCCGGCGCAATCCGGCTCCTGTGTAAATGGATCAGATATGAAACCCATAAATCTGCGTTCAAGTCATGACCCAATTTGGTGGGGCGAGGCTATTGACGAGCCGTCGCCTTACTCTGATATTTCGAAGCCGGCTCGCGAGTACGCTCGCCCCACCGGGCAAGTCCAAAGAAAATCTGTTTGGTTGAGTCTGTGTGTATCTGTGGCCTGTCTGGTTCTGACCGGTTGTTCAACGGTCCAGGCAACCAAACCGCCTCTCATTAACAGCGCACGGTTGCCTTCCTTCAATTACACCAGCCCCAGGACCGCCAATTATTATTTGACCCTGTACAACAGTGCCGCACCGGCGGACAAAGCCAGGGTCAGAAACGCCATCTTGAGCGATCTCATGGCGGTGATTGATTTGAATTACCACGAATTCGAAGCCCGATTGCGCACCGACAAGGCCGTCAAGGACACGGCGGCAGAAATTGCGACGCTCGGGCTAACCGCGGCTTCCGCGGCTGTCGGTGGTGAGGAGGTAAAGACCATCCTCTCAGCGGTGGCGACTGGCGTGGTCGGGGCTAATTCAGTTTTGGACAAAAACATTCTGCAAAACAACACCATCGAGGCATTGGAACTGGAGATGCGCTCATTGCGCGCCCAAAAAGAGCGCGATTTGCTCAACGGCATGGCCGAATCAGACGCGCATTATCCATTGCAAAGCGGCATCCGCGACATCATCGCGTACTATTATGCGGGTTCCCTGACCGATGCGATGCTTGGGCTGGTGGAAAGGACCGGCAGCGATGCCCAGGCCAATCTGGCCAGCACCGCTGAAGTCCGAAAAGCCCTCCAGGGCCCACGCTAGAACATCAGGTCTCTACCCGAAAGAGTAAAACCGTTTGAACCCCGGTTGGCGCATGCTCCAGGCAATCAAAAAAACTTCCCTGTCGACGCAAGAAATTGTTTTTTCCGACGGCGGGTTTGTCGTAAACTGGGGCTTGCATGGCACGCAATCCCATCATAGCCGCACTGGATGTGCCGACGGCCGGGGCCGCCCTGGAGCTGTCCAAAAAAATCGCACCCGTAGTCGGCGCCTTCAAGATTGGCAGCGAATTGTTCACCGCTGCCGGGCCGGACATTGTGCGCCAGATTCGCGCAACGGGCGCGGCGGTGTTTCTGGACTTGAAATTCCATGACATCCCGAACACAGTGGCCGGGGCGGTGGCTTCCGCGGTACGGCTGGACGTGCAAATGCTCACCGTTCACGCGGCGGGTGGCGTGGATATGCTCAAGGCCGCCGAGCAGTCAGCCCAGGAAACCGCCTGGGAACTCGGCCATGCGCCACCGCTCGTGCTGGGCGTGACCGTGTTGACGAGCCTGGACAGCCAGGCGTTGAGCCAGATCGGTCTCGACCCGAATGTCGGCCGCCAGGTGCGCCGGCTGGCCAATATGGCCACGCAAGCCGGATTGCGCGGTCTCGTTTGTTCGCCGCTGGAAGTGGCCGAAATCCGTCAAATGTTGACCGCCGGCATACAGCTGGTCACTCCCGGCGTCCGGTTTGACGCCCAGCCCGCCGATGACCAAAAGCGCACACTCAGTCCGCGGGAAGCCATTGCGGCCGGGGCGAACTGGCTGGTGATTGGCCGCCCCATTTACGCCGCGCCCGACCCCCGCGCCGCGGCGGAGAAAATTCTGGAATCACTCACACAGGTCAGGCATCTGGTTTGACCTGGGCTGCGAAGCCGGTGCCGGCGAAATTCCCGTCCCGCCGGCGGCTGTTGGCTAGCCGGCAAATTTCTTCGCCGCGATGCTGGCGTTGTGGCCGCCGAAACCGAAGGAGTTGTTGATGACGGCATTGATTTTCATCTCGCGCGCCGTGTTGGGCACATAATCCAAATCGCATTCCGGATCGGGCACCTGATAATTGATGGTCGGCGGGGCAACGCCCTGCTTGATGGCCAGCGCGCAGGCGGCCATTTCCACCGCGCCCGCGGCGCCGAGCATGTGGCCGGTGGCGCCCTTGGTGGAACTGACGGCGATTTTTTTGGCGCGGTCGCCAAAGACGGTCTTGATGGCCTGGGTTTCGCAGACATCGCCCTGCGGCGTGCTGGTACCGTGGGCGTTGATGTAAGAAACGTCCTCGAGGTTCAACCCCCCGTTGTTCAAGGCCATCTTCATGCAACGCACCGCCCCTTCACCCTCCGGGGCCGGCGCGGTCAAATGATACGCATCGGCCGTGTTCCCGTACCCGACAATTTCACAATAAATTTTCGCGCCGCGTTTTTTGGCATGTTCCAATTCCTCGAGCGCAATCACCCCTGCGCCTTCGCCCATGATGAAGCCGTCGCGTTCCTTGTCGAAGGGGCGGGAGGCATGCCGGGGATCATCGTTGCGCCGGCTCATGGCTTTCATGGCGCAAAAGCCGCCGATGCCGATGGGGACGATGGCCGCCTCCGCGCCGCCGGCAAACATGATCCGCGCGTCGCCCATTTTGATGGCACGCCAGGCTTCGCCGATGGCGTGGTTGGCGGTGGCACAGGCCGAACAGGTGGCAAAGTTCGGGCCGCGCAAATTATAGAACATGGAGAACAAACCCGAAGCCATGTTGCTGATCAGCATCGGAATCATGAACGGCGACAACCGACCCGGCCCGCGGTCGCGCAAAATCTCGAGCTGTCCGGTGGTGGTGGACAGTCCGCCGATGCCCGAGCCGATGATCACACCGATTTCGTCACGGTTTTCCTTTTCGAGGTCGAGGCCGGAATCGAGCAGGGCCTGGTGTCCCGCATAGACCCCAAACTGCGAATACCGGTCCGTGCGACGGATTTCCTTGGGCGACGGGAACGCAGGAGTGGGATCAAAATTCTTCACCTCGCCGGCGATTTGGGTATCGAACGGCGCCGGGTCAAAGGACTGAATCCGGTCAATACCGCACTGGCCGGCCACAAGGCTTTTCCAGAAAACGTCCGGGTGATGTCCCAGTGGCGTCACCACGCCGAGGCCGGTGACGACAACACGGCGGTCTGTGCCATTGTTTGCCATAAAATCAAAGGGGGCAGTTCGAGCTGGATTCAGCCGAAACTGCCCCGAAACCTTCAAAGCCGCAACTATTTTTGCTGATGTTCCTCGATGTATTTGACCACGTCGCCGACCGTCAGGAGTTTTTCCGCCTGCTCGTCCGGCACCTCGATGCCGAACTCCTCCTCCAGCGCCATGATCAACTCGACCGTGTCGAGCGAATCCGCTCCCAGGTCCTCGATGAACTTGGCCTCCGGGGTGACTTGGTCCGGCTTGACGCCAAGTTGTTCAACTATGATGTCCCTTACGCGTTGGTCTATAGGTTTATCTGCCATAAATTAAATTTTGCCCTGTCTCTATGCCATGTATGGCCAAATCGTCAAGCTCCAATCGCAAAATTTTTCCGGCCAGAAAATGTCGTCCCGGCGTCGATCCGGGCGCAATTACATCACCATGCCGCCGTCCACCGCCAGGACCTGCCCTGTGAGGTAACGGGCCGCGGGACCGGCCAGAAATACTGCCGCGCCCGCAATGTCGTCGGGTTGCCCGAAACGGCCGAGGGGAATTTGTTTGAGCACACCGGCGCGCAACTCCTCCGTTAACCCGGCGGTCATGTCCGTTTCGATGAATCCCGGGGCCAGCACATTGGCCGTGATGCCGCGGGAGGCCATCTCGCGCGCCACCGATTTCGTAAAACCGATCAGCCCGGCCTTGCTCGCTGCGTAATTGCACTGGCCCGCATTGCCAACCAGACCAATCACCGAGGCCACGTTGATGATGCGTCCGGAACGTTGCTTGAGCAGCGCGCGGCTGAACGCCTTGGTGAACAGGAACGCGCCTTTCAAATTCGTGTCCAGCACCGCATCCCAAGCCGCCTCACTCATGCGCATCAGGAGGTCGTCGCGCGTAACCCCGGCGTTGTTGACCAGAATGTCCACCCGGCCGGCGTCGGCCAGGATTTTTTCGGCGGCGGCGTTGACGGCGGCGGCATCCGCCACGTCCACGGCATGCGCCCAGGCTTTCCGGCCCAGCGCGTGAATTTCCGCAGCCACCTTCCCGGAATTTTCCAGGGTTCGTGAAACACAGGCCACGTCCGCGCCTTCCGCGGCAAATTTCAAGGCGATGGCGCGCCCGATGCCCCGGCCGGCACCGGTGATCACGGCAATTTGGTTCTCAAGTTGGTTCATGATTTCGAATGATTAACTGCGAATGGACGCGAATGCACCCGAAAAATTCAGGGCCTGCGAATAAATGTTGGTAGCATCCGCCTCCGGCGGGTCGGATCAGGCGTCCCGCCTGAACCATTCCTGCGGCGCCCGAAGCCGCCCGCGGGACGCGGGTGCTACACCAGAGCTTTCACGGTCGTCTCCAGACTCGCCACGTCCGCCACGTTCAACATTTGTGCATTTTTGTCAATCCGCCTCATAAAACCGCTCAACGCCGTACCCGGCCCGAGTTCGACAAAGCGCGTGAAGCCCTGGGTCAGCAGCGTGCGCATGGATTGTTCCCAGAGCACTGACGACGTGACCTGTTCGACCAACCTTTCCCGGATGCCGCTCGGCCGGTCGTGCGGCAGAGCGGTCACGTTCGAAATCACCGGCACGACCGGCGCCGTAATGTTGATTTTCTCCAGTTCGACTTGCAGCTTTGGCCGGGCGCCAGCCATGAGCGGCGAGTGATAGGCGCCGGCCACGGTCAAGGCGATGGCGCGTTTTGCGCCTTTGGCCCTGGCCAGCTCAACCGCTTGGGCGATTTTGTCCTCTTCGCCGGAAATCACAAGTTGACCGGGACAATTCAGATTCGCCAAAACGACCCCGGCCGCCGCGCAAACCTCGCGGGTGGGCGCCTCGTCCAGACCGATGATGGCAGCCATGCCGCCGCGCGTGGCGTCGCAGGCTTCCTGCATGAAACGGCCTCGCTGACGCACCGCCCGCAGGCCGTCCTCGAAACTCATCGCTCCCCCCACCGCCAGCGCCGTGAATTCGCCAAGCGACAGACCGGCCGCGGCATCAAATTTCAGCGCCGGCACCTGTTCCTTGAGCAATTGGAATGTGACCCAGCCAACGAGAAAAATTCCCGGCTGTGCATTTTCGGTCCGGGTGAGTTCCGGTTCGGGGCCGTTGAAGCAAATGGCGGCAAGGTCGTAGCCGACCGCAGCGTTGGCACGGTCGAACCACATTTTGGCGGAAGAATATTTTTCGGCGAGGTCCTTGCCCATGCCGACGACCTGTGCGCCCTGGCCGGCAAACAGCAATGCGGTTTTGCTCATGAGGCGAAAAATGAATCAGAGAATTACCGTCAATGAAAGGCTGAAAAATCAGGAACCTCCAACCACCAACCCCGAACATCGAAAATCCAATATCATCACCAGCGCAAAGTCATGGGGTGTTGGGCGTTGGATGTTCAATGCTCGATATTTTATTACCGCTGATACGTGCCTGTGAGCCGGCCTTGTGCCAGAACATGGCCATCCATCGCCTCGAGCAATTCCGGCTTGGTGGCGCCCGAATTCAAATGGAGCGTCGCGTCGAGCGCGTAAATTTTGAAAAAGTAACGGTGCGGCCTGCCCGGGGGTGGGCAGGGGCCGCCGTAGCCGGCCTGGCGGAAATCGTTGACACCTTGTTTCGAGCCGTCCGGCAGTTCCGGAGACGGGGGTAAATTTTCCGCAAGTGACCTCGTAGCCGGCGGCAGATTGTAAAGCACCCAGTGCACCCAGGTACCCGTCGGGGCATCAGGATCATCGGCGATGAGAGCGAAACTTTTTGTGCCGGCGGGCGCGTTGTCCCAATGCAACGGCGGCGATACGTTCGACCCGGTGCAGGTATATTTGACGGGAATCGGCCCGCCGTCGGCAAAGGCGGTGCTGGTGATTTGAATGTTCATGGGTGGCTCCTTCGCAGTTTGGGTATCATTCGCACAACTGGCTGCGACCAGACCGAACCATGTCGCGGCTAACAAGAAACTCGTACGCGCGTTCATGGCCTGATTCTGACCCGTGCGCGCCACTTGTTCAAGCGCGTCGTTTCAGTTTAAGCTGGCGGTGTGACGGTCCTGGAAGCGATACGGAAAAGCACGGAATTTCTGGCCAAAAAAGGCGTCGAATCGCCGCGTCTGCAAGCCGAATGGCTGCTGGCGCATATCCTCCGAATGCCGCGCATGAAACTGTATCTGAATTTCGAGCGCGGGCTCACTCCCGCGGAAACGGATTCGTTGCGCGAACTCGTCAAACGCCGCGGCCGGCACGAACCCCTCCAACACCTCAGTGGTTCGACATCGTTTTGCGGGCTGGAAATCGCCGTAAACCGCCAGGCACTCGTGCCGCGACCGGAGACGGAATTGCTGGCCGAAGAAGGCTGGAAATTTCTCTCAACTCTCAACTCTCAACCCGCAACGGCTCTGGACCTTGGCACCGGTACCGGCTGCATTGCCCTCACTCTGGCCGTGAAATGCCCGACCGCAAAAATCACGGCGACGGACATTTCGGAGGACGCGCTGGCGCTGGCGAAGGAAAACGCCATGCGGAACGGCGTCGCGGAACGAATTGAATTTTTGCCGGGTGATGGATTTGCCGCGCTACAAAACGCAGGACAAGCCTCCAGCCTGTCTCCATCGGAGAACAATCATTCGGGGACAGGCAAAATGCCTGTCCGGCGTTTCGATTTGATTATCAGCAACCCGCCTTACATTCCCTCCGCCGAGATTGCCACGCTCCAGCCGGAGGTGCGTGATTTCGATCCGTGCGCGGCGTTGGACGGCGGCGCCGACGGGCTGGATTTTTATCGGAGGTTTTCGGTACAGGCGAAGCCGTTTGTGAAACCGGATGGCAAAATGATGCTGGAATTCGGCGACGGCCAGGCCGAAGCCATCCAACGGATTTTTGAGGCTGAAAAGTGGATTGTCGAAGCCGTGAGGGAGGACTACTCTCACTGCGCCAGAATTTTGATTATCAAATCCTCCTCGTCCTCGGGCGCGTCCTCGTAATCGGAAAAACGAGAACGAGGACGAGCAAACGGGACGGGGACGAAAACAGATACATGGAA
This sequence comes from Candidatus Acidiferrales bacterium, assembly GCA_035499615.1. Taxonomy (GTDB): domain Bacteria; phylum Verrucomicrobiota; class Verrucomicrobiia; order Limisphaerales; family UBA11358; genus UBA11358. Next base: position 21,601 of record DATJYM010000290.1, on the reverse strand, counting down.
AGTTTTTTGATCAAAGGCGGCGTGCCCTTGCACGGCGAGGTCGTCATCAGCGGCAGTAAAAACGCGGCGCTGCCCATCATGGCGGCGTCGCTCCTGACCGGCGAGCCCTGCGTCATCCGGCGCGTGCCGGATCTGAGCGACACGCGCTTTATGGCGCGGATTCTCGAATCCCTGGGCGCGGAGACGAAATTTGAACGCGACACCTTGACCGTATGCGCCCGGAAAATCCGCGGCTATGCGGACTATGAACTGGTCCGCAAAATGCGCGGCTCGATTTGTATCATGGGACCGCTGCTGGGGCGGCTGAAAAGAGCGCGGGTGTCGCTGCCCGGCGGCTGCATCATTGGCGCCCGGCCGATCAATCTGCACCTGAAAGGGTTCGAGGCCCTGGGCGCAAAAATCAAAATCGAGGGCGGCTATGTGGACGCGGCGGCAAAGCAGCTGGGCGGAACCATTACGTTCCTGGGCGGCCGATCCGGTTCGACCGTGCTCGGCACGGCCAATGTGATGATGGCGGCCACACTGGCTGCGGGGGTGACGGTCATCGAGAGCGCGGCCTGCGAACCGGAGGTTGCGGATCTGGCGAAGTTCCTGAATGCCATGGGCGCGAAAATTACCGGCGCGGGCAGCCCGACCATCACCATCACCGGCGTTGCGAAGTTGCATGGCGCGGAACACGAAGTCATTCCCGACCGGATTGAAGCGGCCACGTTTGCTATCGCCGCCGCCGCGACGAACGGCGAGGTGACCCTGAAAAGGGCGCGGGCGGATCATTTGCATGCGGTAACCGACAAACTGAACGAGGCGGGCGTGGTCCTCGAACGGCGGGGCGAGAACCTGCTTGTGCGCCGCCGCGGCGAACTGAAGGCCGCGGACGTCACCACCCTGCCGTACTCGGGCTTCCCGACGGATGTGCAGGCGCAGATGATGTCATTGCTGGCGCTGGCACCGGGCATCAGCATCATCACCGAACGGATTTTTGAATCGCGCTTCATGCACGTGAGCGAACTGGCGCGGCTCGGCGCGGACATTGAAATTGAGGGGCCGAGCGCCATCGTCAAGGGCGGGCGGCCCTTGAGCGGCGCGCCCGTGATGGCTAGCGATTTGCGCGCGTCGGCGGCGCTGGTGATTGCTGGACTGGCGGCCAAAGGCGCCACGCAGGTGAACCGCATTTACCATCTGGATCGCGGCTACGAACGGATGGATACAAAACTACGAAAGCTCGGCGCGCGGATTCAGCGCATCGAGGAAAAATGATTGGTAGGGACGACCTGCCGGTCGTCCGAAGCTGCGCAGCAGCGCAGCCCTACCAATTTTTCATTCCCCACAAAATTAAAAGGCGCGATGAGCCGCCGTTGGCGCGGGCGTTAATGAGATTTCGCCCGTACCAACGACTGCCCATGCGCCCGTGCCCCACTTCTAGCTGGTGCGATGGTTTCATACGCCGAGCAGTTCGCGGCTGGCGGCATAAATGCGCGCCTGACGCTCGGTCTGGCGCACCGCCGCCACCGCCTTTTCCTCGAATAACGCCGGGAACACCAGCAAGGGATACAAGGTGACCCAGGCCAGCGCCGCCGCTTCGTTGGCCGCGCGCCGCAACGGCGTGTTTAATTCCGGCTTGGCCAGCCGGGTCAATTGCAGGGTGAGCAACTGGTTTTTAAGCCGTTCAAACTCATTTTCCTGCGTGGCCCGGAACGGCAACGGCGGCCCGGCCTGCAATTCGAACCGGGTTTCGGGGGCGAACCGGGTCGCCACTCGTGTTTGATTTTTGTTCATGTTTTGTCTTTCGTTGTTGGTTTTGGTCCAGCAAACAGAAAACCCGCGATTGACGGGCAATCGCGGGTTTCTTGAAAATCTGTTGCTGTTATTACCTGTTGCTTCCCACGACGCCAATCTCAAAGCAATTGCGCTGCCAAATGGACATGCGACCATCGGCCGGCGTATGCTTCAGAGTTGCAACCATCGCGGTTTTCATTTTCAACGCCGAAAGAAACACCATTTCGGAACGTTTGTCAAAGAGTTTTTGACCCGGCAAATGCCGATTCTCCATGCTTGTCGAACGGCGCGGTGGTGGTAAATTGCGTTTGGCATGAGCGAACAACTTCGCATGGTCACCTGCAGCTGGTGCGAGACGAAGGTATTCATCCCCGGCGATCTGCCGCCCCTCGGCACCGTGCCCTGCAGCAAATGCGGGCACCCGATCATGATGCCCATGCAGTTGCGGCAGTTTGAGTTGCGTGCCGTCATCGGGTCCGGCGGCATGGGCAACGTCTATCGCGCCTGGGATACCACGCTGGAACGCATGGTGGCGGTGAAGCTGATGAAAAAGGAGCTGCTCCAGGACGTGAAAGCATTGGAGAGTTTCTACCGGGAAGCCCGCGCCTGCGCGCGTCTCAACCACACGAATATCGTCCACATCTATACGTTCGACGAGGCGGAAGGCCAATATTATCTGGTGATGGAACTGGCCGATCGCGGCAGCCTGGACCAGCGCATCGAAAAATTGCGCGCCTTGCCGGAACTCGACGTGCTCGACATCGGCATCAAAATCGCCTCCGCGCTCGACATGGCACTCAAACATGACTTGCTCCACCGTGACATCAAACCGGGCAATATTCTGTTCAATGCCGACCATGAACCCAAACTGGTGGACTTTGGCCTCGCGCAAAAAACCGACGCCGAGCAGGAATCGGAGGATGTAACCTGGGGCACGCCGTATTATGTCGCTCCGGAAAAGATCAAACGCGAGCCGGAAACTTTTTTGTCCGACATGTACAGCCTCGGGGCAACGCTTTATCATGCGCTGATCGGGCGGGTCCCGTTTGACGCGCCGACGGCTGAAGAGGTGGTTGTGGCCCAGGTGCAAACGCCGTTGACGCCGCCCAACCTGGCCGTACCAGAAATCACCCAACCCACGAGCGATGCGTTGACGCGCGCGCTGGCCAAAAATCCGGCGAACCGCTTTTTAAGCTACGACGAATTTCGGATGGCGCTCGAAGCAGCGCGCAGTCAATTGCTCGTCAAGCAATACCAAGGGGTGCCGCAGAAAACCAAGAGCCTGACCAGTTGGTGGAAGCGGTAAGGAAAAAGGCGGGCGTCGCCGCCCGCCTGAAATGCATCCGATGGGGAGGATTAATTCTCGTTTGACGTTTCCGGCTTGGGTTTTTCACCGGTCTTGGCCCCAAAATGCACCGTCACGGCTTCCAGTTTGCCGCTCTCGGTTTTCAGATAGGTCCCGCGCACCGGTTCGCCCACCTTGCCGTCCGACAAAGTCGCCGGCTCGCCGTTGTTGAAGATTTTCGTTTCGGCAGTGATCTCAAAAGTACGGGTGCCCACCGTCAGGGTCATGGCGCTGGCGTCCACAGCGCCCAGTTTGCCGTGAAACGGGATGGTATTGTGCGTTTTGGGCTTGGTCGGCGTGGTTTGATCCGATGCCGGAGGGGCATCGGTCTTCGCGTCCTGGGCACGGACGAACGCCGGCAGGGCCAACAGAGCGGCTGCAAACAGACTCAAGGGGATGATTTGGGAGACTCGATTTTTCATAGGTTGATAAGTTGTTGTTGTTTGTTTTCTGCTGTGAAGCAGCAAACAGAATAGACCTCCACCTCAACCAGACAACTCTTTTTTTACCATGCTCCTTCCGTCAAAAGCCCGGTGATATTGCGCGCCAGATCCTCCGCCAGAAGCGGAAGCGCCTGCCGTTCCGCGTCCGCCAGGTCGCTGTTGACGGGAACCAGCGTGTAGCCGGTCACATTCTTATCGAGTAATAACTTGCCGGTGTCGTGTTCGCGGGCGGTGACGTGCGCGATAACATCGATGCGATAATCCTGGGGCGTGGAGGCATCCGAGCTCAAAAAACTCACCCCGCTACGGCTATAGCTCGTGATGACACCGCTCACCACCACGTCGCCGGGATCGCGACCGGTGAGACGGAAAGTGCCATCGGTTTGCAGCTCTTCGCGCAACGCCTGAGTCAACGCGTCGCCGAGCCGTGGTTGAAGGGTCTGGTTATTGAACGGCAGTACTTCAATGGACTTTTCGCCGGCCACCGCGCCATTGGCCGGACCCAGCCGATAACCGGCGCAGCCGGCGAATAACCACAGAGCCAAAACGCAAACCGCGGGAAAGAATATCTGGCGCATGTCAATCGGTGGACATTTGCAGGCGGGGCTTGAGGGCTTCAATGCGCTGCCGGGCCAGCGCGGCATAACGGGAATTGGGATCGAGTTGCAGCACTTCATTGTAATAAATCACCGCCCCGTCCCATTTCTTGAAGCTCTCATAAAACTGCGCGATTTTAAAATTGCCCTGCACCTGCTGGGACTTGAGCGCGGTAATGATCCTTTGGGCCCGCGACGCCCGCCGGTCGTCCGGGTAAAGCGTGATGAAATCGGTGAACGTCGCAATGGCCTCGGAGGCGGTGTTTTGATCATACTCGGCCGTTGCCGCTTCCTTCGCATACGCGATGCCCTGCCGATAGAGCGCGTCGGCGACAATAACCGGTTGGTCCTGGTAGCGGTCTGCGGCCACTCCGTAGGCTTTGACCGCCGCCGGATAGTCCTTCTGCTTCTCGCGGGCGGCGCCAATGCGCAACTGCGCGTGGGGCGCCACATCGCTGTATGGGCCGCTGCTGACGATCTTGTCGAACATGCCTGCCGGTAGATCCATGGAAAGCGGGTAGGGGATGTAACCCCAGAGCTTGGGCCATTGACCGTTCAGGAAACGAGTGGCGATGGCGTACTGGCGCCACAGGACATCCGTATATTCCGGGCTCTTGGGATATTGCTGAACGACCACCTGGTAGGCATCGAACGCCATTTCATCCTTGCCCGTTGCCTCCAGGCTGCGACCGACCAGGTATTGCGCGTGCGGCGCATAATCCGACAGCGGCCACATCCGGACGACGCGGCGGGCAGCCCGGAGCGCGAGACCGTAGTTATGAATGTTAAACGCCTGCTGCGCCACATCCAACTGGTCCTTGGCGCGCGCCCGCTGCCAGCCAGTGCCTTCCCCATAGGGCACGTAAGTCCACCCTTCGCCCGGAGTATAAATCGCCGGGGCCGGCGAACGAAACGGGAATAACGCCACGGCCGCGGCCGTCACCAGCAGTAATATAATCCGGCGATTCATACGGCGACACTATCCAGCCGAAATCGGCAAGTCAAGGCGGGTGGGAGCCGCCAATGTCCTGATTTGAAACGGCAAACCGCCGACCTGGAGCGCGAATTGTCTCAACCCGCAGCGGTCCCGACATATCCAGCCGCGGCGGATTGAAGACCATCCACGCTCCGGGTCAAATCAGGACACGACTCCGGGGCCGCCAGTTACATTCCGTCCAGGAATTTTTTGACATGCGCAAAAGCCTTGCCGAGGACACCAAGGTAAATGGCGGCCAGAATCGAAATAATGGCCATGACGCACAGAAGTTCGGTCAGGCTCCAGCCGGTGATTTGATGGACGGATTTCATAATCAGACCGCGGCCGGATTCAACCGCGGTAAACAATCAACACGCCAAAATCAGACAGGGTCTTTTGGGAAGCGATGTCCACGTAGGTATAGGTGACCACGTGAACGCTTAGCAGATTGGCCTCACCGACTTCACTCAGGAATTCCGTCACCTTTTCATCAAACCGGTCGTGGCCGGATTCGAAGCACGTGGCGTGGCGAATGGTGTGGAGGCGGATTCTTTTGGCCGAGCCGCGGGTCACCACTTCCACCGGCGAATCCGCTTTTTTGATGAGCAGCTCGCTCGGTTTGTCGTGCACCGGCACTTTCAGGTGTTTCTCGATCTTGGCCGCGGCGGACGCGGCGATGGGATTGACGGGTTGGCCGGTCGGGGCGGCCACTTCCGACGCGGCCTTGGTGGATTGCCGCGGAATGGTGATGGTTTCGCCACAGGCCGGACAGTCGATTTCCGTGCCCGCACCGGCGCTGTCCACCACGAGTTCCTGCTGGCAATTGGGGCAATCAAAAACGATGTCCATATTCGGGTAACGGGTTGACGCTGCGATTAGTTTAGCCCCGCGCCGGGATTAAACCAACAACAAAATCTCACACCCAAATCTCGCTCACTCCCATTCAATGGTTCCGGGCGGCTTGCTGGTGATGTCGAAGACGCAGCGGTTCACCCCTTTAACCTCGTTGACGATGCGGCTGGCGAGCTTTTCGAGCAAGGCGTACGGTAATTTTACCCAGTCTGCCGTCATGCCGTCCTGCGATTCCACGGCGCGAATCGCAATCGTGTACTCGTAAGTCCGTTCGTCACCCATCACGCCCACGCTGCGCACCGGCAGCAGCACGGCGAAACTCTGCCAGAGTTTGTAATACCAGCCGCTGCTTTTCATCTCGTTGACGACGATGGCATCCGCGTTGCGCAAAATTCGCAACCGCTCCGGTGTCACTTCACCGAGGATGCGGACCGCCAGGCCCGGGCCGGGGAACGGCTGGCGGAAGACAATTTCCCGCGGCAGACCCAGTTCGAGCCCGAGTTGGCGGACTTCATCCTTGAACAAACACTTCAGCGGCTCGACCAGTTGAAACTTCATTTTCTTCGGCAGGCCGCCGACGTTGTGGTGGCTTTTGATCATCGCTGCCGGATTGCCGGCGATGGGGACCGACTCGATGACGTCGGGGTAAAGGGTGCCTTGCGCCAGGAACTTCGCCTTCCCGACGCGCCGCGTGGCCGCGCTGAAAACCTCGATGAACGCCCGGCCGATGATTTTCCGTTTGCGTTCCGGGTCGGTTACACCTTTCAGCCGGCGCAAAAACAGTTTCGAGGGGTTTTCGTATTGCAATTTAATCTTGAAATGCCGGCCGAAAACCTCGCGCACGACTTCCACCTCGCGCCCGCGCAACACGCCGTTATTGACGAAAATGCAAGTGAGCTGGTCGCCCACGGCCTTGTGAATCAGCGCCGCGGCGACACTCGAGTCCACGCCGCCGCTGAGGCCCAGAATGATTTTTTCCTTGCCGACCTGGGTCCGAATCTGTTCGACGGCCTGTTCGACGTAATTCCGCATCGTCCATTGCTTGCCACAGGCGCAAATCTGGTGGACAAAATTGGCAAAAATTTCCCGTCCGCGCGGCGTATGGACGACTTCGGGATGAAACTGGAGGCCGAAAAATTTCCGGGCGCGGTTTTCCACCGCCGCGAATTCGGAATTTTCCGTGATGGCGACGGGTTTAAAATGGCGGGGCAGCCGGGTCAATTTGTCGCCATGCGAATTCCAGACCTGCAGTTTCCGTGGTAAATTCCGGAACAAGGCGCACGCCGGATCCTTCACCGTGAGCGTGCTCTTGCCGTATTCGCGTTTCCGTCCTTTCTCGACCCGGCCACCGAGAAACTGCGCGAACAATTGCACGCCATAGCAAATACCGAGGATGGGAACACCCAGTTCAAAAATCCTCCGGTCCGGGAGCGGCGCGTTGGGCGCATAGACGCTGTTGGGACCGCCGGACAAAATCAGGCCGCGCGGCTTGAGCTTCGCCAGTTCACGCGCCGGGGTGTCATAACTCAGGATTTGCGAATAGACGTTGCATTCGCGAACCCGGCGCGCAATGACCTGGGTGTATTGCGACCCGAAATCCAGGATGACGATTTGTTCACGCATCGTTTGAATGAACGTGGATTCATGCCCTCAAACGGCAACTATTACGAGAAAAAAATGGCTCTAACTCCGGCGGATGGTAAACTTTTCTGATAAGCACTCATGCAAGATTTAAAATTACTTCACGATGCGGTTTTGAAGGGCGACGTCAAAAGTGCCAAAGCGGTCACCGCCCAGGCCCTGCAGGATGGGATTGAGCCGTTGCACCTCATTCAGGATTACATGATGCCGGCGATGGGAGAGGTGGGCCAGCGTTTTGAATGCAGCGAATATTTCGTGCCCGAATTGCTCCTTTCGGCCCGGGCCATGAAGGGCGCATTGGAGTTGTTGCGTCCATTGCTGGCAAAGGGCGGAATGCAGCCGACCGGGCGCGTCGTGGTCGGCACGGTCAAGGGCGACTTGCATGACATTGGCAAGAATCTCGTGGCGGCCATGCTCGAAGGCGGCGGTTTTGAAGTCACGGACATGGGTGTGAACGTCACGCCCGACCAATTTGTCACCGCGGTAAAGCAGAAAAAGCCCGATATCCTGGCGCTGTCCGCCCTGTTAACCACCACGATGGTTGCGATGAAAGACACCATCGAGGCGCTCAAGCAATCCGGTGTCCGCCAACAGGTGAAAGTGCTGGTCGGCGGGGCGCCCGTTACGCAGCGATTCGCGGATGAAATCGGTGCCGACGGTTACGGTGAAAGCGCGGCCGGCGTTGCCAATCTGGCCAAACGGGTGATGGCTTGAATTGCAGTTAAGCCACGGGCCAAGGCGGAGCGGATTTTACCGCGGCAAAGAACACATCCAAATTGCCGAGCGGCGTGTTGGGCGGCAGATCGCATCCGGAGGAAATAACAAAATTGCGATGGCCGGTCGTGGCAACCAGCAGGCCGGCAGCTTGTGCTTGCACTTCGTCAGCGGATAATTGGCAGAAGACACCTGCCGGATCGAGGTTGCCGCATAAGACCACATCGGCGGGGATTTTTCCCAGGGCAGCGACGATATCCATGGGCCTTCCGAAATGGAAACTCTTCAAGCCGGTTTCCAGAATCGCCGGCAAATGCACCAGCTTTGCGCCGCAATTGTGCAGGACCATGGCAAAACGGTCGCCGGCGATTGCCGCAGCCATGGTCTTGAGGTACCCGGAGGAGAACTCCGCCAGCCCGCGCGGCGACAACAGGCCCGCCGCCGGTTCCGCAATGATCACGCCGTCGGCACCCGCGGAGCGGAACGCCCGGAGATAATCCGTCAGAAACGCCGCGCTCTTCTCCAGCACGACATGCATCAAATCCGGGTCGGCCAAAGTCAGTTCCAAAGCTTCGCTGACGCCGACCAATCGCGCCGCCAGGGAAAAGGGCCCGATGCAACCGCCGAATACGAGCGGCTGACCAGGCAAGCCCCGCAAACCGCGTACGGCTTCCAAATGCACGGCGGTCCTCTTGTCACCGGGTTTGGGTACGGTGAGATGTTTTGCCTGCTCCTTGTCCGTCACCAGCCGTCCGGTTACCGCCGGCACTTCGGTATCGGAGAAATGGGTGGTGCAGCCGAAGGCTTCGGCTTCCGCGCTCAAATCCATGGCCGAAAGAACAATTGACGTTTGATACCGTTCGCGCAGCGCCATCTGCGTCTCCACCTGCGTTCGTGGGTTGGTCACCACATCGATTACCCGTGCCCCCGTCAGCGCCAAGCCGGGGTAGACCGCAATCGGCATGGCGATGCGCCGGGCGGATCCAAGGATAAATTCGTTGAAATGATTTTTCCCGCTCACGATGAATGAGAAGCCTTCTCTACTTGTGAATGTCGAATTTTACGAGAATAAAATGTCGATTTCGACAGATGGAAAATCTTCCCGTTGCCCGGAATGCGCAGTTGCGTTATAAGGCAGGTATGACTGCTCTTGGGCAAAGTGGCTGCGTTCATGCGAATGGCAGGTGCTTCGCAATGCCTTCCGCCAAATCGGGTTTTTCGCTCGTTGAGCTGCTTATCGTCCTGGCGCTGATGGTCATCCTCACCGTCATGATGTGGGGATTCACGTCGGAGAGCCACCAGCACGCGGCGCAACGGGCCTGCCAGCAAAATTTGCAGAAAATTTTCGTGGCGCTGCAAATTTACGCCAACGACTTCAACGGCAAATTGCCGGAGAATACCAACGCCACCAGATCAGAAGAGCCGTTGAGCCTGCTGGTGCCGCGCTACACGGCGGACACTTCGATTTTCATCTGCCCGGGCAGCAAAGATTCGCCGTTGCCATCGGGCGTTTCGTTTGCCAATCGGAAAATCAGTTACGCCTATTACATGGGGCAAGGCCTGGGCGACGCGCAACAAGCGCTGATGTCCGATTGGCAGGTCAATACACTACCGAAGAAGGCGGGTGATTTGGCGTTTTCCGCCACGGGCAAGCCGCCGGGCAACAACCATTATAAATACGGCGGGAGTTTTTTGTTCTGCGACGGGCACACGGAATTGACGCCGCCGGAGTTATCGTTTTCGCCCGTGATTACCAACGGAGTTGAACTGTTGAATCCGAAACCGTAGACGCCTCATGAAAATTCAGTGTGCTTGCGGCGCGAAATATGCCTTCGACGCCACACCGGAAATGCTGCAAAACCCGGTGAAGTTCGTCTGCCCAAGCTGCGGACTGGATTCGTCGGATTTCGTCAACGACTTGATCCGTCGCGAATTTGCCGGACAAACCTCTGCCGTACCGCTGCCGGCCGAGACACCCCGACTCAAAATCACCCGCGACGAGCCGCAGTCATCCGCGCCGGTGGCAGCAACGCCGGAATCATCTGCGGCTACCGGGCATTGCGCCAGGCACCCGCGCGAGTTGGCCGTGCACCATTGCTTGGTTTGCGGGAAGCCGATGTGCCGTCAATGTATGAGCTTGTTCGGCCATGTCTGCTCGCCGTTGTGCCGTGCGAAGGCCGAAGCGGAGAGCCTCGATGTGCCTGTTTTCGCGGGGCAAAAGACGGTGGTCGAGGCCAGGTATTGGCGAAAGGCCGGCCTCATCGCTCGGTTGGCCGCGGTTCTGGTTCTCGGCGGTTTCGGCTTTTGGATCTGGTATGCGTGGGTCGGCTCGGTGCCGCACACAGTTCTTTCCGTTCATTTCGACACCATTGCCTATACGGGTGAATCCAAACTTTGCGGAACGAACCAGATTGTGTTCCTGCACGGTGGCACCCTGGCGCGCTACGACCTCGAGTCGGGAAAGGAAGTCTGGTCCCAGGTGTTGGTCAGGCCACAGCAAATCGCGGACGCCGTTGCGCGTGAAAACCAATGGCAGCCGACCGACCGGGATCAACCAAGAATTCCTCAAAGCCAGCTCGAAGAACGGGCGGCTGTTGTCCTGGAAGGGTCATTGCAATTGCACATTTTCGGCGAGAACGTCTGGGTGGCCGCGCCGGAGAAGCTGACGCATTACGATTGGAACACCGGCGTGGTGTTGCAGGAGATTCCATTGGACGGCGCGGGTGAATTGCTTGCCGGTAACGGCGAATTCCTGATGACAGGAGCAGTCGCAAACGGGCAGGCGCTCATCACACATATCAATCCGGCGACCGGTGAATCGCGCGTCGAGGAAATCGGCCAGCCGGGACAAACCCTGGTCGCTGCGAGAGCGCCGGGCGGCAACGCGGGCACCCCGGCAAGCGCCGGCCTTCCGTTGGCCCCGGGAACCGGCGCGAGTACGCCGATGAACCCGGCGAAAGTCGGTCAACAGGCGCAACATCTGGGTCTGGCGGCACAGATGGCCTTGCCCGCCCTGTTGGCCAACAGCCGGGAAGAGGAACGCATCGAAGCGGAACTCAACGACCAGAACCGGCCGCGTTCCAGCCCAACCCCAGCGCAACCACCCAAACGGATTGGATATGAAACAGGACACTTCACAGTCATGCCCAGCCAGTATGGTTATGTCGAGTTCGCGGTGCGGCTGCTGAAATCAGAAATTGTCACGCGTGAGGCGATGAAGGCGTCGTCAGGAGAATCCGCGCTGAATGGCAACGTGGGCACCGCAAACGAATCCGCCGCCGTGAACGAAGTTCTCAATGAGATGCAGCGCAGTCGCGGAGGCGGCACGGTGCAGGAAGATGACAGCCTTTACCAGGTCTCACTCCGCCGGCCAGATTCCACCGACGCCGCCGATTGGACCGGTGATGTGGTCGGGCCGCCCGAGCTGTTTCCGCTTAAAACCGTAAATGTCCTCGCCGCCGGAAAGACGCTGGTGGTTTTTGACAAGACAGACAAAAAGCTCTGGCAGGCGACACTGACTTATGATGTCCCCGTTGGCAATCGGAACGAGAACGAAGAATCCTCGACTTTCGGGGCAGGACCCTGCGTCGAGCAGGGTGACACGCTGTATGTATTTGATCAAGCGGTGCTGACGGCTTTTGATCTGGCGACGGGCAACGCTCGCTGGCGCGTGCCGACAGTCGGCGTCGTCGGCTTGTTTTTCGACGATCACGGAATGTTGTACGTCAACACCACGACCGCCGATCCGGAAAACATTCGGTATTCCCGCCAGATTGATATCACGCAAAAAATCCAGGCCAATCTGCTCAAGATCGACCCCCAAACCGGCCGGATCTTGTGGAACACGCAACCGGGCGGCTTTATCTCATATGTTTCGGGAAATTTTATCTACACGGTTCAAATCTATAATCCCAGCGAGGACGAACTCAAAATGGCAGACCTTGCCGGCATCACGCCCAATCCGGCTCATATCTGGATTCGCCGGATCAATCCGAGGAACGGGCAAGTCTTGTGGACGTATTATCAGGCTGACAAAGGAGCGATCCTGAATGTGCAGTTCAAAAATAATTCCATTGAAATCGTTTTCAAAAAAGAAGTGGACGTGTTGAAATACCTTTCCCTTTGACAAGGATTTTACTGCTGGACCACTTTTACCTTCCCGGTGCTCGCGTCGTAGCTGATTTGATAACCTGGCGGCAGCTGTGGGATTTTCGCAAGATAATTGGGCACCAGCTCTTGAAGGTTATTCGGATAACGCCCTTCCGCCGCGTTGAATTGCTGGATGGCCTGGTTAAGTTGTGCCAGGTCAATCTGCTTTACCGAGTATTTCTGCGCGTTGCCGACCGCGCCAAGGTAATCCGGCACCACGGTGACGGGATTGCCACTGGCGAAGTTCGTGGCCGTGTTGGTTGCGGCCGTTGTATTGGTGGAACCGGAATTGCCACACCCGGCCAGGAACATGACGGCCAACATTGTGAATAACAGAAAAACAACTTTCATGGCGGCAATATAATCCAAGCCACGAAAATTCCCAGCGCCAATCGCGGATAGCTATCGGCGCTGAAACCCAGCCCCTTTGCCGCGACGCGCGCGACAGACCGCACGGCGCGACTATTGCGCGGGTGCGTTCGTGGAAGGCGCGTTGGTGGACGGCATTTCCGGCGCCGCTGTCGTATCCGCCGGTTTCTGGCAACCGGTGAGCAATCCGATGTAGACGAGGCCCAATGCCATAACCAAATAGACTAATTTTTTCATACCCGCTTCAATTCCCACAGATGCTTTCTGGCCGCAAGCACAATTTTCAGATTTTTTTGGGGGAACCACCCGGGGTTTGCACCGCCAGCTCCCGCGCCCGGCAGATCAAATCCAAATCTTCCGTCAGACTGCCAAAACGGAATCGGGGCAGGCCGCTCTGCCGCTGGCCCAGCAATTCACCCGGACCCCGCAGTTTTAAATCCATTTCGGCAATGCGAAACCCATCCGCGGTTTCTGCCAGCACCTGGAGCCTTTCGCGCGCTTCGCCGGTCCTGGCGTTGGAAATTAAAATGCAAAACGACTCGTTGGCGCCACGCCCGATGCGCCCGCGCAATTGATGCAATTGCGCCAGCCCGAATCGCTCTGCGTTCTCGACGAGCATGACGGTCGCGTTCGGCACATCCAGCCCCACTTCAATCAACGCCGTCGCCACCAGCACCTGGACCTGGTTCGCCCGAAACGCCGCCATCACGTCTTCCTTCTCCCGGCCTTTGAGCCGGCCATGCAGCAATCCGACGCGAAACGGCGCCAGTGAGTGCCGAACCGCCTCAAATTCCCTGGTCACCGCCTTGATATCATTGGCCGTGTCCTGCTCTTCAACCCGTGGATAAACCACGTAAGCCTGCCGCCCGGCGGTCATTCTTTCGCGGATGAATTCCCAGACCTTCGGCAACGTGTCCGTGCTTCGTACAAACGTTTTCACGCGACCGCGGCCGGCCGGCATTTCATCAATCACCGAAACGTCGAGATCGCCATAAAGGGTCAGGCCCAGCGTGCGCGGAATCGGCGTCGCCGTCATCACCAGCAAATGCGGGTAATTCCCCTTGCGCACGAGTTGCTCGCGTTGGGTCACACCGAACTTGTGTTGCTCGTCAATAATGACCAGACCGAGGTTTTCAGGCGCAAAACCCGATTCAATGAGTGCATGGGTGCCGATGAATAGTGATGAGTGATGCGGAATGTGTGCCGTGTCCTGGACAGCGCCAGCCAGTCTTTGGATGTTGGATGTTGGATGTTGGATGTTGAATGTTTTTCTGCTTCCGGTTTGCAGCTCCACCTTTACGCCCAGCGGCTCAAACCACTTTTGAAAATTACGAAAGTGCTGTTCCGCCAGGATCTCCGTCGGGGCCATGAGTGCCACGCTGAAGCCGCTCTCCAATGCCATCAGAGCTGTGCACGCGGCTACAACGGTTTTGCCCGACCCGACGTCTCCTTGCAGCAGGCGCCGCATCGGGTGAGCGCCGCCCATGTCCGAGCGGATTTCGCGGAGCACCTTCGTCTGTGCCCGGGTAAGCTGGAAGCCGAGCCGCGCCAGAAATGGCTTCATCAAACGGTTGTCGCCACGGCACGGCAGCGCGCGCGACTTGGCTTCGAAATTCCTCCGGCGCAGCTGCATTTCGCCCTGCAGCGCAACGAATTCGTCCAAGGCCAGCCGGCGCCGTGCAATTTCCCCATCCGACAGTTCCTCTGGAAAATGAATCATGCGGACCGCGCTGGCCCGTGTCGGAACGATTTTCAGGTCGGGTGCCGGTTTTGGTTCGACGAACTGTGACTCGAATCTTTCCAGTGTCCGCCAGATCAATCCGCGCAACCAGCGTTGCGGCAGGCCTTCGGTAAGCGGGTAGATGGGCGCAATGCGGTTGATGTGGATGAAGCTTTCCTCGCCGCCTTCGATGACTTCGGTTTCGGGATGGTCCATTGTGCGCGGTTTGGTCTCGACGAGCTTGCCGAAGACAAAAACCTCGTCGCCGACCGCGAAATACTTCTCCATGAACGGCAGGTTCCACCAGCGGCAATGCAGGCGCGCCGAGCCGTCATCGAGCACGAATTCAAAAACGGACTTGGTTCCCTTGCGAAAACGTTTGAGTCCCTGGGCGACAATGGTGCCACGCGCGGTGGCCGCCTCGTCCCGGGTCAATTCGGCAATGGCGCGAAAATGACGGCGGTCCTCGTAACGCCGCGGACGGTGCAGCAGTAAATCCTCGATGGTATGAATCTCCAGCCGCGCCAATTGTACAGCACGCTCCGCGCCGACGCCCCAAAGTGAGGTCACCGGCCTTCGCAACGCCGGGGTTGCTTCGTCCCGGCAAGCCGGCCTGGCGAGCGGCGAAATCTTGGGTTCCGACGGCAACATTGGCCGCACGATACAAACCGTTAACGGCGGCTTCAACGGGAAAGGAGCGCGGACGGCTCATCCGCGAGTTGTTGTTTCTCAACAACGGCGGACAAGCTGTCCAGGCTCCAGACTGGGCCGCAATCAAACCTCAATCACCGTGACCTCCGGTCGGCAGTTAAATCGCAGGTCGAAGTAAAACCAGCCGATGCCCGGGTTCACATAAAGCGGGCCGGACTCGGTTTGGAACAAGCCAAGGTCGTATTCGTCCACCCCGGGTGGCAGCGCGATGGCTCCATAAAATGGAATGCGCACCTGTCCGCCATGGGAATGACCGGCCAGTACCAGATCGAACCGATGGTCACCCTGTCGCTTTATCCACGCCGGATAATGCATCAGCAAAACGGTTTTCGCCTCGGGATTCAGCGGCGGCGGAACGTTGTAGAAACTCCGGCAGGTGATGCCCACAAGGTTGATTTTTCCGCCGGCCACCGCCTGCTGTTCGTCGAGCAGCCAGGCGCCGCCGGTGGCTGCAAAACATCGGCCGATGTCCGTAAACGACGCGCCGCTCCAATAATCATGATTCCCGGGCACGCCAAACAGGGGTGACTTGACATCCGATAGAATTTCCAGCGCCTCCGGGAGGAACCGGGCTTGCTCAATGATATCGCCGGTAAAGCAAACCAGGTCGGGAGAGAAGGAGTTGATGGTGTTGACGACGGATTCCGCATAGGCGCGGTCACCCTTGTAATGTAAATCCGTGAAATGAACCAGTCGGACGGCGGGCGGGTCATCGCCCATCCGCAGGTGCCGAACTTTTAACCACGTGGGTTCAAGCCATCGGGCGTCCGTCGCGGCGGCCAGCGGCGCACCGGCACAGGCCGTGCCCAGCGTCAGAAGAAAATGGCGGCGGTTGAATTTGGTCAATTTCATTGGTGCTTGCGACGCCCTGACCAAAATCACCCGCACCTCGCGGCGGGAATTGCGCCTGGCATCTTATCACGGTATCTTGGACGCCGTGCCCGCGCATTTCGTTCAACCCCGAACTTCGCCCTTGCTTCTGTTGTTGCGCGCCAACGCGCTGCAAACCTGGCGGCGGTTGCTCTCACTGCGCAAACAATCGCTGTTGCTCACCAGCGTCATCGTGTTGTTTGTCGTCGGTTATCTCGTTCTGTCCTTCTGGCTGTTTTATCATGCCTTGTGGTTTGTCGCGAGATTCCCGGGTCTGGGCGCGGTGCTGACCGAGCGTTTGATGTACACGCTGTTTGCCTTTCTCTTCGGACTGTTGCTGCTGAGCAACCTGGTGATCAGCTACACCAACCTGTTCCGCAACCGCGAAACCGCGTTCCTGCTCACGCTTCCCGTCCCGAACCAGACCATCTTCCGCTGGAAGTTTATCGAATCCGTGCTGCTGGCGTCGTGGGCGTTTTTATTCCTGATCGCGCCGCTGCTCGTGGCCTTCGGGCTGGTGCGCGGCGCGCCCTGGCATTTTTACGCCATGACGCTGGTGTTGATTGTATTGTTCATTGTGCTGCCGGGGGTCGCCGGCGCCTGGCTGGCGATTTTGGTGGGACGATTCCTGGATCGCCGCAGTTTCCAAATCACCATTGTCGCCACCGCCATGGTCTCGCTCGCGCTGGTGGCGTTTTGGTGGAAGGCGCAGCCGGCCACCAACGCCCTGCTCAGCGAACGGACGCTCGAGGCGCTGGATCAATTGCTTGCCCGGACCCGCTTCACTATGTCTCCGTTCCTGCCCAGTTACTGGCTGTCCACGGCCGTGCTGCAATGGGCGGAAGGCATCCTGCGCGGCGCGGTGTTCTTCGCCCTGGTCCTGTTGAGCCACACCTTGTTCTTCGGCAGTCTGGCGTTCACCCGGTTCGGCGGCGTCTTTTATGCCACCGCGTCCGCCGTTCAAAGCCGGGCGCAGCGGGGAAGCCGCCGAAGCTCGTCTCGTCTTCAACCGGGAGCCGTCCATTCGACGGGCTGGCTGGAGAAGTCCTTTGGAAAACTCTTCTGGCTCAGCCGGGACGGCCGGGCTCTGGCCCTCAAGGACATCCGCATGTTCTGGCGTGACACGACGCAGTGGGGCCAATCCGTGATGCTGTTCGGGCTCCTGGGCGTGTATATCATCAACCTGCGGAATTTTACGCACCAGTTGAACAGTGTCTTTTGGATCAACCTCATCGCCTTCCTGAATCTGGGGGTTTGCGCCCTGAACCTCGCCTCGGTAACCACCCGGTTTGTGTTCCCGCAATTCTCACTGGAAGGCCGCCGCCTGTGGATCGTCGGCATGGCCCCCATGGGCCTGGAGCGCGTGGTTAAAACCAAATTCTGGCTGGCCAGCGTGATGTCGTTCATCGTGACTTCCGGCCTGATCATGCTGTCGTGCTACCTGCTGAAGATGAGCTGGGATCGGGTGGTTTTTTTCGGCGCGGTGGTCACCATAATGACCTTTGCGCTCAATGGCCTCGCGGTTGGGTTGGGGGTGCTGTACCCCAATTTGAAAGAGGCCAATCCCAACAAGATTGTCAGCGGCTTTGGGGGCACTTTATGTTTCGTGTTGAGTTCCGTCTATATCCTTGCGTCCGTGTTGCTGTTGGGATTTGCCGCCACCGGCTGGCACGGCCGGGCAATTTGGGCCGCCGAGGGCGTCAGTGGCTTCGTGCTCCTGTCCCTCTTCATCGGCTGGCTCCCGCTCAAATTTGGCCTGCGCCAACTGGAAAAATTCGAAGCCTGACCGGACTTCCCCGACCGGCCGTTCAGGTCAACACCAGCTTTTCCAGCGCATCAAACAGTTTGGGCGGGTCCGCCAGATGCACCTGACGGCCGCGGGTGATCAACCCGAACCCCTCGCCGTAGGCCGGGCCGTTGGCCACACAGGCGTCGGTAAGACACCGGGTGAGCTGCTGTTGCGCCGATCGAATCGCCTCCGGACGTTTGCCGTCCGCTTCAAATTTCCATCCCACCAGCCGGGCCGATGGGAACCAGGCGCGCAACTCGGCGATGATCTTTTGCGTCGGCAGGAGTTCCACCAGCAGCGTCCCCTCCGTCGTGGGGATTTTTTTTGATTTGACCTCCGTCAGCTTGCCGTGCGGAGACTTCAATTGAATCCGGCCGAAACGGAAGTCGCCGACGGCGGCCGTGTGAAAGACGGCATTCACGGTTTGGGGGGACAGCGCCTGCAATTTCTCCCGCAGGTTTGAGCTGGTGGTGAAGAGCTCGACCTGCTGGGCCCGGCGCTCGCCGGCATACGTCGCCTGCACACTGAGGAGCAGGATAACCTGATGACCGCGCGCAACCAGGAAGTTGGCCAGTTCGGTACCCAGTCGGCCGGTTGAAAAATTTGTGAGCCGGCGCACTTCATCGAGCGGTTCATACGTCGGGCCGGCAGTGATAATGCAGTTCATGTCGGAGTCCCAGCTTCAACCGCTTCCCTGCCGACAGCAAGCCAAAGCCGGGCACAATTACTCGACAAGTTCGCAGGCATCTGCGTTCAATTGGCAATTAAAACCTGGATTCCGCCCCAGGCGTGTGACACCCTAGGCCATGCGGAGGGGGAAAGTGTTGCTTTGGATTTGTTCGACAGCCCTGCACCGCCCGGAAAATCCAAGATTTGGACACCACGTTAATTAAAATTACATAGCCTGTCTGATATGGATGCGTATCGGTTCGAATCCAAACGCGTAAAGGCGATGTTTGTCAGATGATTAAACCCGCCTGCACTTCATGAGCAAAATTGTCGGCATAGACCTCGGCACCACCCATTCGCTCGTCGCCACCGTGGATTCGGGCATCCCGTTTGTCATTGCCGACACAAACGGACAGCGGCTCACGCCGTCCGTGGTCCATTTCGCCTCCGCGGAGGCGGCGCCGCTGGTGGGCCAGGAAGCTCTTCGCGCGCGCGTTCTCCAACCGGCCGAAACGGTGTATGCCGTGAAACGTTTCATCGGCCGGCGTGGCGCGGACATCACGCAGGAGGAGATGCTCGTAACCTATCCGGTCAAAGGCCATGACGCCGGCAACGTCAGGATTCCCATTCACGACCGGGAATTTTCGCCCGAAGAAATTTCCGCCGAGGTTTTGAAGAAATTGAAGCGCGACGCGGAACGGTATTTTGGCGAACCGGTCGCGCGCGCCGTCATCACCGTGCCGGCGTACTTCAACGACGCGCAACGCAACGCCACCCGGCGCGCCGGCGAACTGGCCGGCTTCACCGTCGAACGCATCCTTAATGAACCGACCGCCGCCGCCCTGGCCTACGGCCTGGACAAGCTGAAGGAGAAATCCAAAATCGCAGTTTACGATCTGGGTGGCGGCACGTTCGATCTCTCAATTCTGGAACTGCATGAAGGTATTTTTCAGGTGCTCGCCACCAACGGCAACACGCGCCTGGGCGGCGAGGATCTGGACAAGCGGCTGGTCGATTTTCTCATTAAACAAATTCAAATGGCAAATCCAGCGTTCCCGGTTCAAAATCCCCAGACTCTGTCGCGCCTTCGCGAGGCCGCGGAACTGGCCAAGATCAAATTATCGACAGAAACCGATGTGGAAATCGCCCTGCCGTTTCTCACGCCACATTTCAGTTTCAGCCATCGACTGACACGCGCCGGCCTGGAAAACCTTACGCGCGACATCATCACCCGCACCCGGCCGCATTGCCTCCGCGCCCTGGCCGATGCAAAGGTCGAACCCAAGGATCTGGACCAGGTGGTGCTCGTCGGCGGCCAGACGCGGATGCCGCTGGTCCGAAAATTCGTGGGCGAGCTGTTTGGCTGCGCGGAATTCGAGGAGACGCGGGGCGGCCTCCGGCTCGGCAACGATTCTCACCAACCGAAAGGCCCGCAGCTCAATACGTCCCAAAACCCCGACGAAGCCATCGCTCTTGGGGCGGCGATTCAGGCGGAAATCCTGTCGGGCGGGTTCAAAAATGTACTGCTGCTCGACGTGACTCCGCTGTCGCTGGGTCTGGAAACGTTCGGCGGCCTGATGAACGTCCTGATTCCGCGGAACTCCACGATCCCGGTGAAGGCCGGCGAGATGTTCACCACGGCCGCGGACAACCAGCGTTCGATGCTGATCCATGTGTTGCAGGGCGAACGCGAACGCGCGCAGGACAACTGGAGCCTCGGCAAGTTCACGATTGAATTCGAGCCGGCACCACGCGGGGTGCCGCGGGTGGGGGTCCAGTTCGAAATTGACGCCAATGGCATTCTGCATGTGCTGGCGCGGGATGTGAAAACCGGCGGGGAAAAGAACGTTGAAATGAAATCCGCCGTGGACGTGGACGATGCGGCGGTGCAGCACATGGTCGAGGAATCCGTTGAACATGCCTTCACCGATCTGGCCGCGCGCCGCTGGATTGAGGCGAAATTGCGCGCGACCGAAACGCTCGCCGCCACACGCAAGGCGCTGGCGGACACCGCCGGCGAAATGGAAACCGGTTACCGCGCGGAGATTGAAACCGCCGCGCGCCAGGTGGAATCGGCCCTGGCGACGGAAACACTTGAAACCGGAACAGGCGATGTGAAACAATTGCAGGCTGCCCTCCTGGCGCTTGACGAAATCACCCGGCCGCTGGCGGAGGCACTGCTGGACAAGGCGGTGGAAGCGATGCTGCGCAAACGCGGCGTGATTCAATGACCGAACAGCCAGGCCAGCAGCGGGGCGACGGCAAGGCCCGGGAGATAATTTGCCAGTTCGACTTTGCGAATCTCAAAAATCACCAGGGCCACCGCACACGCCACGAGGCCGGCTACGGCATCGACCGAATTGATCAAATCACTTCGGTCCAGGCTGTGGGATCCCAGGAACGGTACCACGTATAGCCGACAGGCCAACGTGATGCTCCCGAGAAAGAGGAGAACCGGAAAAGCTGAAAAGGCCAGCGTCCAACCCAGGATCTTCACCGAACCCAAAGTTGCCAGCCCGTCCATGATGGCCTTGATCAAGAGCAGATAAAAGTAGCCGGACACTCCGTCGGCCACCGCACCGACCAGGCCCAGGGGCGCGGTGCAGAACAGCAGACTACAGGCTCGTAATCCGTCCCCCGGCCGACGCGGAGCGCCCGCGGATCGGGGCACGATGATATTGCCGGCATAGCGACCCAGGCGGTTGGACATGTTTTGCAGCCCGAGCAGTCTGCCGAGCCGGCCACCAATGGCCATGGCCAGAATGGCGATGGAAATTGTTTTTAACCCCGAAAAAAAAGGCCCTTCGATGCTCAACCAGACCAGGTAAAGGCTCGTAAAAACCGTGAGGGCGCCCAACAGGGAACGCAGAAAAATCTGGGTGGAAAGGGGCAGCGGCCGACGCAACGTCAGTCCAAACAAACCGCCGAACAAAATACCCAAGGCGTTGAGAAATGCGCCGGTCATGCCCCGACTCAACCAT
>DATJYM010000289.1:0-27423 GCA_035499615.1 Candidatus Acidiferrales bacterium | reverse complement strand
TCTTCGACTACGACTTTGTGAACCGGCAGCGTTCGACTTACATCAGCGCGACCGGCTTGTGGCCGCTCTGGGCGAAGTTGCTCGATACCAACAATCCGGCGGAAATGAAGCGCGCCCAAAGAGCCGCCGCCTTCGCCTGCGAGAAACTCGAACAGTTCACCGGCCTTTCCGCGACTGCGCAGGAATCCGTCGAGTCGGCCCGCCGTCATGATGGGCGGCAATGGGATTATCCCTACGGCTGGGCGCCGCACCAAATGCTGGCCTGGCAGGGTTTCAGGAATTACGGCCTCGAGGCCGACGCCGGAAGGCTGGCCTATCGCTGGCTTTACGCCATTGCCAAAAACGCGCACGACTACAACGGCATGGTTCCGGAAAAATACAACGTCGTCACCGGTTCGCACGACGTGTTCGTCGAATACGGCAACGTCGGCACGAAATTTTCCTATATCGCCACGGAAGGTTTCGGCTGGATGAACGCTTCATTCGAGATCGGACTTGGCTTTCTTTCACCACAGCAACTGAGGGATTTGCGCGAATTGAAGTCGCCGCCGGCAAAATAAAACTGTTCCAAAATTGGCCCCCTGTCCTCAGCTCCAAACCGTAACCAATCGCTTACCGCCCGTCGCTTCGAATTCGCCAACGGACACCATTTCTCCTAAACCACTACTGCACTCGCAGTCAGGAATGGAGCCAATGGCCGGGATTGAACCGGCGACCGACGGTTTACGAAACCGTTGCTCTACCGCTGAGCTACATTGGCTTTCACACCCGGTCCGCCCATCATGATATTTTTTTCGCCTGTAAAATCAATCTCGTTTCCGCCCGGACAATTCCCCTGACCCGATTCCCATCTAAACCGGATTGACCGATTTCAGCGCTGCATTTACACCCGCGACCAGCGCGTCCACACGTGTCGGCAGGGGAAAGTCCGACGGCGCCTCCAGGGTGCAGCCCAGTCGCGATTTGTGCATAATCAAATAAAACGCCTCGGCCCATTGCGGGCGGGAGTTCGGATCGAGATTGGGCCGGATAATGCCGCCTTGGGCCGGACGATCCTCGATGATCTCTGACGGATCAATCGGGCAGACTTTTTGAGCCGCTTCGATAATTTCTTCCGCCAAAGGGGGCTGGCTGTTGGGGTTTTGTTCGTACAGGTAAAAGCCATGTGATTCCCAGTCCTCGTGCAGGCAGAGATACGCATCAAACTGTGGCTGGCGCGCCAACCACGCGATGTGCGCACGGACCTCAGTGGTTTGCGGATGCCGGTAATCGCGGTTTAAATCCTTGCCTTCGGGATTCTCCCGGCGATTCAGAACAAAGCCCATCGGATTCAAACATGGACAAAACCAAAGTTCCGCATTTGCCGGCCAGAGATTTTCCTGAAGCAAGCGCAATGCGGCCAGCGGTCCGGCCGGTTCATCACCATGAATACCGGCCGAGAGGTAAATCCGCCTTCGCCTCGCTTCGTCGCGACAAGCGCGATGCAGGGCCATGAGGTTGAATTCGCCTTGTCGGCCGAACATTTCCAGGGTCCAACCGTATGGTTGAGCGTCGATTTCGATGTCGTGCAACACGGCTCGAATATCAATCAGTTCGCCGTGATAACCATCGTGATTTCTGCCCAGTCGCTCCATGCGTGGCCGCTAAACTGCCACAGCTTCTGTCTGGCAGCCAGTCCGGCCACATCCGGCGTCACTGGCTTCCTGATCGCTGAATCCGTGTTTGTCCCAACTCGGATCAAGGCCAAGGTCTTTGAGCATCTGCAAATCCTTCTCCACCGGCTGGTTGAGGGTGGTGAGATAGTTACCGACCATGAGGGCGCTGGCGCCGGCCAGGAAAATCATGCTTTGCGCGTCGCGCAGATTCACCGTGCGCCCGCCGGCAATCATGATTTCCCGTCGCGGCAGAATGAACCGGAAACAGGCGATGGTCTTCAAAATTTCCAGGACGGACAGCGGCGGATTGTTTTCAAACGGAGTGCCTTTGATGGGGTTGAGGATGTTGATGGGCACGACATTCGCGCCGATTTCCTTGAGCGCAAAAGCAAGATCACAACGGTCTTCGCGTGTCTCGCCCATGCCGATGATGCCGCCGGAACAAATCTTGATGCCGGCCTTTTTCAAGTAGCCGATGGTTTCCAGACGATCGTCGTAGGAGTGGGTGGTGCAGGTTTTGGGAAAAAACCGGCGCGAACTTTCCAGATTGTGTCCGTAGCACTCCACCCCGGCCTCCTTCAAACGATCGGCCACGCGCTGGGTTTTGATGATCCCCAGCGAAACGTCGGGACGGGTTTTGCCGCCGGCTTTCAATTCACGAATGCGATCGCAGACTTCGTCCAGCATGGGGCCTTCGTTCAAACCTTTCCAGGCGGCCACCAGGCCAACCGCCGTCACCCCGTGTTGGTTCGCCTCCTCGGCAGCTGCCTGAACCGGTTCGGGATCCACGAAACCGTATCGGGGCGAATCGGTCTGGTAAAACGAGGACTGGGCGCAAAAACTGCAATTCTCCGAACAGGCGCCAGCCTTGGCGTTGACGATGGAACAGAGGTGGATTTTATTGCCTTTGAAATGCTCGCGAATCCGGTTCGCCCACGACAAAAGGTCAAAAACTCCGGCGGAAGATTCCAACTGGAACAAGCCCCGTGCCTCGTCACGCGTAACCTCACCGCCGGCTAAAACGCGTTTTCCTAGGCCGGCAATCTGCGCGTGGTCCGTGACGTCAACCGATTTCGTGGTCATGGTTGACAACCTAAACAGAGGAAGAAATGGATGCAAGCGGGATTGATTGTAACCGGCCCGTCTTACGAAACAGGGAATTTAACGATTACTCGACCACTTTACCGAGGATGTCTTGAAGGGGAACCGCGCCAAAATAACGGCTATCCATGCTATTATTCCGGTTGTCGCCCATGACAAAATATTTATTTCCAAAGCTGATGAATTCGTTTCCGTTCCTATCGTTGGCATAGGTTTGCGTGCCGGGGGACAGATACGGTTCGCGCAACAATTCGCCATTCACATAAACCCTGCCATTTTTCAAACAAACCGATTCACCGGGTGTGGCAATGATGCGTTTGACCAGGAGTGTGTTGTCTTGCGGGTCCCTCACGGCAACAATATCGTCGTGGCGGGGTTTCTCAATGAGGTAGCTATACCGATCCAGCCAATAATGCCCTGAATCAATCAAGGTGGGATACATGCTGACGCCAATCACCTGGACGGACTGAATCACAAACCGGCTGACAAACAAATAACCAAGCACGGACAGGCCCAGGACCATCACCCAACTGGAACAATGACGGAAAAACCACAACCACGAGATATTCAAGCGCCATATTTTCAAATTGAATGCAACGGCACTGGAGATTTTCTTAAAGGCAGGATACGTCATACCTACACTCTAAGTGTATCGATTTGATACAAACTTTCAAGGAAAAAAGGCGAAATTGCCCAAAAATATTACATTAACTCCCTTAACGATAAAATCTTAAAAAGCCCCGCATGGAGGCCCTTCAGTGTAAGAGCTCCATGCGGTTAATGGCTTTTGATATCTACACTAAGATAGTTCGCCAGCGAATTGATTTGCAGGTCGGACAATGGTCCGCCATCGACCTTTGAAAAGGCCGGCATCAGCGAGCCGGGTTTGCCATGGGTGATCCAGATCCGCCAGAACTCAAAATTGGTCGGCGTTTTGAGTGCATGCAAATCCGGCACCATGGTGGCGCGATGTTCCCCCTCGTGACAAATGGCACAATCGGCCTCGTAAAGTTCCTGGCCATATTTGTCTTCACCCCTGCGGACATGGCAGCTCGCACAATCTCCTTTAAAAACCATCTGCCGGTCGGCGGTGGCCATTTTCACATTCCGCGCGCGATCGGCTTCGGAGAGCACGGGCATCACATAAGGAAGGATGGTGATCTGGAGTACCAACATCTTGGAACCCCGGTCGGTATAGACCGTGAGGGATTTGTACAACGTACCGCTTTTGCCGGCGAGATTCACCGTTGCCTCCATCTGACCATTGGTGCCGGGCACGAGGGTCCAGGGCAACGGCGGCAGTTTGGCAGTGGTGCACCCGCATGACGGACGGACACTTAAAATAACGACCGGATTGGTGGATACATTGGAAAAATTGAAAACGAAATTCGCGACGGCGGCGTCCGCCGTAACATTGGTTTGTTTCGTCGTCGCGTCCCAGGACAGTATTCCATCCGGCAAAGGCCCTGTGGCATGCGTCAGGCTCGGAATATAGACCGGCGGGGTGGCTACCGTGGTATTGGATGACTTGACATCTGCGGCCAAAAGGTTCGCGCCGGCGAAAATAACTCCCGCCATTCCACAAAAAAAACGACTCAGGCTCATAACTGTGTCGAATGCTAGACTGCCGGCGCCGGTTTGACGAGTGCGAAATTGGCGCATTAAGGCGTTCACAACCGGTTCAACGCGCTGAGCACGGCCCGCACCGACGCCAGTTCAATATTCGTGTCCACCCCGGCGCCCCACCGGGTTTTGCCATCACCGTGCTTGATCTGGATATAGGCGATCGCCGCGGCTTCCTCACCGGAGCTCAAGGCGTGCTCGCTGTAGGCCGTGATCTCGAAACGCGGCACGCCGATTTTACCAAAGCCATGAACGAGCGCCGCGAGCGGGCCATTGCCTTCACCGGCCAACTCTACCGGTTTGCCGTCTCGTAACAATTTTGCCCGGCATTTGACGAGACCATTTTTACTCTCGGTTTCGAATTTTTTGAGTTGCCACGGCGATGCCCGCTCGATGTATTCGCGCCAGAACATCTGCTTCAACTCGGCACCGGTGACCTCCCGGCCCAGCTTGTCCACTTCGTCGTTCGCAATGGGACCAAATTCGCGCTGCAGGTCCTTGGGCAACTCGATGCCAAACTGGCTTTCGAGCAGATACGCCACCCCGCCCTTGCCGGATTGCGAGTTGACCCGGATGACTTCGCGGTATTCCCGCCCGATGTCCGTCGGATCAATGGTGAGATACGGCACGTCCCAATGAGTGCGGCCGTCCTCTTTCCATTCAGTCAATCCCTTCCGGATGGCGTCCTGGTGCGAGCCGCTGAAGGCAGTGAAAACCAGTTCCCCCGCGTAAGGCTGGCGCGGCGGGACCGTCATGCCGGTGCAACGTTCATACACCTCGATGACTGAGTTGAGGTCGGTAAAATTGAGTCCCGGATTGATCCCGTGCTGGTAAAGGTTCAAGGCCACGGTCACGATGTCGAGGTTACCCGTCCGCTCTCCGTTACCAAAGAGGGTGCCTTCAACGCGCTCAGCGCCCGCAAGCAGGCCAAGTTCGGTCGCCGCCACGCCGGTGCAACGGTCATTGTGCGTGTGAACACTCACAATGAGCGAATCCCGGTTCTTGATATTCCGGCAAATCCACTCGATTTGGTCGGCGTAAACATTGGGCATCGCCACTTCGACGGTGTCCGGCAAATTCAATATCATCTTCTGTCTTGGGGTGGGTTGCCAGACCTCCATCACGGCTTCGGAAATCTCCTTCGCAAACTCCACTTCCGTGGCACTGAAACTTTCCGGCGAGTACTGGAGCATGACTTCCGTGCCTTTGAGCCGCAGCAAGCGGTCCTTGATCCATTGCGCGCCGCGCACAGCCACTTCGACGATTTCCTTCTCCGATTTGCCGAAGACGACACGGCGCTGCGCGGGCGAAGTGGAATTATAAAGATGGATGATGGCCTTTTTGGCGCCGATCAGTGATTCCACGGTACGTTCGATCAAATCCTCACGTGCTTGCACCAGCACCTGGAGCCACACGTCCTCCGGCGCGCGGTTCTCCTCGATGAGCCGGCGATTGAACGCAAACTCAGTGTTCGACGCGGAGGGGAAGCCGACTTCGATTTCCTTGAAGCCGATTTTTACGAGCGTCTGGAACAACTCAAGTTTCTGGCCGACGTTCATCGGCACGGCGAGCGCCTGGTTGCCGTCCCGCAAATCCACGCTGCACCAGCGCGGCGCCCGATGGAGGACACGGTTGGGCCATTGCCGGTCGGGCAAACTGACCGGCGGGAACGGACGGTATTTTTTCGATGGATTCTTGTGCATGTTCTCTTTCTTTTGTGGCAGTGGCGCTTCTATTTGGCAAAACAAAAACCCCACCGCCGGGTTGGCGATGGGGTTCGATAAATCTGGTGAACGAATCAGAACCCGACCGCCGCGCGGCACAACCGCAGCGCGTTCAGCAGCAGATTCAGATTCAGATTACGGTTCACGGGTTTAATTTACCTGTTCCGCTTTCCGACGTCAACAGCTTTCCGGCTTGCTTCTCGTCACCGGTTAAGTGCAGCCTTCCTGTCTTCCATGCTTCCACAAAATAATCCCGCAACAACAATCAATTCGAACATCAAACGACGCCGGCCCGAGCTGTTCGCCCTTGCGTTGATGGCATTGGTCAGCGCCCTCCTGCCGGCTTGTCGCTCGATAACGCCAAGGTCCGACGTGCGGAAAGAATCCGACGGCGTGACCCTGGGAACGCCGGCCGGCGTGACGCGATTGCAGGTCTGGTCGGACCGCATTGTCCGCGTAACGTTCGCCCCGGGAAAGCGGCTGCCTTCAAAACAGAGCCTGTGCGTCGTTGGCCAACGCGTGCCGACGAAATGGATTCTGATCGAGACCCCCGACGTCATAGAATTGCAGACCGATGCGTTGCGGGCGCGCGTGGACCGCAAGACCGGCGCCGTCGGATTCTACAATCTGAAAGGCAATCCAATTTTACAGGAAGCAACGCCGGGAGAGGAAGTTCCGTCGGAACCGGGTATGCCAGGCGTGCGGAGATCTTTTGTCCTCGAGCCGGACGAGGCGATGTACGGCCTCGGCCAGCATCAGAGCGGCGTCTGGAATTATCGCGGCACGACGGTGCACCTGCAGCAAAAGAACATGGAAGTGGCCATCCCGGTCCTGGTTTCGTCCAAAGGCTATGGCGTGCTCTGGGATAATCCTGCCGTCACAGATGTGGATGTGGGAAAGAAGGATCCGGGAATTTTGTCGTGGACGTCAGAAGCCGGAAACCAGGTGGATTATTATTTCTTGTTCGGTCCGGCAGCCGACAATGTGATTCAGGATTATCGCGCATTGACGGGCGCGGCGCCAATGATGGGCCAATGGGTTTGGGGCTTCTGGCAGTGTAAGGAGCATTACGCCAGCCAGGAGGAATTGACGAACGTCGTCGTGGAATACCGTAAACTTCAGGTGCCGTTGGATGGTATCATACAAGACTGGCAATACTGGCCGAAGCATGGCTGGGGTTCGCACCAATTCGATCCGACGCGCTATCCGGATCCGGCGGAAATGATTCGCGACATCCACGCGATGCACGCGCACGTGATGATTTCCGTCTGGGCGAAGTTTGATGTCGGCACGTCGAATTACAACGAGCTGGAACGCGCCGGCGCGCTTTACGCAACTGCACTGCCAGGTTTTTCCTTCTTCGATCCGATCGAGACGAATAAATACTACGACCCGTTCAACCCGGTCGGCCGGCAGATTTACTGGCGGCAAATTTCCAACGGCCTGTTCCAACCGGGTATTGATGGGTGGTGGCTCGATGCCTCGGAGCCGGAATTGGGCATTCACTGGGGTGAATTCCGCACGTACCAAACGGCGCTCGGTCCCGGTTCAAACGTGTTCAACGCCTATCCGCTGATGCACACGACGGCGATTTATCAGGGCCAGCGCGCGGCGACCGACCAAAAGCGCGTCTGCATCCTCACGCGCTCAGCCTGGGCCGGGCAGCAACGCAACGCCGCCATCACCTGGTCAGGCGACATCCGCGGGCGCTGGGACGTTTTCGCCAAACAAATTCCCGCCGGTCTGAATTTCTCCATCAGCGGTATTCCGTATTGGAACACGGACATCGGCGGCTTCTTTGGGGCGAAACTGAACGACCCGAAATACCAGGAGTTGTTCACGCGCTGGTTCCAGTTCGGCGCGTTCTGCCCCATGTTCCGCGTTCATGGCACCGATGCGCCCAAGGAATTCTGGCGCTGGGACGAGCCGACGCGGAAAATCTGGGAGACGTTTGTAGACCTCCGTTACCGGTTGCTGCCTTACATTTATTCCGTGTCGTGGGAGGTCACCCGCGACGGCGGCACGATGATGCGGCCGCTGATGATGGATTTTAGAGGCGATCCGCGGGCGCTCGCCGTCGGCAACCAATTTTTGTTCGGCCCGGCCTTGATGGCTTGCCCAGTCACGCAACCGGGGGTGACGAGCTGGAATGTTTATCTGCCGGGGGCAGGCACCTGGTACGATTTCTGGACCGGCAAACGCGTCCTGGGTGGTCAACGGATGGACGCCGAGGCCCCGATTGACTCGATGCCGCTGTATGTGCGTGCCGGGGCGATTTTACCGATGGGACCAGTGGTGCAATACGCCGCCGAACAATCGGGCAAGCCATTGGAAATTCGCGTCTATCGCGGCGCGGACGGTGCGTTCACGCTCTACGACGACGAAGGCGACAACTACAATTACGAAAAAGGAGAATACTCCACCATTCCTCTGACGTGGAACGACGCCGCAGGAACACTGACTATCGGATCACGCCAGGGAAAATTTCCCGGCATGGCGATTGAGCGGACTTTCCGCATTGTATTTGTCGGCGAAGGACACGGTGGCGGCGGCGCCGAGACGGAATCTCCCGATGCGATAGTCCACTACGCCGGCAATCCGGCCACGGTGAAAGTGCAACCTTGACTTGAACGAAATCAATCGCTGCCGGCATGGTTTTCCAGAGCCGAATTCACAAGCAAAAGCCAAGGGTGAATATTCACGCTTGCTTCCTTTAACCCATCGCCCGGAAACTGGCACATTCATGGCTTGGAAACGCAAAGTCTCGGGCGGCATTCTGGCAACGATTGGCTACCTGCTCTCGCCACTCTCCTGGTGGAACGACGCGTTCATAAACATTCCACTGGCACTGCTCTTCGCCTGGCTGGTCAGTTTCGTTTACAGACCGGCATTTACAGCCAGTCTGATCCTCGGTTACTGGCTGACCAACGTCGTCGGCTTCGTGCTCATGCACAAAGGCGCGCGGCAAATGCTTGTGAAAGAACCGTCCTCCGGCACGCGCCGGGAATTGCTGACCGACATCATAGTTTCACTCGTTTACACTATCGTCATCATCGCCCTGGTCAAATGGGGGATTCTCAAACCGTTGACCGGCTATTTCAAAAACGGATGAGGCGGACGGCTGGAGAACGTTACGCAGTGCGTAGCACGTGCCGCGTTTATTTTAAATTTTTCAGTAGCAGTCTCCTTCTCGAGTGCTATTTTCTCCCAAGTTTGAGTTGAGGGTCAGTTGTTTCTCTGTAGGACCGGGCAAGAGGTAACCGAATTTAAATGCGCATTTTACGGCAACGGCGACAATGGCCTTTAACCGGCGCCTGGCTGGCCATCCTGGCCGGGCAGTGGCTCGGCTGCTCGGTTTGGGCCGACCCGCCGAATGCCGCCAACGATCTCGCCGTCACCCTGCAAAATCACGCCGTGACCATTTCGGTGCTTACCAACGATTTTGATGCGGAAAGCAATCAAATGGCGGTTCTCCAGGTCACCGCACCCGCTCATGGAATCGTCGTCATCAATTCCAATGCGCCGGTGACCACGCCCGAACTGGCGCGCCTGTTCCAGTTTTCCGCCAGTCAACTCAGCAACACGGTCCGGCTGATGGCGAACACCAATACCTACCCGCGCAGCACCCAGACCAACGGCAGCGGCATCTGGAATACCGTAAACAATTCGGATTGGACCTGTGGTTTCTTTCCCGGTTGCCTGTGGTACGTCTACGAACAAACCGGCGATGCCAATTTCAAAAAATGGGCGCAGCAATGGACGGCCGGGATTGCTTCTCAACAGTTCAACACCAACACGGATGATGTCGGTTTCATGATCAACACCAGTTTTGGTAACGGTTATCGGATAACCGGCAGCAACAGCTATCAGTCGGTTTTGCTGCAGACGGCTCATTCCTTTACCAACCGGTGGAATTACATTGTCCGCTGCCTGGCGGATGACCAACTGCTTCCGCCAACGAATTTTGAAGTCATCATCGACACCATGATGAACACGGAACTCCTTTATCACGCCACCGACGTCAATGGCGACACCAACCTTTCCGTCAAGGCCTACATCCACGCAACGCGCGCGATGACCAATCAAATCCGGGCCGACAACAGCACTTTCCAGAGGGTTCTTTACAGCACCGTCAACGGCTCGCTTACATTTCAAGGCACCCGGGCGGGTTACTCGAACACGTCAACCTGGGCGCGGGGTCAGGCCTGGGCCATATACGGTTTTACCATGGCTTATCGCGAGACGGGTTACCTGCCATTCCTGGATGCAGCCAAACGGGTTGCGATTTATTACCTGACCAACACGCCGTCGGATTACGTGCCTTATTGGGATTTTGATGCCCCTAATATCCCCAACGCACCCAGGGATTCCTCGGCTGCGGCGATCACCCTGTCCGCCCTGGTTCAACTCAGTCAAATGGAAACGAACCTGCAGGCGGGCGCGACGCTCTGGGCGGGAGCACACAATATCCTCGAATCACTGGGTTCCACCAACTATCTCGCCCAGGGAACCACCAGCAAAGGCATTCTCCTCCACGGCACGGGTGAACCGCCCCAATTCCCCTCTCCGGAAGTGAACGTCTCACTCATTTATGGTGATTACTACTTCATTGAAGCCTTGAGGCGGTATGCCCTGGCTTACGGCCGGACCAACGTCACTTACACCCCCAACCCCGGTTTCACCGGAGCCGACACGTTCGCCTACCAGGTGTGCGACAGCGGCGGGAATTGCTCGACAGGAACGGTGACCGTGTTGGTGGTGGGCACCAATGCGGTGCCGACCTTCAACTCGCAATTATCGCTGGCGCCGGTCTCAAACGTGCCAGTGGTTTCATTCCCGACCGTCTCGAATCACGTGTACGAGGTGGATTACGCGAACACCCTGATACCGCCGACTCAGTGGAATTTTCTTCCCCCTTACTTGACCGGTTCCAATCTTACAATGTCGGTCACCGACACCAACCCGGCCGCGCAGCGGTTTTACCGGGTTAAGGCGTGGTAACCCCCGTCAACCGATAAATGCGGCGTGGACAGCCTTCATCGCCGGTTCACCCCTGGCCAGATCAATCACCACGGAAATTTTGATTTCGCTGGTGGAAATCATGTCAATGTTCACACCTTCGTTGGCCAGCGTCTCAAACAGTTTACCGGCCACGCCGGTGTGACTTTTCATGCCAACGCCCACGATGGACAGTTTTCCGATTTTTTCGGTCGCAATCACATCGCGGAAACCCAGTTCCTTTTTCAGGCCATCAATCACCTTTTGCGCCTTGAGCAAATCCGGCTTGTCCAGCGTGAACGAAAGGTCGGTGGCCGGCACACCGCTGCCGTGGCTGATGTTCTGCACAATCATGTCCACATTGACGGTCGCATCACCGAGCGCCTTAAAAATGCGCGCCGCCACGCCGGGTTTGTCGGGCACGCCGACGAGCGTGATTTTCGCCTGATTTTTGTCCAGCGAAACGCCGCGCACCACAACGTCTTCCATGTTTCTGGTTTCTTCTTTCACAATGGTTCCGGGGTTGTCATTTAAACTGGAGCGGACTTCAAAAACGACTCCAAATTTTTTTGCGAATTCCACCGAGCGCGACTGCATCACCTTCGCGCCCAAACTGGCGAGTTCGAGCATTTCGTCATAGGAAATTTCTTCGAGTTTCTTCGCGTCCTTCACAATGCGCGGATCGGCGGTATAAACGCCGTCCACGTCCGTGTAAATCTGACAAAGGTCGGCCTTGAGTGCGGCCGCCAGGGCAATCGCCGTCAAATCCGAACCGCCGCGGCCCAGCGTCGTAATCTGGCCTTCCGGCGTTTCGCCTTGAAATCCGGCGACGATGACGACGTTGCCCGCGTCCAGCTTTTCATGGACCTGTTTCGGCGTGATGTTGTGAATCTTCGCCTTGGTGTGGACGCCATCGGTCACAATGCCCGCCTGCGCGCCGGTCATGGAAACGGCCGGCACGCCGAGGGTGTGCAGCGCGATGGCCGTAAGCGCGATGGTCTGCTGTTCGCCGGTGGCCAGCAACATGTCCATCTCCCGTTCGCTCGGCAACGGCGCAATGTCCTTGGCCAGTTTGATGAGGCCATCGGTGACACCGCTCATCGCCGAAACGACGACGACGACCCGGTCGCCGCGCATACGGTATTCCGCGACGCGTCGGGCAACGTTTTTGATGCGGTCGGTGTTGCCCACCGAGGTGCCACCGTATTTTTGGACCATTAAAGCCATGATTTTTTGCCGGCCAAATTTGATTTTCCCGCCGGTTGTTGTGTTTTTAAGCGGTCGCGAAGGATAACAATTTTGTCGTGATTTGCAAGACGCGGAAAATCAAGCTGGCGTTCTAATCCGGGTTGCCGTGCCGGCCTGCGCCAATGCCTTCGGGCCACGGCTCCGACGCCGGGTACCAATCGGGACGCCACCCGCCATTCGAAACCGAAAATTATTTTGCATCCGCGAAAATATTTCGAGCATATCCACCGAAGGTGGATTATTCTGGTTTGGTAAAGGCGCTTGCACTAAGGTAACTTTGCCAGAGATAAAACTAAAATGGGAAAGGACATGTTATGACAAACGAAGCAAACATGGAAAAACTCGGCTCGGACTTGAAAGCGTTATCGGGTGACGCGGAGGCGATGTTGCAGGCCACTGCCGGACAGACCGGCGAAAAAATGAGCGAGCTGCGCCATCGTCTTTCCTCGGCCCTCGACTCGGCCAAAACCACGTATCATCGAATTCAAGAAAAGACCGTGGCCGGTGCGAAGGCTGCAGACAAGACGATCCGCGAACATCCGTATGAATCCATCGGTATCGCGGCGGGTGTGGCCTTTGGCCTGGGACTTTTGATCGGTGTGCTTGCCGGTCGCAAGTAAGGTCATGGATAAAACGCCTCAGGATGAGGGTGGCATTTTGGCCACCCTCAGGCGAATGCTCAGAACGCTGCGCGACGTGGCGGGAAACCGCGCCGAACTGTTCCTGGTTGAGTGGCGCGAGGAACGGTTGCGACTGTTGGACGCGCTATTGGTGCTGTTGGTCGGAACGATCTGTGCGTTGATGGCCCTGCTTGCGATCACGTTCGTCGTCGTGGTGATTTTCTGGGACACCCACCGCATACTGGTGCTGGCGTTGATCATCCTGGCCTATACCGGCGGCGCGGCGACGGCATTCGGGCTATTGCGTTCACGAATGAGGCGGTGGCGGGCTTTTGCCGCCACCCTGGAGCAACTCAGGAAGGATCAGGCGTGTTTCAAGGAAAAGAATTAGAGCAACTGCGTTTGCAGAAGGAACAGCTGGTTCTCCAAAGCGACGCCAACCGGCAAAGGCTGATATCCGACTGGCAACGGCTTCAGTCGCCGGGGTCCTGGATGGATGAAACCTTGGGCCTGGCGCGCCGGCATCCCTTGTGGTTTGCGGGGCTGGCCACGGCGGCGGGGGCACTGGCAGTCAAAATCCTGCGCCAGCCCCGCACGCTCCTGACGGGAATCGGCCGGCTCGGGGAACTTGCCTCCATGGCCATCTCGGTCTGGAGATTGCTCCGAAGAAAACGGCGGCAATTATAACTCAGCCGGCAAGTTACGCCGCGTGCTTCTGGATCAGGTACGCCTTGAACTTTTCATAATCCCCGTCCATCCGGTCAAAATCTTCCGGCAATTTCAACGCGGCCGCCATTTTGGGAGGGATGTCCGGCTCCCAATTCATCATTTTCTGAATTTCTTCGGGGAACTTGGCAGGATTGGCCGTCTCGACGATAACCGCGGGCGCATCGCCAAGCGGTTCAACTGTCCGCCAGTCGAGGAAACCCTGCCACGCGACCGCACCGTGCGGTTCCAGCAATATCTGGTATTGGTCCCAGAAATTTTTCAGGGCCGCGCGGGTGCGCTCGTCGGAAACGGAACTGGAAAACAAATCCCGGCGCATCGCGGCCAGGTCGGGTTGCCGAAGGATCCTGCCGGTTTCATCCATCTGCCCGCCGTAAATCGCGACGAGCCGGGCGAGGTTGCTGGGATGACCGACGTTCATCGCGTTGGAGACCGAGTTTCGTGAGGGAACAACCTTCGTATAAATACCGCTCGCCAGAAAGCGCGGGAAGGCATCGTTGTCATTCACCGGCACGATCAATTTTTTCACTTTCAAACCCATCTCCCGCGCTACAACCGCGCCCATCGCATCGCCAAAATTGCCACTGGGAATGGAAAAGACCACCCGCTCGCCGCGCTTGGCCAGCCGCGAGGCGGCGTAAAAATAATAAACGCTTTGCGGGAGGAGCCGGCCGATGTTGATGGAATTGGCGGACGAGAGCGGAATATGTTTCAAGTCCGGATCGGCGAAGGCGCGTTTGACCATCGCCTGGCAATCATCAAATTTTCCGTCAATCGCGATGGTGCGAATGTTATCGCGCAGCGTGGTCATCAGCTTGCGTTGGCTCTCGCTGACTTCAGAGATGGGAAACAACACGATGACGCGGACTCCCGGCACGCCATGGAAGGCATGCGCCACGGCGGAGCCGGTATCGCCGCTCGTCGCGGTCAGGATGGTGACCTGCCGGCCGTCAGCGCGCAGAAAATGGCCGAACATCCGCGCCATCATCTGGGCGGCAAAATCCTTGAACGACGCTGTCGGCCCCTGGTCCAGCCGCATCAGGAACACGCGGTCGTGAATTTTTTCCAGCGGGATGGGAAAATTGTAGGCGTCGCGGCACATCGCGGCCAAATCATCTTCGGAAATGATTCCCCCCGTAAAATGGGAGAGGACGCGGAAGGCGATTTCGTGATACGGCAATTGGGCAAATGAGGCGATTTCGGCCGGGGCCAGTCGAGGAAATTGTTCCGGCAGATAAAGCCCGCGGTCGGGAGCCAATCCGGCATGAAACGCCCCGCGCAAATCGACGGCGGGCGATTGTCCGTTGGTGCTGCGAAAAAGAATCATGTTCTGATGTCGCGCGAAGGACGCGAAGGGAACGAAGGTTTTCTAAAATCTACTTCAAGCGGTTGGTTTGAGTGGCTGAAAAAACCCTTGCCTTCAAGGCCGTTGGTTACACGGACAATCCCGTCCTTTAAGTGCGTTTCATTAAAATTAATCAGAAATCCCAACCGCAAACGAATTAGTTTCAGATAATTCGTAACTGTTTTTTTGAAGAGCGGGGTAACAGTTTCGGTGGACTTGAGCTCCACCAAAACCAAACCATTAACAACCAAATCGGCACGAAAGGCCACGTCCAACATATGCCCATCGTATTCAACGGAAATTGGTTTTTGCCGTTCCACCGTCAAACCGCGCCTTGAAAGTTCAAGGGAAAGCGCCGCTTCGTAAACCGATTCCAACAAGCCAGGACCAAGGGTGGTGTGGACCTTGAATGCAGCATCGAGAACCATCCTGCCGATTGCTTCTTCAGTCAAATTGGATAGTTGCTGATTCACAATTCTTCCCTTCGCCACCTTCGCGTTCTTCGCGCGAGACTCTATTCAAAGGTTTCCACCCGGATCATCACCGGCTGGCTTTTGATCACCGGCAACCTGCCAATGGTGGCCAGCGCCTTGAGCACGGCGCCATTGCTTGCGTAGTGCAGCATGAAAATCAGCGGCACGCTTTTGCCTTCATGTCCCTCCGGTTGAATCACGGACGAAATACCAATCTTTGACTGGCCGAAAATGGCGGCGATTTTTGCCAGCACCCCCGGCCGGTCGGTAACATCCAGCCGCACGAAATATTGCGAAACCGTGTCTTTCAGGGGCACGACCGCACCGGCACACTCGTGCGGCACAAACGGCGGCACGCGGTGTTTCGTGCCAAACTTCAGATCGAGCGCCGCGTCCGCCAGATCGCTCAGGACGGCACTGGCGGTGGCGTCCTTGCCCGCACCGCGTCCGTAAAATAATGTGTCGCCGACGATATCGCCGCGCACAAAGACGGCATTAAAAACGTTATTTACGCCTGCCAAAACGTGCGAGTTTGGTATCAGTGTCGGATAAACCGAAACCTGGATGCTGCATTTATGATTCAGGACTTTTGATTTATGATTTGAATCGGCAATCGGCAATCGGCAATCGGCGATTTTTACAATTCCCAGCAATTTAATCGTGTAGCCGAGTTCACCGGCAAATTTAATGTCCGTCGCTGAAATGTGCCGGATGCCTTCCACGTGAATATCCTCCGGGCTCACCCAAAAGCCGTGGGCGAGCGAAGCGAGAATCCCGATCTTGTGCTGGGCGTCCCATCCGTCAATGTCCAGGTCCGGCGGCGTCTCGGCATAACCCTGCTTTTGCGCGTCCGCCAGCACATCGGCGAAATCCGCGCCCTCCAGCTTCATCCGGGTGAGTATGTAATTACAGGTACCGTTGACGATGCCGTACAGCGACTTGATCCGGTTGCCGACAAAACCTTCGCGCAGCGCTTTGATGATGGGAATACCGCCGCAAACGCTGGCTTCATAATAGAGATTGGTGCCGTACTTGCGGGCGGTGGCAAAAAGTTCCTCGCCATGCGCGGACAACAGCGCCTTGTTTGCCGTTATCACCGGCTTGCCGAGTTTGAGCGCGGTCAGAATCATGGTCCGGGCGAGGGTGGTGCCACCGACGAGTTCGGCCACGAGATGGACGGCCGGATCATGGACCACGCTCTGCCAGTCGGTGGTCATCAGGGCACGGGGAATTTCGTAGGGGCGCGGTTCGTCAAACGCCTTCACCGCCACCCGGCGGACGGCGACCTTGACGCCGATGCGCGAAGCCATGAGCCCGCCGTTGAGCTGGAGCGCGTGAAACACGCCGCTGCCCACGGTGCCGCCGCCAATCATTCCCAGGTTCACCTGCTGCATAAGAGCACCCAGCTTGCCGCGAAATGAAGTAAGGAACAATTCAATTTTGAAGATGCGGAATCGTTTTAACTCCTGTGGTGTCCGCGCTTGCACTAGTGTCTTGCTTGAAATCAAGTTTATTGGCCGAGATGGGAACTGACAATGTTGCAACTCGCAGATTTTATACCATCCCATCGCATGATAAAATGGATGGCGGATGTGGCAGAGTAGTTCGTTTCAAACGAGCCGATGTTTTTTGTAAAGCTGGCGGAAATAAAATAGAATTCCGCTGCCAAGCAAAGTCAGCCACAAAGGTGACGGTTCAGGCGTGGGCTGGAAGGCCAATCCATTCGGAACACCCAATCCGGAGGCAAACGTACTCCTCGTTCCATTTGGTGCAAACTCATAAATGTTGCCATTTCTGCTGTCTGCTTCAAACAAATTGCCCGAGCTATTAAAGGCAAGCCCAGTGGGATAGTTCAACCCAGAGGCAAAAGTATTTCTTGCTCCTTCTGGTGTAAATTCGTTGATGTTTCCGCTTCCCAGATCCGCCTCAAACAGGTTCCCGCCGCTGCTGAAGGCCAAGCCTATCGGACCATCCACATAGGACGGGGATGCAAAGATGCTTTGTGTTCCGCCCGTTGTGATTTCATAGATTGAGTTGCCGTAGCTCGCCACAAACAGATTACCCGTGCCGTTGAAGGCCAGTCCGGTAGGATCATAAATCCCCGAAGCAAAGGTACTTTGCACTCCACCCGGCGTGATTTCAATAATGTTATTGTCGCCCGAATTTGCCACGAAGAGATCACGCGCACTGTTGAACGCCAGCCCATCAGGAGCATTCAACCCAGAGGCAATAGTGATTTGCGTCCCCCCGGCAGTGAATTCAGTGATGTTGCCGCTTAGTTGGTTCGCCACAAACAAATCTCCCGCGCTGTCAAAGGCCAGTCCCTGAGGTCCCTGCAATCCAGAAGCAAAGGTGCTTTGCGATCCGACCGCTGTGAACTCGTAAATATTGTCGCTGCCATAATCCGAAACGAATAAATTCTGCGCATGCACTCGTGCAGAAATGAGAGAGACCACACCGGCATAGAGCGCCCGGTTGATTAGGTAAAACAGGAACCGATGAGAAGATGCCAACTGTACATTCATAGCTATATTCTCGTTTGCCTGCTGGTATTTCCGCTTCTCAAGCGAGCCGATGCTTTTTGTAAGTGCAGCGGACATAAAACCATATCCCGCCGCCAAGCAAAACCAGCCACAGGGGCGAAGGCTCAGGCGTGGGCTTGATGGCCAGCCCTTGAGGAGAATTCAAACCCGAGGCGAATAGGATCTGCGTTCCATCAGGCGCAAATTCGTAGATATTACTACTGCCACTATCAGCTTCAAACAAATCACCCGCCTTATTAAAGGCCAAGCCCTCGGGAGAATGTAATCCTGACACAAATGTGCTCTGGACTCCACTCGGCGTATATTCATAGATACTGCCGCTGTTAACCTGTTCAAGATCGGCCACGAACAGATCACCCGCACTGTTAAAGGCCAGACCCTTTGGATTATACAAGCCGGAGGCAAAGATGCTCCGCACTCCGCTTGGCGTGATTTCTTCTATGCTGCCCGACGCAGTAGCCACGAATAAATCGCCTGCGCTGTTAAAGGCCAAGCCACCACCTGGACCAACTGCTGAAGCAAAGATGCTTTTAGTTCCGTCTGGCGTAAATTCATAGATGTTATAGGTGCCCGCATCCGCAAGAAATAGATCACCCGCGTTGTTGAAAGCCAGCCCAACAATACCGGGGCCGAGTCCGGAGGCAAAGCTACTTTCCATACCAGCCGGTGTGAACTGATAGATGCTAAGGCTGCTAGGGTCCCCAACAAATAGATCGCCCGCACTGTTGAAGGCTAGCGTGTTTGGGTAGTTCAGCCCAGAGGCAAAGGGGCTTTGCATCCCGGCTGGTGTCAATTCAAGGATATTGCTGCCCGACGCGACGAATAGACTCTGTGCCCGTACGCCAAACGAGAATAAAAAGGCAGTACTGACGTAGACTACGGTCAGTTCAAAAGTTCTCATAAATCTCATTGCGTTATTGGTCGGGATGGAAGATTGAGCGGCGCGAAAGTTGCGCCTTTGAGAACGCCTACGCCATTAGTTACGACGTTGTCATTAATAGACCGGCCTACAAAATTCGTGCCATTCCGGTTCAAGATGATCAAAAACAGAATAGATTTGCCTTTCATAATCATTCCCCAATTCGCTCCTGGCATAACCTGTGCCGGGCTGATATTTTGAGAATTTGTGTGGTTTTCCAACTGAGGCGCGTTTTCTGCGCGTGAATCTCACGCGCAACGCGGGAAAATTTTACGCGGCGGTTTTGCTTTGGGACGGAGGTCTCAACAAATTCTTGCGGCGAAACGAAAACCAAACCCCGCTGCCAAACAGAACCAGCCACAAAGCCGACGGCTCAGGTGTAGTGTAAATGCCTTCGCGGAACCACAAATCTTCGTTTGCTACGGGTGCACCGTTAAAAAAGGCTGTTCCGCCAAGATAGCTGTAATCCGCCCCACCGAGATCTCCCGCAACCGCCAATGTGTTATTGTTTGCAACGGGCTGGAAATAGTAAGTTACGCCGGAGGTGACAGAAACCGGAGTTGTAAATAGGAAATTAACTGGTTGTGCAAACCCTCCAGTGGGTATAAGCACAGACTGTGACTGACCTAAGAGCGTACCGGTAATCGAATTCGCCAATAATTTTACATAAACGCTCCCGCCGATATAACCGACACTATCATCTGAAATGTACAGCCGAATAAACCCTACGGAAGACAATTCCGGAGTAAATGATTGTCCCATGGGTTGAGCTGGCTGAATAACAGAACCGCCTTCTCCGTAATTACCTTCGATTGAAGACTGCTCGTCATAGATGAAAATTTCCTGTGCGTCAGCAATTAGACACAAAAGAACGGATCCAGATAAAACAAACCTTTTCAGTTTCATATCATTGTATCGGTTGGGAGTGAAGACTGAGTGGCGCAAAAGAAACATGCTCAAAATGAGAAAAGCCGTATGGGCGGCCGGCAATGCTTCGGGTCACAAAATTTGTGCCATTCCAATTAACGATAAACAGTCTTGGGTCTGTATATCCGAAGTTTCCATCCCCTGCTTGGGTGATCAGCAGATCGCCCACATAATTCGTCAGCCACGTGTGGGATAATTTCAGAATCTTGTAAGGCGAATCATTGTCGCAAATATAAAGGTCTTGGTTCGTTGAAATTATGTCAAAATCCTCTGAGGCGATTCCCAAAGAAAACAAAGTCACGTTGCCATTGGTATCAACCGCATAAAGCAAATTGTTATCTTCATCACCAGTCAGAATTTTTCCTGCCCATGGACCCCATTGATTTGTGCTGTTTGGCAGAGTGATGACGCCTTCCAAGTGCAGCGTGTTTATTTGCGCAACCAACTTTGAGTGTGCTCGCGCATCCACACTCCAAATGCCCTTATTGCCGGTCTCCGAGGTGTTGGGGCTCGTCACGGCGACAACATCATTACTGAAGACTCCAGTCTGGTCCACATAGAGACCGCCTCGGAGTGGTAACGAGTTTGCCACCACGCCATTGGTCAGTGTGCACCAGAAGAGATTCGAGCTTGTGCCGTCAGCCGAGAGCCAGCCAATCCCAGGCGAGCCATTACCCGTGTCGCTGCCGAAATACACGTCGCTGTTTGTAAAACCGTTGACGCCCTGTTTCACAATGGCTACTTTCACTTCGTCCTGCAGATTAACGACGCTGGAGGAATTGGTCACGATTAAGCCGCCGGACGTATTGGTGCTAAGAAGGACAAAATCATCGTATCCGAAATCCGGGTCGCCGCCATCCACAGAGACAATCAACGCATTCTTCGTGGGAGAATAATCAATGCCAATGGGGCCGCCGCCGTTGAGATTCGTCACCACGGTAAATGGCCCGCCGGTACCCGAGTTGGTACCTACGGTAATGAACACGATGGCTCCCGCAGAATTTCCACACTGATTGACGACCTGAAATTCAAAACCATCTATTCCGCTGAAGCTTGTGGGCGGATGATAAGTCACACTGGAACCCGAACCTGTTAGCGTTCCACCCTGGGATGTGGTGCTGGGCCAGGAAAAACTTACTGACTGGCCGCACGAATCGCTTCCAGATAAAGTGATGTTTGCCGGAGTATTGACGGGTGTTTGCGCTGGCGCTGGCGAATATGAGGCGCTGATTACATCGGCCACCGTCACGTAAACCATGGCCGTTGTCGGAATGAAAAAGCCATCGCTCATTTGGTATCCAAAACTGTCCGGGCCGTCATAACACTGGCTCGGCGTATAAACATAATTGTCATAGTTCACATTTGTCAAACTGCCCCATTGCGGGCTGCTGTTTGTGAGGTAGATGACCAGCAGCCCCCATGAGTCCGGGTTATTTCTGTTCCAGCCGCTGTTCTGTGTGGAAAAATCGAAAGAGTCAGATTGCGGCGACGCGGCGCTATTGACGCAGGGCTGGAGATCAAATGAGCTTGCTTGCAACGGAGCCGCATGATGATAGCCAATGTCCACGTTACCCGCCGGATTTTTTGCGCTCTCGGGCATTTGATTGGTCTGGGTGGTAAATATGCTCAGGTCTTTAGGCACGTAGCCGGTTGAATCTGGAATACCAGAAGCCGACTGGTCGCCGGCATTAATCAAAGGACTGCCCGGTGGCAGATAATAATTTCCCAACTGCCCGATCTGCCAGTTGAAATTGGTTTGGTCAGCCGGGTCGTTACTCTCGTGCGGCAGTTTTGTGGCGTTGGTCAGATAGGCGTCGTGAACGCCGGAGATGTCGGCGGTCCCATTCGGAGTATTTGTAATCGTAATTTCCGTGCCGTCAAAGGCGGAATCACCAACCGTAAGGGAAGCATTTTCGGATGGATTGGACTGGCTCAAATACAAACTGCCGCCGTGCAGCGTGCAATTTTGCATCGTCAGTTGCCAAACCGTACTGGTGGCCGTGGTATTGAATGCCGTCGCACTGCGGTCGAGAAGACAATTGACCAGAAAGACATCCGACCCGAATCCTCCGTTGGGAACATTGCCGCCCAGCAGACCATCCCAAAACTCGCAGTTGTAAAAATAATCCGGATAAAGCTGGCTTGCGTCAAAGAAAGCGGCCAGATCACCCGCCGCCGAGAAGCGTGTGAACGTGGCCTGCACAGCGGAGGAGGCATTAAGGTCCGGACAGGTAATGCCGGTGGCGCTGGTGTCGCCGCTCTGGTCATTCTCCTGGACAGTGTTGCAGCGTACGAAATAGCAGGGACTGGCCACCAGGCCGGTGAAGCTGATGCTCGCGCCATTAGTGAGAGCTAATCCCAGTCCATACCAGCCTACGGCGGTGCCGGGGTTAAAGGTCAGTAGGCCGCCAGCCGCGCCGTCCACCCGGCACTGGGAGAATACATAATCCAGGATGGGATAATGTTAGCCCAAATCGGGCGTATTCGTATTGGCCAATCCCAGTGGACCCAGATTAGTGCTTATGGAAATGGTCTGGCCGACAAAGGCCGTGTTTGGGGGATACGTGGTGGTGGTCCGCAAATCAGCCAGCAAAGCCGGATCAATATTGTTGGTTCC
Organism: Candidatus Acidiferrales bacterium; assembly: GCA_035499615.1. GTDB lineage: Bacteria > Verrucomicrobiota > Verrucomicrobiia > Limisphaerales > UBA11358 > UBA11358. Next base: position 4,904 of record DATJYM010000289.1, on the reverse strand, counting down.
AACGCCGCGGAAGGGGCTGTTGTTGGCCAGATAAAAATTCCCGCCCGCGACGGTTTGGAAGGGAGAGCTGCTTGTGCCGAATTGATGGCTCCCAAATCCGATATCAGCCGGGTAGAAACCATTGTAGTCCGCCGTCAGATAATTACCGACGAGGGTTGCCCTGGCCAGAATGCAATTCGTCAAGCTCATGCTCCAACTGGTATCGGACCCTGCCCCAACCACCGGCGCGAAAGTTGTGTTGGTGTTGGCGAAGGTTACGTTCTGAGCCGAGATGCCCACACCGTTTTCGAAGAGTTCCGTCAGGTTGATATTGGTCTGCAAATCCGCCATCAAAACGTTTCGCAAATAAAGGATCAGCGACTGATAGCCGTTATCGAACAGCACGCCGTTTTGGCAGTTGACCATCTGCACATTGGTCAGACTCAAAGTTCCATAAGCCCCGATAGCATATTGGGCGTGCAAGATGCGCACATTCTGGATTGAAGTGTTGCCGGCAAGGCTCAACGCGGTGGGATAATAGTTGGTTGGATTGCCCGTCGAGCCGGGAACACTTTCGCCTACCGTGTTATCGTTCATTGAAGTAAAAATCACGGGACGATAGGGCGATCCGGGCCACTGGCGGGAAGCCACCGAACTTTGCAACCCCATTGAGGCGTTATTTGTGTATTTGATTACTGCGCCACCCTCAAAGATATTTGTCCCGTACAAGTACGCCGGAGCACTGATTAAGTAGGTGGTATCTCCTTGAAATGTATAGTTCGTCTGACGGCTGTTAAGTATTTGATAATCCAGAACTAACCCTCGATCCGACAAGCTCCTTTTCGCCAAACGCATGTGGGATTTGTCGTGGGCCGTCACCGATGGCCGCATTGGCAACAATCGTCGGGCCGAAACCACATCCAAAGGCGGATTGTTTTGGATGGATGCTGTTTGAGGCGCTGGCAACTGGGACAATCGATTCGTAATGAACCGGAAGGGAACCTCCTCAACGAGAAATTGCTGATTATTCACCAAAAGCCATTGTTTGACCACGCCGACCGGCGAAGAATTGGTGCCCAACAGGAACGCCTTGCCCCGCCCCATCGCCATTGCTCCAAAGTTCAGGTCGTCATCCTCCAAGTTGCCTGCCGTTGTCGGCACCATGTTGGTGGTCACGACCGGTTGGGGGGGATTAAAGAATTCAGTAAAAACCTGGAGCCGCGCCGTTTCCGGGTTAAGACCCAAAGATGCAGGATCAGGCGGCTGCGCCCGCAAGATGACGTCTTGTTCAAAACCAGCCCGCGTGTAGGTATAGAGCAAATCGGCGTTCAAACCAGCAAAGGCGTTTGTGTACATCACCTGATTCCCTGGAGTTAGAATTGCTCTCGTTGAGTTGGTCAACACGGCGATAAGCACGCTATTGCTGCCGTCAAAGTAACCCAGTCCTACGGGCTGGCTTAGTAGTGTTTGCCCGTCGGGCATCACCAGTTTTATCGCTCCGTTGTCAATGTCTCCCGGAAAATAGACCTGGTGCTGGCTGTTGGTTGCCGACGCTGAATTCCTATCCACAGAAAGGTCAATTTCCTCGGTGCTGGGCAAATATTGGCCGTTGACGAAATGATTCAATCCAGTCGCCAATTCCACGTAACGATTGAAGTGGGGCACAATGTTGCCGTTTGGCCCTTGTTCATAAGACTCCCGCTGCCAGACGGTTGAATTGGCTTCCCGCGAAACAACGACGTAAGGCGTCGGAACGGGCGCGGCGGAGGAGTTGGCTGTGGCCTGATTTAGGGTTTGCGCCTGAAGCACACAAGACACAGAGAGTATTCCCAAGAAGGGAATTGTTTTCATCGGATTGGCTCTGGTTGAAATTTGGCGGGTGGCGGAAAATGGCGCACCAGCTTTACGACCGGTGACTGGATATAATCCTTCACTTTTGTGAGCTACCGTTACAATCCTTTGTAAGTCGTCAACGGACATTTTCTGACCGGCCTCAGTCATCGCTGACGCAACCTCTACTGACTGCCGTCAGCCAAATAACTCCTTATCGAAAGCCTGAAGCGGTTCAGTACTCTTAACGTCTCTTGTCACACTGTCAAGCAATTTTGGGGCGTGATGAATCTCTAGGAATGGCCAGCCCGAAGCGGAAACGCGACCATCTCAAATGTCATAATCACTAATGTCTCGGGAAACTCCGGAACCGTTGTCGAGCGGACGTTCGTAAAAGAGCCGGACCTCGGCCTTTTGCGGCAGCAATTCCCGGGCACGGACCAGCGCCCGCCGAGTGGCAATCGTCGGATTCATTTCGGCCGGAAAGATGTTTTCCTCGCCAATCTGTTTCAACAGACCGCTGTTGCGAAGGACCCGGGTGACATCCGGGCTGCTGCCACTGATGAGCAGGTAACGACCGGTCTTGCGCAGGTACTCGTGAAGCGATTCCAGCGCCATGACGGTGGTGGCGTCCAGGTGCCGCGCGTTTTTCATGCGGAGGATGAAAACGCGGATATTTTCGTCCTCGGCCTGGCGCCGTACCTGGTCCTGGAACAAATCGGCCGCGCCGAAAAACAACTCGCCTTCGACGTGAATGATGGAAATTTGTGGATTAGTGCGCTGGGTCCGGTCCCGCAACTCGGCCAGTTGGCCGCTTTCATTGAAAGTATATTCAATGAGGGACGGCGTGCTGGTTTTCTGCAGGAACAACGCCAGCGCGACGCCGATGCCCACATAAATGGCAGTATCGAGCCTGAGAAACAAGGCGGCTCCCAGGGTCGCAAAAAATACGATGGCATCCGAACGGGTGGACCGGGTGGAGACCCGGATTTGGGAACGATTGATCAATTTGTAACCAACCCTCATCAGATGGGCGGCGAGCGCAGGCACGGGGATATAGTTGAAGAGCGGAGTCAGGAACAACAAGATGAGCAGCACCGTAACGCTGCTCAACATGGACGAAAGTTGTGAGACGGCGCCGCTCTGGTAGTTGACCGCCGAACGGGTGAACGACGAGGAACCCGGAGTCAACCCGAACAGTCCCGCCGCGATGTTGCCCGCGCCCATGCCGATGAGTTCCTGGTTGGGATCCAGGTGCTGGCCGCTTCGGGCCGCCAGAGTTTTGGTGATGGCGGTCGCCTCGAGCATTCCGATGATGGCGATGGCGAGAGCGCTGCCGGCCAACTGGCGGACAATGGGCAATTGATCCTCGAATGCCGGCAATTGTTTCAGCGTGGGCAGGGTTGCGGTCAGGGCGCCTTCATCCTTGACCAGATGAAAGGGGATTTCCGGATGGAAATGCGCGAAAACGCGCGCGGCTATGGCCAGAAAGGCCAATCCCAACAACGGCTCAGGCCAGGTGGGCCGCCAGCGCTTGATGCCTTCAAAAATGGCAAGCGTCAGCACGGCGATACCAATGGACCAACCCGAAAAATTGCCCATACCAATCGCCACACCCGCCTCCTTGAACGCCGTCAGAAAACTTTCGCCCGCCGGGCTGGAGAATCCCATGCCGTTGTGCAGTTGGCTGAAAATCAGGAGCACGCCGATGGCCGTGGTGTAACCCACCACGACCGAACGTGAAATGAATTTCGTAACCTGGCCAAAATTGAACAGCCCGGCGATAAACTGCACGACCCCGATCATAAACGCCAGATAGGCCGCCAACTGCAGAGGATGCATCCCCAGGTCGGTATTGGCCGTCATGGTGGCGGCAGTGATAAGACAGACCGAGGTCGTGGGTCCGAACACGTGGTGGTACGATGAAAAAAACAGCGCGCTGAAAAATCCTCCGACTACGACCGACAGAATCACGGGCATGGGCGGCAGGCCGAGGATCAGTGCAAACCCAATAGCCTGCGGAATGGAAACCAGCGTCAGGGTCGCGCCGGCAATGGCGTCATGTCGCAACCTATCCCACGAATAGCGCCGGAGTTCGTCAACGAACGGAAAACGGACGCGGGGCGGCGTCCACTGCCAACCTCCCCAGATGCCTCCTGGTTGGGAAAAGAAGTTCATCGCAAACCATCACGGTAAAATTGGCAAAATTCCTGCATTTCCACCGCCATAGAGCAGATTTGAATCCACTGTTTAAACTCGTTACTAGCTTAAATCGTGTCCCTGCGAAAGCAACGGGAACTTGCCGGCAGAAAGCATGACAGGGAAACCTTGCCTTGTTGGCGGAAGCTCAATCCTACCAGCTTACCGGCACGGTCATTTTCTTGCCGAAACGATTATGGTAATGCAGCTGCCGGTGTTTCTGACCGTACTCATGAACCAGTTTCGTCAGCTTCACATCGTAACAGCAGTACTCGGCGATTTCCGCGAGTTTGCCATCCTTGAACCAGCGGATGGCCTGCATGCCTTCCGCCGTTTTCTCCACGCCAAACGTCGCCGTCGCAATCGAATCCAGCGAGAGACGGTGCTGCAACTTGTTCTGCAATTCCACCATCATGTCCAGCGTCGGCAACTGGCGCAGATCGAAGGTCGTGTAACCGTGCAGAACCTCGTAGTCGAACCGCAAGATGTTGAACCCCACCACCAGGTCCGCACGCTGCAAATCAACGATGAGATCGTTGACTTGTTTCTCGCCGTAAATCTTGTAATCGCCTCGCGCGGTGCCGAACGTCACGCCGATGCTCATGCCCATTTTGGAGATGTGATTCCAGCCGCCCACCTCCTCGGCGGATTTCTGCGTCTCTAAATCAAAATAAACAATGTTTTTGGCCATGAACGCGCCAATCGTAAATCGTAAATCGTAAATCGTAAATAATTTTGGACTTTGAACTTTAAACGCGTGTTGACTCAGGATAAATGTTACCGGGGCGGGGAGCTGGACGAGGGGTTTGGCTCTTCGTTGACTCAAGATCGTGGTTACCCAAACAACGAACATGAGTCTGCCCAGCAAACGGGAGTATTTAGCCAAAATCCACGGT
>DATJYM010000288.1:0-11783 GCA_035499615.1 Candidatus Acidiferrales bacterium | reverse complement strand
TTGGTCAGGCCCGCACAGCCTTGAAATGCGCCGCTTCCAATATTGGTGACACTGTTAGGAATCTGGAAGTCCGTCAGTCCCGTGCAGCCCGAAAATGCCGAGCTGCCGATGGTGATCACGTTGGCCGGAATGAGGATGCTGCTCAAGGCCGTGCAACCTTGAAAGGCAGAACTTCCAATGTTGGTAACGGTGTTTGGAATTGAAACGCCAGTTAAGCTTGAACATGAGGCAAACATTGAACTTCCAATGACATCCAAACCGTCGGGAAGCATGACCGTGTTCAAATCCAAGCAACCCTGAAATGCAGAATTTCCGATACTGGTGACGCTACTAGGGATGATGAAATTAGTCAAAGCCGTGCAACCTTGAAATGACGAGCCCCCTATGCTGGTGACACTGCTGGGAATTACAATGCCAGTCAAGCTAACGCAGCTTTGAAATGCGGAATCTCCAATATTGGTGACACTGCTCGGAATCGAAACATTGGTCAAGTCGGAACAGGATGAAAACATGGAACCCTCAATGGTCGTCAGGCTGCTGGGAAGCGTTATGCTGCCCAAGCCGGAACAGCCGGAAAACGCACCACTGCCAAAGCTGATGGGTACGTTGGGAATGGTGATGTTGGTAAGGCCCGAACAACTGCCATACGCGCCGCTTCCGATATAAACGACGTTTGTCGGAATCGAAATGCTCGTTAGACCCGAACAACCGCTGAACGTGCCATCCGCGATATTGGTAATGCTATTGGGAATCGTCGCGCTGGTTATCCTGTAGCAGCCGGAGAACATCCCGTTCCCCGTGGTCGTAGCGCCGATATTGAATGTCACGGTGGTCAACCCGTAGCAGTATTGAAAAGCATCGTTCCCGATACTGGTGAGGCTCCTGCCTATCGTAACGCCTGTCACTTTGCTCGCCCAGAAACACTCGGCACCCAAATTGGTTACACTATCAGGAACCGTGACGTTTGCTGAACCACACCCATAAAAGGCATAGTCCCCGATGCTGGTAACGCTGTTGGGAATTGTGAGATTAGCCAGAGCGTACGCCTCCTGAAAGGAGTTGTTCCCAATACTGGTAACATTGGTGCCGATCGTGATGCTGGTCACATTGTAAAAATATGCGAACGACCAGTCGGCGATGATAGTGACGGGTAGGTTAGTGCCGTTGACCGCGATGGTATTAGGGATAACGAAATTGTTTGGGGGAGTGTTGGTATAACCCGTGAGCGTAATCGTCCCGTTGGTTACCGTGTAAGTGAATTGGGCTTGCGCTACTGCAGGTAGAGTCAATGATAGCAGTAACGTGAGAAGTTTCATGGCATTGCGGTTTCTGTAACGACCCAATGCAATTTGCCCACTTTGAGGGAACCTTTCAATCCACCATTTCTGCAACTCAAAGTCAAAAGGCGGTTAGTGGCTTGGGTATACGCTGTACCAACAACCTTTTGTACGAAGCGTTCAGGAAAGGTGGCCGTGTAGTTGCCCAATAGAACCGAAATAGCTGACCGCAGAAGCCCGCTGAGCGTTTACATTCCGTCCGACTGATTGAAGTATCGTGCCCCGATGGGTTTTAGGTAGTGGTCGCTCAACGTATTCAACACCCCGCGCGCCAGCGTGAATTGTTCCGCCAATTTCTCGAAAACGGATGCCGGCCCCGGCGGTTCGGTTTCCTGCGCCGCCAGTGTGTAGAAGCGCCGGCCTTCCCGCTCGTAATCGGGTACCCTGCGCCAATCCTGGCTCCGGGGCCGTCGAACGAAAAAGGAGGCATGATCGGGATAAACGCCCGTGAGAAACAATGCGATGTCGGCGATGCGTTTGTAAAAGCGCGGTTTCAGCTCCGACTCCGCCAGTTGGCACAAGGCGATCATGTCGTCCATGTCCATGTCGCTGAATTTGCGTTTTTGCCAGCCGCGGCCTTCCTGCCGGTACAGCACAGCGATGTTGGTACGGACGAACGAGCAGAGCATCTCGATAAGATATTCGCGCAAGGACGGGTCGCTGAGCAACTCGCCGGCGCGGGCCGCCTCAAAAACCGGGATACGATTCCCGCGCTCGTCGCGTTCCAACACAAAAGACCGGCCCTCGAGGTCGCGCCGGACGCGGCGCAACAACACGGTGAACATCAAGTAGGGCGAAATCCGGACGAGGACTTCCAGCTCGTTGATGAGCCGTTCCGCCAGTTTCGGGTCTTCCAGCATCGGTTCCAACAGGTCGTCCTTGTCCCGGACCAAATCGATAATATGGTCGTGGTCCCGCCTCTTGGTCGCCACGGTTTCCACCACGAATTTCAGGTCTGGTTCAGTCAGGTGCATATTTACATAAAAGGCGTGGAGGTTCACCCCCTCCCGCCGCAATCAATATAGCCTGTTTGTTACCAGCAGGCAAAATTCCGATGACAATCCTTGTTTACCACGGGACTTGGCAGTTAACCGTGAAATATTTGCACGCCATTGTCCTGAACAGTTCCGCCCGTTCGTCGTCTTATTGAAAAGGACAGAAACAATTCAACAAAAAAGGCAAACATGAGCACATCCAGGAAGAAGACGGCGGCGAGCATCATCTGGTTCGAAATCCCGACGGACGACCTCAAACGCGCCAAGGCGTTCTACAGCAAGCTGTTTGGCTGGAAAATCAACCCGTTTCCCGGCATGTCGGGTCCCGCCGCGCAGAATTACCTGCACATTGACACGGGTGGCGAGGACGCTTCGCCCGACGGCGGCCTGATGAAGCGCATGCACCCGCAGCAGCCCATCACCAATTACGTCAACGTGCCGTCGGTGACGGAATACATGGCAAGGGTGGAGAAACTCGGGGGCAAAGTCTGCGTCCCCAGGACTGCCGTGATGGAGATGGGCTTTTTCGCCGTCTGCCAGGACACGGAAGGCAACGCATTCGCCCTGTGGGAACGGAACGACAAGGCAAAATAGGTTCCCTTTTTGCCCGCTTAAGCGAGGAATGAGCGTAAAACGGATGCAAAAAGGCTTGTCCTGATTGCAATTCCTCATTCGTCGTATTATTGAATGAGCAACAATCATCCAACAACAACCAAAAGAACATTATGAGCACACAAACGAAGAATGGATACATGCTGATTTTCCGTGGAACCGACTGGCATAACGGCCTTTCGCCGGAACAAATGCAACAGGTCGCCGGCCAGTGGATGGCGTGGTTCAAGCAGTTGACCCAGGAAGGCAAGGTCGTCGCAGGGAACCCGCTGGAACGCGAGGGTAAAATTGTTTCCGGGAAGAACGGCCGGGTCGTTGCCGACGGGCCGTTTGCCGAATCCAAGGAGGCCATCGGCGGTTATTTTTTACTGAACGTGGGCAGTTTGGATGAGGCCGTGGCCATCGCCCGGCAATGTCCGGGCCTGCCGTATGGTGCCAAGGTCGAGGTCCGGCCGGTCATGGACCAATGTGCTCTTTCCGGCGAAGCCCTGCCCGAATCGCAATTCGCGGAGGCGACGGCGTAATTCTGGCTGAAAGAATCAAGATCAACGGAAGGCAGGGCGGCGTGGAAAGTCCGCCCGGCCTTTCAAAAAGCGGGAGCTAAAAAGTATGACTGCAACCAAAGACAATTCCCTGGTTCAAGCCTATCTGTTTTTCAACGGCCGTTGCGAGGAAGCCATCGAATTTTACAAAAAGGCGCTCGACGCGGAGGTGGACATGCTGCTGCGCTTCAAGGAGAGCCCGGAACCGCATCAACCCGGAATGGTTCCGCCCGGTTCGGAAAACAAGGTGATGCACGCCAGTTTCCGCGTTGGTGACACCCAAATCAGGGCCAGTGACGGACGGTGTACGGGCAAAACAAATTTCGACGGTTTTGCCCTGTCCCTCACGGTGTCCACGGAAGCGGAAGCGGACCGGCGATTCACGGCCCTGGCGGATGGGGGAAAGGTGCAGATGCCGCTGACGAAGACCTTTTTCTCGCCGCGTTTCGGCATGGTCGCCGACCGCTTCGGCGTGATGTGGATGGTTATTGTATCGCAACCGAATAACTGACCAGAGCTGAACCAGGGCGATGCAAAACCACACAAACCCACGCCAGAACAAATATGACAACGACGACCACACCCAATAAATCCGTTGAACGACCTTTTGTCATCTCGCGCACGTTCGACGCGCCGCGTGAGCGGGTGTGGAAAGCGTGGACGGAGCGGGAGCGTCTGATGCAATGGTTCGGGCCGAAAGGGTCCACGATGCCGGAGGCCAAAATGGATTTACGTCCGGGCGGAACCTGCCATTCCTGTTTGCGCTCTCCGGATGGACGCGAAATGTGGGGTAAATTTATCTACCGTGAAATCGTGGCTCCGGAGCGGCTGGTTTACGTTCAGCATTTTTCCGACCGGGAAGGCAGAGTCACCCGGCATCCCTTCAGTCCGGCTTGGCCGCTGCAAATGCTGACCACGGTCACCTTTGGGGAGCAAAACGGAAAAACCTTGCTGAGCGTGCAATGGGTGCCTTTGAATCCCACGGACGAGGAGCGCAAGACATTTGATTCCGCGCACGAAGGCATGAAGCAGGGTTGGGGCGGCACTTTTGAACAGCTTGCCGAGTACCTGGCAAAAGCCTGAACTGGAGAAATTCAAACTGATACAAGCCTATGGATACCTTTCTTCCACCCATCGAACACCCCCAGGGGCTGATGATGAAGCTGGCGTATTACTTTACCCAACGACAATTCGGCAAGGTGCTGACGCCATTGAAGGTGCATTCCGCGCGGTTGCCGTCTGCGTTCGGTTTGTTCTATGCGAAAATCAGCAAGCTCGACAAGAAGCTGACGTTGCCGTTCGAGCTGGCCCTGCTTATCCGCGAACAGGTAGCGCGCCTGAACGTTTGTCTGTTCTGCATGGATATCGGCCGCGCGTTCATAATCAAAGCATCAATGAGTGAGGCTAAATTTGAAGCGCTGGAGAACTACCGTACAAACAACCTTTTTAGCGAAGCCGAATGCGCCGCATTGGATTATGTGACGGAATTAACCCGGGAGAAGAAAGTCAATCCGGATACCTTCGCCCACATGGCTCGCCATTATTCGGAACGCGAAATTTGCGAGATCGTCTGGCTGGTGGCTACCGAGCATGTTTACAATATGACGAATATCGGTCTCAACATCCATTCAGACATGCTCTGTGACATAAACCGAAAACAGAGGAGTTCAAACCGGCTTCCGGCGAAGATGTGAAATAAGTCATGCAAAAAATCATCCCATTTTTGTGGTTCAACCACCAGGCCGAGGCAGCGGCGAAATTTTATATTTCCGTCTTCAAGAAATCCAAAATCCTGAATGTCGCCCGCTACTGTGAGGCATCGGAAAAAGCGTCCGGCAAATCCAGGGGCTCGGTCATGACCGTTGCGTTTGAGCTGGCAGGTCAAAAATTCATCGCCCTGAACGGCGGCCCGCATTTCAAGTTTACTGAGGCCATCTCATTCGTGGTGAGCTGCCGGACGCAGAGGGAGGTGGATTACTTTTGGAAAAAACTTTCCGCCGGCGGCAAAGAGGTGCAGTGCGGCTGGCTCAAGGACAAATACGGGATTTCGTGGCAGATTGTGCCCGCGGTTCTCGGCGAGTTGTTGAGCGACAAGGACGCTGCGAAATCGGAACGCGTCATGCAAGCCCTGCTCAAAATGGTCAAACTGGACATCAAGAAATTGAACCAAGCATATCGGGAAGGATCGGCTTCCGGCCAACGCCGGAGACGCGGATGAATTAGCGTATAAAACACCCATCGAAAGAACCATCCCACGCGAACCAGAATGGAACAATCCATGAAATCACCCACCCGTTACCTGCCAGCCGTCGCTCGCATTCTCATGGGCCTGATGTTTTTCGTGTTTGGCCTCAATGGATTTCTGCATTTCATCCCGCAGCCCAAGGAACCTATGCCGGACGGGGTCATGGCACTGATGAGCGGATTCATGAAGAGCGGCTACATGATGCCACTTATTTTTGGCACCCAGACGCTCGTCGGCGCCTTGCTCCTACTGAACTGTTTTGTGCCGCTCGCCCTGGCGTTGATTGCCCCGGTGATCGTCAACATCATCGCCTTCCATATTTTCCTCATGCCTGCCACCATCGTGCCGGGCATCGTGGTCCTGGTCCTGGAACTTTATCTCGCGTGGTCGTATCGGAGCGCGTTCCGGCCCATGCTGGTTCTGTGGGCAAAACCGGGAGGCGGCTGAAGGGCCTTGGGCCGGGCTGGCCCGGACCTTGACCATTTTACCAAAAAACCGAAACTATCCACCCAGCAAACTTAAAACGGAGGAAAGTTATGCTCATGACCATATTGATCAGTCTGGCGGTTATCGTCGTGCTGCTCCTGATCCTCGTTGCCACGCGGCCTTCCGACTTCCGCGTGACGCGGTCGAATGCCATTGCCGCGCCGGCAGAAATGATATTTGCCCAGGTGAACGACCTGCACAAATGGGAGGCCTGGTCGCCGTGGGAAAAAATGGATCCGGCGCTCAAAAAGACTTTTACCGGCCCGCCGGCGGGGACCGGTGCGAGTTATTCATGGGCCGGCAACAACAAGGTCGGTACGGGTCGCATGACCATCATGGAAAGCCATCCCGGGGAACGGATTCGCATCAAGCTCGAATTTCTCAAACCGTTCAAAGCCACGAACACCGCCGAATTCATGTTTAAGCCGGAGGGTGCTCAAACCGCGGTGACCTGGAGCATGTCCGGAAAAAATAATTTCATGGGAAAGGCGATGGGCCTGGTCATGAATTTCGACAAGATGATTGGCGGCCAGTTCGAGAAAGGACTGGCACAGATAAAGTTGTTGGCCGAAACCACGGCCGGAAGATAATCTGCCGTCGTTAATCAATGGGAGAAAAACTATGAGCAAAATCCGAGTCCTCGTCGGCACGAAAAAAGGCGCGTTCATTCTGACCTCGGATGGCCGGCGCAAAGCCTGGAAGGTCAGCGATCCGCATTTCGCGGGTTGGGAAATTTACCATGTTAAAGGCTCACCCGCGGATCCGGACCGGATTTATGCGTCACAAACGAGCGGCTGGTTCGGCCAGATCATCCAGCGCTCCGATGACGGCGGCAAGACCTGGAACACGCCCGGCAGCGGTCCAGAGGAGTTGAAGAGCCCGGAGGGTTTTCCAAAAGGCGAGAGCAACAAGTTTGTCTACGCCGGCAAGGCCGGCACGCACAAATGGTATGACGGCACGCAGCATCCGTGGGAATTCAAGCGCGTCTGGCATATTGAACCGTCGCTCACGAACCCGGACGCGGCGTATGCCGGTGTGGAAGACGCGGCGATTTTCAAGACGACCAATGGCGGCAAAACGTGGCAGGAACTGCCCGGCTTGCGGAACGCCAAGGGCCACCTCTGGCAGCCGGGAGCAGGCGGCATGGCCGTGCACACGATTCTGCTCGACCCGAAAAATGAGAAACGGATTTACGTCGCCATTTCAGCCGGCGGATGCTTTCGCACGGACGATGCCGGCAAGACCTGGAAGCCGATCACCCATGGTTTGAAGTCTCCTTATGAGCTTCCCGACCCGGATGCGGAGGTCGGCCACTGTGTTCATCGGATTGCCCTGCATCCTTCACGTCCGGATGTGCTGTTCATGCAGAAACACTGGGACGTGCTGCGGACCGACAACGCCGGCGAGCAATGGACCGAAGTCAGCGGCAACCTGCCGTCCGACTTTGGCTTTCCGATTGACGTTCATGCGCACGAGCCCGAAACCATTTTTGTCGTGCCCATCAAGAGCGATTCCGAACACTATCCGCCGGACGGCAAAATGCGCGTGTATCGCAGCCGGACAGGTGGCCACGAATGGGAACCGCTCACGAAAGGCCTGCCGCAAAAGGATTGCTACGTGAACGTGCTGCGCGACGCGATGGCCGTGGACCGGTTGGACCCATGCGGCATTTATTTCGGCACGACCGGCGGGCAGGTTTATGCCTCGGCTAATGGTGGCAATTCATGGAACGCCATCGTCCGCGACCTGCCGGCGGTTTATTCGGTCGAGGTCCAAACGCTGAAATAAACCAGGGATGAACATGGATAAACACGGATTTTTCGGAGCGCACGTCAACTTGCGTAGGACAGGCGTTGCGCCTGTCCCTCACTTTTCGGTTCCGCTTAAGGGGGAAATTTACTTTAAGACAGGCGCGATTCCTGTCCCACGACCATGATCCGGGTGGTGTTGCCCCATCATTTGCGCAACCTGGCTCGCGTGAACGGCGAAGTGCAGCTTGAGGTCACCGGACCGGTGACGCTGGGCGCCGTGCTGGACGCGCTCGAAACCCGGTATCCGGTCCTGCGCGGAACGATTCGCGATCACGAGACGCTGAAACGGCGGCCGTTTGTGAGGTTTTTTGCCTGCAAAGAGGACGTGTCTCTCGACCCGCCGGAGACGAGACTGCCGGACGCCGTCGCCAACGGCGAAGAGCCGTTCCTGGTCGTCGGCGCCATGGCCGGAGGTTGAAATGGAAACCGGATCCGAAATGGAAAAGGCCCAACCCACGGAAATTTCCCGGGTGGTGGAACACCTGTTCCGGCATGAATCGGGAAAAATGGTGGCTACGCTGACGGGCATTTTCGGCATCGAACATCTCAGCCTGGCCGAGGACGTGGTCCAGGAGGCGCTGGCCCGGGCGCTGCAGACCTGGCCGTTTTATGGCGTGCCGAAAAATCCCGCAGCGTGGATTATGCGGGCTTCCCGCAACCTGGCGGTGGATGTTGTCCGACGCGAAAAAGTTTTCCGGGACAAGGAAGCGGAAATCATCCGCCTGATGGACCGGGAAAATCCCACCCCGGACACGGCGATTTTTCCCGAATCGGAAATTACCGATGACACGTTGCGGATGATGTTTGTCTGTTGTCATCCGGGCATTCCGGCGGAAGTCCAGGTCGCGCTTGCCTTGAAAACACTGTGCGGTTTCAGTGTGACGGAAATTGCCCGGGCCTTTTTGACGACCGATGCGGCAATCGCCAAACGGTTGACCCGCGCCAGGCAAAGAATCCGCGAGGCCCGCATTCCGTTTGAGATTCCCACCGGCGCCGAGTTGGGGCAACGACTGGACGGGGTTTTGCCATCGCTTTACCTGATGTACAATGAAGGTTACAAAGCGTCGGGCGGTGACAAACTGGTCCGCGAGGACATTTGTCAGGAAGCGATCCGGCTCACCGGTTTGCTGGTGGAGCATCCGGCCGGCAACCGGCCCAAAACCCATGCCTTGCTGGCTCTGATGTTGTTGAACACTGCGCGGATCCCGACGCGGGTGGATGACGAGGGCAACTTGCTTCGCCTCCAGGAACAGGACCGGGCCTGCTGGAATCAACCGATGATTGCCCGGGGCATGTTTCATCTGGCGCAGTCGGCGGCGGGCGGGGAAATCAGCGTGTATCATTTGCAGGCCGGCATTGCCGCCTGTCATTGCTCGGCCCGGGACTACGCGTCCACGGACTGGACGCAGATTTTGTCGCTGTACGACCGGCTGGTGGAACTGGATGGTTCGCCGGTGGTTGCCCTGAACCGAGCCATTGTGATCGCCAACCTGCGCGGTCCCAAAGCGGGACTCGAAGCCCTGGCGGCCATCCGGGATCTGGAGACGTTGAATACGTATTATTTGCTCCACGCCGTACTGGGCGAATTCGAGTCGCGCTTGAACCATATGCAGGCCGCCGCCGGTCATTTCCGCAAATCACTGGACCTGGCCGGAATCAAATCCGAGCGCGCGTTTCTGGCGAAACGGCTCCAGGCCTGTGAGGATCACGCCAGAACCGAATGCCGGGAAGGCCACGCCATATTGACTGTCGCGGGAAAAGGAACGATCCGCGTGCCTTGTTGACGTGCTTGAGATTGAGGGGAACCCGCGCTAGTCTCCCCGGTGTTGGAGCCAATTCAGTTTCAAGGATGAAAGGACAATGATATGAAACGCAAAGCATCGGCAGTCTGGCGGGGCGGATTGAAGGACGGCAAGGGCAGCATCACGACCGAGAGCGGTGTGCTCCGGGACACGCAATACTCGTTTGGCACGCGCTTTGAGAACGGTCCGGGCACGAACCCGGAGGAACTCATTGCCGCCGCGCACGCGGGCTGCTTTGCGATGGCCTTTTCGGCCGAACTCGGCAAGGCCGGCATCACGCCGGATTCCATTTCCGCCACCGCAACTGTAACGTTGGACAAAACCGACGCGGGCTGGACAGTCACCGCGTCGCATCTGGACGTGACCGCGAAAATTCCTGGAGCCGACAAGACGCAGGTTCTTGGCATCGCCAACGTAGCCAAGCTCGGCTGCCCCATTTCGCGGCTGTTGAAGGCGCATGTTACCATGGAGGCAAAGTTGGAAACCTGAAAGCGAATCTTTGCGAAGGCCGTCAGACGCTGTGGAGTTGACGGAGTTTTCAACAATCTCCAATTTGCCCTCATTATGGATGGCAAAATTGCCAGGCAGGCGTTAATCAAAATCCATTTCCGTTCCGGCATTGTCATTGTGCTGATGCTGGTGGCGGCCATCGCCTTTTTCATTGCCGGAATTTTTCTCCCGTTCACGTCGATAACGAAATTATGGTTGTTTCAAAATCAAATTTCAGTTTATCGCGGTTTGATTATTTTATGGCAAGCCGGCGAATTATTCCTGTTCCTCATCCTGTTTGTGTTCACCATTTGTTTTCCCTTCGTGAAACTGACCGCGATGCTGGCCTTATGGCTGTATCCGCGGATGGAAACCGATCACGCGCGAAGGATATTTCACTTCGTGTCGAACATGGGCAAATGGTCCATGCTCGACGTCTTTGTAATCGCCATTCTGGTGCTGACGATCAAATCCAGCGGGGTCGCGCATATCAAAGTCGGAGACGGCTTTTTTCTGTTTTTTGTTTCCGTCATGTTGACACAATTTGCATCGCTCTGGACGGGCAGAATCGTTTCCCGGCTTTCGCATCCGGCAGTGTAAGGTTCGGTGAATGAATCCAATGAAGATCCTGTGCATTGGCACGACACCCGCCGTCCAGCGGTTGATGATTTTTCGCAAACTGACACTGGATGCCGTCAACCGCGCCATGACCACGCTCGAAGGCGCTGCGGGCAAATCCATCAACACGGCGAAAGTATTGAAAGTGCTGGGCGAACAACCGGTGGCGACCGGTTTTCTCGGCGGCGACCGCGGCGATTTTTTGCAACGAGCGCTGGCAGAGCAGGGCGTTGAATCTGATTTCGTGACGGTGTCAACCCGGACGCGGCAGTGCATCACCGTGATCGACGAATCGGCGGGCACCCACACCGAACTGGTGGAAGAGAGCCGGCCGGTGGCGGCGGCCGATTTCGACAAACTGATGGCGGTCATCCGCCGGCAGGCGCCGGATTGCCGGGCGCTGGTGATGTCGGGAACCATTGTCACCGGCGGCCCGGCGAATCTGTATTTCGAATGCGCGCGGCTGGCAACCAGCACCGGAGTGCTTTCGGTGGTTGACGGGCAGGGGGCGGCCCTGCTGGCGGCGCTGCCGGCCAAGCCGGGACTGGTCAAACCGAACCGGACCGAGTTGGCGGCGACGTTAGGACTGGAACTCAAGGATGATGCCGGGCTCCGGAAAGCAATGCTCGAACTATGCGAGCGGGGTGCAAAACGAGTGGTGGTAACGGCGGGGAAGGAGCCGGCGCTGGCGTTGGACGGGAAAGTTTTCTGGCGGATCATGCCACCCCGCATTAAACCGGTTAACCCGATCGGCTCAGGTGACGCATTCACCGCCGGGTTGGTATCGCGTTTGGTGCGCGGCGATGATTTGGGTGAAGCCTGTCGCTGGGGCACGGCTGCGGGCAC
>DATJYM010000287.1:0-6020 GCA_035499615.1 Candidatus Acidiferrales bacterium | reverse complement strand
CGCGCGGCTGTTGAGCAAGGGCGCGGGCAAATGGGCCGAAAGCGGCGGCGAAAACGCGAAGTTCGGTCTGAGCACGGCGGAAATCCTGGAGGCCACAGAAATGTTGAAAACCGAAAACCTTGGCCACTGCCTGAAGCTGCTCCATTTCCATATCGGCTCACAGGTGCCGGATATCCTGACGGTAAAGAAGGCAGTGCAGGAGGCCGCGCGTTTTTATGCCAAGCTCCACAAGATGGGCTTTCCGATTTCATACCTCGACGTGGGCGGCGGCCTGGGGGTGGACTACGACGGCAGCCGCTCCGCCTTCGACAGCTCGACCAATTATACCCTGCAGGAATACACCAACGACGTGGTCTATTACATCGCCGACGTCTGCAACGCGGAAAAAGTTCCGCACCCGGACATCATCAGCGAAAGCGGGCGCGCCATCGTTGCTCATCACAGCGTTTTGATTGTCGAGGTATTTGGCGCCATCGAAAAAATCCGGCCCAACGGATTTTTGAAATTCGGCGACCACGAGCATGCGCTGGTGCAGGAACTGCTGGAAATCAAACAAAACCTGCCAAAACTTAGCATGCTGGAGGCCTATCACGATGCGCTCGAACGCCGCGAAGACGCGCAACACATGTTCACCCTCGGCGTCTTGGATTTACCTGAAAAGGCGAAGATCGAAGACCTTTACTGGCAGATCAGCCGGGCCGTGGTCGAACATTACAAGGGCCAGCATTACGCGCCCGAAGAAATCCGCCAGCTGGAAGACAGCCTGTGCGATCAATATCTCTGCAACTTTTCGGTGTTCCAATCGTTGCTCGACCACTGGGCCCTGGATCAACTCTTCCCGATCATGCCCATCACCCGGCTGAACGAGCGACCGACGCGCGAGGGCACGCTTGTGGACATCACGTGCGATTCCGACGGGCAGGTCAACAAATTCATCGATTTCCGCGACGTGCGCGACACCCTCCCACTGCACCATCTCAACAGCAATGGCAACGGCCTGCCGGAGCCGTACTACATCGGCTTCTTCCTGATGGGCGCTTATCAGGACATCATGGGTGACCTGCACAACCTGTTCGGCCGCGTCAACGAAGTTCACGTTTTTCTCGAACCCGACGAGCCGACCGGTTATTACATCGAGGAAATCATCGAAGGCAACACCATCATCCAATCACTCGCGGCGGTGCAATACGACGAAAACGAGTTGAAACGCCAGATGAAGGCGCAGATTGATGAAGCAATCAAATCCGACCGCATGAAGCCCTCCGAAGCCATGCGGTTGCTCGATGACTACGAACGCGGCTTGAAGGCTTATACCTACCTTTCGTTTTGATCGAGACCCAAAATTCTGAAATCGAAACCCGAAACAAAGCCGAATTGCTTCACTCGCTCGGACATTTGACGCGCGGCTTGTCCGCTTTGTTCTGGGGACTGCCGGCCGCGTTGGTCGTGGGCGTGGAAACCGCCCGAACCGATTGGTTGAAATCATTCGGACTGGTGCCGGTGCTGACCGCCACCGGTCTGTTGATTTTCGGGCTCTGGCAAATGGGCGATTTCCAGAAACAGGAACGCCCCTGGCGCAATGCGCTGGACCGCGCGAAACTTCCAGGGCTCGTTAACTTCGGGTTGTGCCCGTTTCTCTACTGGTACAACCGCATGCCGCAGGAATCCTTTTTCAGCACCGCTGTCCTCGTGCTGGTTCTGTCAGCCGTGCTTTTTCTGTTCAATTTGAATGTCGTCCTGAAACAGCTCGCCG
This sequence comes from Candidatus Acidiferrales bacterium, assembly GCA_035499615.1. GTDB lineage: Bacteria > Verrucomicrobiota > Verrucomicrobiia > Limisphaerales > UBA11358 > UBA11358. Next base: position 4,267 of record DATJYM010000287.1, on the reverse strand, counting down.
CGATGCTCCCGGAGGAAACCCTCCGGCACGAGACCGGACTGTTCACCGCGCTCAACCGCTGGCTGCTCGGCCTTCTCCTGTTGCTCATCGTGGCGTACGGGGTTCTGCTCCACATGGCGCCCCTGCCGCCGGGATTTGGTGTCCGCTCGGTCTGGCTCAACCAGCTCGGCTTGTGGTCGCTGACCTTTCTCGCCCTTTTGCCCCTGGCCATGACCATGGCGCTGATCTGGAAAATCAAGGAAACCATCTTCGACAGCGTCTTCGACGCGAAGTGATGGAAAACGCCGAACATTCAACGCTTAACATTCAACATCGAATGTTCCCCACAAAATAAATTGGATGTTCGACGTTCAATGTTGAATGTTGGATGTCTGACCGAATGAAAAGCTCCGCCTTGTCCGCCCTGGGTCGCCGCACCGCGCCACCGCCCATTTCCTGGCTCATGCAGGCTGCGCTGTCGCGACCCAAATTGATTTCACTGGCCGCCGGTTTCACCGATAACGCCACGCTGCCTGTCGAAATTTCGCGCCAGGTGCTCAATCGTGTTTTGTGCCCGCCCCAAACCGGCCGGCCCGCACTCCAATACGGCATCACGGCCGGCGAAACCAACCTGCGCCGGCTTACCGCACGCCATTTGCACAGACTGGATCAATCCTCCCCGTCGTCGTCCTCGTCCCCGGAAAACAAATCGAGGGCGAAAACGAAGGACGAGGACGATAAATGCCATTCCCCCTCCCGGGTGTTGATCACCGGCGGCTCGCAGCAACTGCTTTATATGACCGTTGAGGCGCTCTGCGATGAGGGCGACATCGTGCTCGTTGAGGACCCGACGTACTTCGTATTCCTGAGCATCCTCCAAAGCCGCGGCCTTGACGCGCGCGGCATCCGGCTCGAACGCGACGGCCTCAACCTGGCCCATCTGAAAGCCGTTTTGCAGGGACTGAAAAAATCCGGCGAACTCCGCCGCGTCAAGGCACTTTACCTCGTCAGCTATTTTCAGAACCCAACCGGCATCACAACCAGCTTCGAGAAAAAATGCGGCGCGTTGAAACTGCTGAAGACATTTGAGCGCGCGGCGGCACACCCGATTTATCTCATTGAAGACGCCGCGTATCGCGAACTGCGTTTCCACGGCCGCGACATCAAATCCGCCCTCATGGCGCCGGGCGCGAAGGAACGGGTGATTTACGCCGGGACTTACAGCAAGCCCTACGCGCCAGGCGTACGGGTTGGTTTTGGCCTCTTGCCCCAACCACTCTTCACGACCGTCCTGCACATTAAAGGCAACCACGATTTCGGCACGGCAAACCTGTTGCAACAGCTTCTCGCCGGCGCGTTGGAAACCGGCTTATACCGCAGGCACGTGGCAAAAATTGAAGAACGCTACGGCCAGAAGGCGCAGGTGATGAAACAGGCGCTCGCAGAACATTTTCCGCCGGATGTCGAAATCTGGGAATCCGGCGGCGGGCTTTATTTTTGGGGGCGCCTCCCGAAGCACATTGCCACCGGCGTGAAATCCCAGGTCTTCCGGACCGCACTGAAAAACGATGTGCTCTATGTGCCGGGAGAACTTTGTTACGCCGACGACCCGGCACGCCGAAAACCGGACCACGAAATGCGAATTAGCTTCGGCAGCGCCAGCGAGAAAAACATCCGCGAAGGTATCAAGCGGTTGGGCGCGGTGTTGCGAAAATTTCTGTAATCATCCCGGCGGCCACTTCATGTAGCGACCACCCAAAATGTGAACATGGAGGTGCGGCACGGTCTCGCCGCCATCCGCGCCATTGTTGATGACCAGCCGGAATCCGCCTTTGTCCAATCCAAGCTCTGCTGCGACGTCGGCGGCCTTGAGCAACAGGTAGCCCAGCAGCTCCCGGTCTTCAGCCTTCGCCTCCGCCACGCGCGGAATTGCCCTCTTCGGCACAATCAGCGCATGGGTCGGCGCCTGCGGATTAATGTCGCGAAAAGCCAGCACCCGTTCATCTTCGTAAATGATTTGAGCGGGGATTTCGCGGGCGATGATTTTTTCGAAAAGAGTCTTGCTCATATTGCTTGAGAAACGTGACGAGAATTTGTACGCCTCCGTGTCACTTGTCACCTGTCACTTTTACTCCACTACCAGTGCGCAATCGTCGGATTCCGGCTCCGCGGTAAGGCACTGGCGCAAATATTCGACGATATGGTCCTGCAATTTTTCGCACCGGCCGCTCCAGCGGCGCGCGCCGGCGAGCTGCTTGACACAGCCGCGGAGGCCGCGAAAGCGCAACACCCGCGGTGACTGGCGGAGCTGGGCACGAAGTTCATCGCGCAGGCGGGGGAAGAAGAAAAGTTCGAACCCGCCGCCGGGTTCGCGCGCCATCCGACCCAGGTCGGTTTCCACGGTATCCGATTTGCGCGTTTCCAAGGCGCCGGCGCGGATGGTAAAGCCGAGTTTGCGCAGCACCTTCTCCAGGGCGCCGGCGAACTCACCCACGGTAACACTCTCGCGGCACAGATCGTTTTTGAAATAGTGGAAGACGGACGCGGCGGCGTGCCGCAACACCTCGGGGTCAAGCCACCCATCGTTGCCGCCGACGAGTTCGACGGAAATCATCTCCGCCGAGCAGGGCACGCTCTCACCGTTGGTGAGCTCAAACAGCAGGCAGTCGGACAACAGGGCAATCATTTGGCAGCCTCCAGTTTTTTAACTTCATGAACAAAATCCGTGGCCTCCTGAAATCGCCGATAAACACTGGCGAACCGTACATAGGCGACTTCATCGATGTCCCGCAGGCCGTCCATTACGGATTTGCCGATGAATTCGGCGGGAACTTCACTCTCAAATTTATCGGTCACGGCGGTAACGATGTGGTCGGTCAAATCTTCCATGGTTTGCGGACTGACGGGGCGTTTCTGGCACGCCTTTTTGATGCCGGACAGGAGTTTCTCGCGCGAAAACTCCTCATGCCGCCCATCGCGCTTGAGCACCATCAGTCCTTCACGCTCCACTTCCTCGTAGGTGGTGAAACGGTGACCGCACTTGGTGCATTCGCGGCGGCGGCGAATCGTGGCTCCTTCGCGCGAGGCGCGCGAATCAATGACTTTGTCTTCCTGACAGCCGCACTTGGGGCAACGCATAAAGCCACTGCTAATTGTGGCTGCTTCCTTGTACCACACAAAGTTTTGTGGTGTCAAGGGGTCTCCGCCCCGAGGATGCCAAAAGTTATTCACCAGAAAGCGCGCTTGCGTTCAGGCTTTCTTTGGCTATGCTTAAAAGCTCTTTTTGCGAGAAGGCAACGACACGATATTTTTAACGATTGATTTTATGGCAACAGCGAACGATCTACGCCGCGGCATGGCGATCAGTTACAATGGCGACATTTGTGTGGTGCTGGACATGCAGCACCGTACGCCGGGCAACCTGCGCGCCTTTGTGCAGGCGACGCTTCGCAGCATCCGCACCGGCAAATCGTCCGATGTACGGTTCAGTTCCACGGAACGGATCGAACCCGTACCCATGATCACCAAGCGAATGGAGTACAGCTATAAAGACGGCGCGGACTATGTTTTCACCGATCCGGAAACCTATGAAACGGTCACCCTGGCGGCGGAACTGGTCGGCGACGCGAAAAACTTTCTGGTAGAGAACGCCTCAATCACCGTGACCTTTGTCGAAGAAAAGGCGGTATCGATTGAACTGCCTTCGAGCGTGATATTGACGGTAGCCGACGCGCCGGAAGGCATCCGCGGCGACTCGTCGAATAACGTCCAGAAACCCATAACCCTGGAAACCGGCATCACGGTGCAAGCGCCGCTGTTCATCAAAACCGGCGAGAAAATCAAGGTGGACACCCGCACCGGCAAATACATGGAACGCGCCTGACGGGCGGGGAAACCGCCTTTGAACCTTGAAGCCCGCGCCCGGCGGGCGTTGATTTCGCCGAGGGAATTGCTTTTCAAGCCAGCCGGGTTTGGTTATTTCTGTGCCCACACATATGCCGGAGCAGGCAAAAGGAGAGAAGTTGTTTCAAGGCATTGCCGTTTCCGCCGGCATTTGCCGCGGGAAAATTCTTGTCCTCCACCGCGCCCGCCACATCATCGCCCGGCGCGGGCTGGCCGACCACGAGCTCAACGAAGAAGTCGGCCGTTTCGAGAAGGCCCTCGTCAAGACCCGTCAGCAAATCCTGGAAATCCAGGGCAAGGTGCTGGAAACCCTCAGCGCGAAGGAAGCGGACATTTTTGAAGCGCACCTGCTGATGCTCGAAGACCGGGTGCTGGTGGACGAGGT
>DATJYM010000286.1:0-40241 GCA_035499615.1 Candidatus Acidiferrales bacterium | reverse complement strand
ACCGTGGATTTTGGCTAAATACTCCCGTTTGCTGGGCAGACTCATGTTCGTTGTTTGGGTAACCACGATCTTGAGTCAACGAAGAGCCAAACCCCTCGTCCAGCTCCCCGCCCCGGTAACATTTATCCTGAGTCAACACGGGGTCATAAGGGTCTTAATTCTTTGCTGGACATGAGTTTTAGTCCAGCTTAGCCTCGCACTGGTGAAATGATCGGCTGAACCTGGCACGGGATTGGCCGAAGAGGCATCCGCCTACTAACTGTTAGGCAGCATCGAGCACCACAAAAATAAAATCGAAACCAAAGCCAAATCATGCAACCAGTCATCGCACCGACAATCGGAGGATTGTTTGTCCTCATCTACTTCGCTTGTGTCATCGCCATTATCTTTTACGTTTTGCGGTTGCTTGGCAGATTTGTCAGCGCGCACGAGAAGATGGCAGCATCGCTGGACATCGTCGCACGGAAGATGCGAGACGACGCCAAGCCATGAGAGCGGGATTTTGGGCAGAAGGTTTCGGCGGATGATTTTTGAGCTATCACGATGATGCTGCCTAACATGAGGATAGCCGCATGGGAGTTTCACCACTCAAACCAATCGGTTCGTTAAATTCACGCAACTCACATCCACGGCCCAGCTGGTCGCCAATACCTGTTTCTATTTCGCGCATGATTCGGGCTGGTGGTGTCAGCTTTGAACCAGTTCCAGGCGGGTGATGAGCGCAGTGCTGTTTGCACAATTCGAGCACTTCCAGCCGGTTTGATCCTGATTTTCATTGCGACCCGGCGCCCAAGTTGTTTTGTTCTCTCCCGGCGTGAACATCACGAATCTGAATCCTGACACAGATATCGGTGCCAGTGCATGGCTTGTCGCGTTGGATAATCACCGCATCCTGCTCGACGCGGGCATGCATCCGAAGCGTGAGGGGCGCGCCGGTTTGCCCATGTTCAACAAGTCGGGAGGGGGAGACCTCGATGCCATCGCAATCTCGCACTGCCATCACGATCACGTCGGCGCGTTACCCGTAGCGGCGCGGCATTTTCCAAAAGCGCACGTGCTCATGACGGAATTGAGCTATTTCATCGTCGAACGTGTTCTGCACAACTCGGTGAACGTAATGGTGCGCCAGCGCGATGAACTGGGCATTCGCGAATACCCGCTTTACACGCATGACGAGGTGGACGATCTCGCGCCGCAATTCCAGGGTTTCAAATACAACCGAGAAATCGAATGGGCGGCGTTTCACAAATCCCGCACGGGGATGTCTTCCCCCACGTTGGAATTTTTTGACGCCGGCCACACGCTCGGTTCGGCCGGAATTCTGATCCATGGCCGAAAGGAGACGCTGTTTTATAGCGGCGATGTCTGCTTCCATGACCAGACGATTCTCCGCGCCGCGCGGTTTGAGGGTGTGAAGGCCGACGTGCTCATCATGGAAACCACGCGCGGCAACCGGGTCACGTCACCGGGATTTTCGCGTGAAAGCGAAATCGAACGGCTGGTCGCGGCCATTCATCACGCGCTCAAACGCAAGGGTTGCGTGTTGATCCCGTCGTTCGCGCTGGGGCGCACCCAGGAAATGCTGGCGCTGCTGGCGTTGTTGATGGGCGCCGGGAAATTGAAGCCCCAGCCGATTTACATCGGCGGCCTGGGACGCGTGTTCACGGAAATCTACGACCTGGAGGCGCACCGCACGCACCGCCAGCACACGAACCTGCAATTGCACGAAGCCCTGGAACTCATTGTCCTGGAAAAAGGCCAGGCGGAAAAAATGAAACTCGGCGGCGGGCGGATTTTTGTCATTACGGCCGGCATGATGAGCGAGAACACGGCCGCCCATGACCTGGCCATGCGCATGATCGGGGATGAGCGTCAATCCATCTTCTTTGTCGGCTACGCCGATCCGGACACACCGGGAGGACGGCTGAAGGCGGCCCGACCGGGTGAAACCTTTGTGTTCAGCCCATCCGCCGGGCGCGTCACCCGTCATTGTGACGTGCAGGATTTTGATTTGACGGCCCACGCCAACCGGGAGGATTTATTGGATTTTGTCGGCCAGGTCTCGCCGCGCGCGATTTTACTCGGTCACGGCAGCAGTGATTCCCGTGCGTGGTTTGAGGAACAGATCCGGGTGCGCCACCCGAAAATCAAGGTCCTCCAGCCGCAACCCGGCAACCCGGTGGCGGTGTGACTAGGAACCGTGTCCGCTGACAATATTACCCAGGTTGAAGATCGGCAGGTACATGCAAACCACCATTGACCCGATCAGCAATCCCAGAAAGACAATCAGGATCGGCTCCAGCAGTGACATCAACCCGGAAAGCATGGCCTCAACCTCCTCGTCGAGAAAGTTGGCAACGCGTTCCAACATGTTGTCAATATTGCCGGTCTGCTCGCCGGCGCTGACCATGCGGATAATCATGGCTGGGAAAATCGGATGTTTACTCAGGGCATTCGCAATGCCTTCGCCGCGCTCGATATCACCGGCCGAGCTTTTAATGGCTTTTTCCATGACGGTGTTGCCGACGGTTTGAGAAACGATCTGCAATACTTCCAGAATCGGCACGCCGCTGCGGATGAGAGAGGCCAGGGTCCGGGTAAAGCGGACGAGGCAGATTTTATGCGCGATGGGACCAAAAACCGGCATTTTGATGCGGTTTCTGTCCCAAAAGTCGCGGCCGGTCCTGGTTTTGATGAAGTACAACCAGCCGTAAACTGCCGCCCCCATACCGATCAGCACGAACACCAGATAATGCCCCATGAAATCGCTCAGATTGATCAAGAACTCGGTCGGCGCGGGCAATTTGGCGCCAAAGCTTGCGTAGACGTCCTTAAAAACGGGCACCACTTTGACCAGCAGGAAGATGGTGATGCCAATGGCCACAGTGCTCACCACCAGCGGATACATCATGGCGGATTTGACCTTGCGGCGCAGGCGGGCGCTGCTTTCCAGATAAGTGGCCAGTCGCGCCAGAATCTCGGCCAACAGACCGCCCTTTTCACCCGCTGATACCATGGAAAAGTAAAGTTTGCTGAAGGTTTTGGGATGCTTTTGCAATGCCTCCGAGAAGCTTTCGCCGCTTTCGACCCGGGTGCAAATGTCCCGGATCACGTCGCGCATGACTTTGCTGCTCACCTGCTCACTCAGCGCCTGCAAGGATTGCACGATGGCGATACCGGCATCAATCATGGTTGCCAACTGGCGGGTAAACACCACCAGTTCCGCCAGCGCGACTTTGCCACCCTTGGTTTTGCCCTTCTTGGAAATCCGTTCTTCAATGGTAACCACCAGCAGGTTCCGGTTCAACAGCGCGGCCACCGCGGCCTGCTCGGTGGCGGCTTCGACGGAACTGTGGATTTCGCGACCGCTGGCGGTCTCACGGGCCGTGTATGAGTATGATGCCATATTAATTCGATGGTAGAACGTGTTGCCTGCCTAATTGCATTATCGCTATTTGTTTAATTTCCAACTCTTCCAACTTTTCTCGTGGTCAATCCAAAGCAGCCTTTATTCCATGTTCAGCACCGTTAATTGGTCCCGGCAAATGGACCACCCGTGTCCAATTCCTGCCCAGGAATGGGCCAGAAAAACCGGCCGAAATCGCAAGTTACTCATTGTGAAAGTGTTGCAAAAAATCAATTCCCCAAAAAAAATGTTGTCAAATGTCCAATTTTTCCCTATTTTCAGCAACAATTGCACCATGCGGTGCCGGGGTAAACTGTCTTTTACCCTGAAGTGCACAGGCACAAGGCAGAAAAAATTAACAAACAACATCGGAGGAACCAGATGAAGTTTAATAAATGGACAGTAGGTCTGGCGGCGATCGGGGTGGTCAGCCTCGCATCGGCCGCGCGAGCAGACGAGAAAATGAGCACAGTGCAGACTGCGCTCTCCAACACCACCCTCAGTGGTTACGTCGATACCGCGGCGGTTTGGAGGCCGGGTACCGATTTTAACCCGAATACCGTAAGTGGCGCACCCAATATACCTGGCCAGTCTTATTCGCAAAATGACGGGTTTTATCTGAATGCCGTTGATTTGGCGATCGACCATCCGGAAGACGAAAGTCCTTGGGCTGCCGGTTACCATGCCGAATTCATGCTCGGACCGGGCTCAACACCGACGGGTCTTGGCGGATTGCGTCAAGCCTATGTGACACTGCGCACACCGGTGGGCAACGGTTTGGATTGGAAAATCGGCGTTTGGGACACCATCGTCGGGTACGAATCCAACAGCGACCCGCTGAATCCCAATTACACCCGTTCGTACGGCTATAGCATCGAGCCGACGACCCATACTGGTATTCTGGCCACCTACAAAATCAGTGACGCCGTAACGGTCCAAGGCGGCATTGCTGACGGGTCCAATGTGTCGGACGGGCCAGCAGGAGCCAATGGTGTCTCGGCCATTGAATCCCAGAAAGCCTACATGGGCGATGTGCAATTTACTGCACCGGACAGCGCCGGCTTTATGAAAGGCGCGACGATGACGGCGGCCGTAATTGTCGCTGCCGGCAACTCAACCACGGAACCGGTGTCAGGCGGCGCCACCAGCTTCTATGTCGGTGCCACCATTCCGACACCGGTGACGGCTCTCAAAGTCGGTGGCTGTTTTGATTACCTGGACCTCCATAATGGCGATAATCCGGGCAATTCAAGCAACGACAATGTTTGGAACATTGCCCTCTACACCTCATATCAGGCAACGGACAAGCTGTCCTTCAATCTCCGTGGTGAATATCTGAATACGGAAGGATTGACGGCCGCTGACGCAGGATCGATTTTCGGTGCCAATACCTCGGCAACTACCGCCGGCCTGTATGGGCAAAACAAAATCGAAGAACTCACGGCCACGGCCCAGTATAATCTTTGGGCGAACGTGATCAGCCGCGTGGAATTCCGCTGGGACCATGCTGAACACAGAAATCCCTTCGGCAGCAGCTCGAGCACCGGCCTAAACTTCAGGGACAACGATTTCCTGCTGGCTCTGAACGTGATCTATCAGTTCTAATCTAAATTGGAACGCCACAACCCCTTCCGCCGAAACCGGAAGGGGTTTTTTATTTTATTGGGATTGCACAGGTCCCGCTCGATTCTGGCGAGGCGGAGAATAGACTGAGACTACAATTTCCTTGGGAAAGTGCTTGCCGCCGCGGCCCGTCACCTTGTAGTACATCGCCGGACAGAATCTGAAGGGCTGTATGAAATTTGATAAATGGACAGTGGCCCTGGTGACGCTGGGAGGAGTAACACTCGGGTCCGCCGCCCGCGCGGATGAAAAAATGAGCGCTGTGCAAACGGCGCTCTCCAACTCCGTCCTCAGCGGTTACGTGGACACGGCGGCAACCTGGAGACCGGGTACGGATACGACTCCGTTTGGCGGGGTCAATATGCCTTTCGGCACTGCAAAGAATGACGGCTTCAGCCTCAATGCCGTTGATATAGCCCTCGACCGGCCGCAAGACGAAAGCCCCTGGGCCGCTGGTTATCATGCGGAATTCATGTTGGGCCCGGATGCTGTCACCACCGGCGGGTTTGGTGTCAATGGCATCCGTCAGGCCTATGTGATGGTGCGCACGCCCCTGGGCAATGGCATTGACTGGAAGATCGGCGCTTGGGACACCATCGTTGGCTACGAATCCAACAGCGATCCGCTCAATCCCAACTATACCCGTTCCTATGCCTGGACTATCGACCCCAAACTCCATACCGGCATCCTGGCCACCTACCCGTTCACCGGCTGGCTCACCGTTCAAGCAGGCATCGCGGATAGTTCAGACACTGGATTCGGCACCGTGGGCGTGAATCCCGCTTCCTTTGAATCCCAGAAAGCCTACATGGGCGATGTCGAGTTTACGGCGCCTGACAGTGCGGGCTTGCTGAAAGGCGCAACGTTCAAAGTGGCCGTGATTGATGTTGCCGGCAATCACACCACCTTGACCCCGGGCACAACCTCCTTTTATGCCGGGGCAACGACCCCAACTCCGTTATCCGCCCTGACGATGGGCGCGGCGTTTGATTACCTGGACGAGCACAACGGCGGCTACGGCGGAAATCCCAGCAACGACAGCCTTTGGACGGTCGCGCTTTACAGCTCCTACCAGGCAACGGACAGGCTGTCTATCCATCTGCGTGCCGAGTATCTGAATAATATGAGCGCCGGCCCGCTGTCACCCCTGACGCTTTACCCCAATAACAAGGCGGAGGAAATTACGCTCACGGGTCAGTTCAATTGGTGGGCCAATGTCTTGACCCGGGTGGAATTCCGCTGGGATCACGTTGAACATGGAGACGCCTTCGGCTCCGATCCCACCACCGGCGCTCCCAACCGGGGCAACGATTACATGCTGGCATTAAACGTGATTTATCAGTTCTAATCCACCCCCGGCAGCCCGCCGGCAGCAAGAATCCCTGGCTTCGCCGCCATCCCTGCACCATAATCCGCCGCCCAGAATGCAATTCATCCGCGATATTTACACAGCCAAACGGGCGGCCCGGCAGCCGGTCATCTCCTTTGAATTCTTCCCTCCGCGGACGGATGAAGGCGATCGGAATCTCCTCGAAAAGCACATCCCCGCCCTGATTCAGGCCAGACCGGATTTCTGCTCCGTCACCTATGGCGCCGGCGGCAGCACCCGTGACAAGACGCTGATGATTGTGGATCGGATTCAACGTCAACACGGCTTGACGGCCCTGGCGCATCTCACCTGTGTGAACCACACCCGTGAACAGGTGCACGAATTGCTCGAACGCATCCGGGCTTTGGGTTGCCGGAATATCCTGGCCCTGCGCGGCGATCCGCCCGGCGGTGGCGAGTTCCAACCCACGCCCGGCGGCTTTGAGTTTGCCTCGCAACTGGTAAAATTCATCGGGGAAGCGGGTGATTTTTCCATCGGGGTCGCCGGTTTTCCCGAAGGCCACACGGCCTGCAGAGAAGGCAAGCAGGCCGACTGGCGTCATTTGCAGGAAAAGGTGGACGCCGGCGCGGATTTCGTCCTGACCCAGCTGTTCTTTGACAATGCCGATTACTTTGAATTCCGTGATTATCTGGCCGGCCGGCTCGGCGTGCGCGTGCCCCTCGTACCCGGAATCATCCCAATCTTGAGCGCGGCGCAGATTACGAAGTTCACCCGGCTTTGCGGGGCAAAAATCCCGCCGCCCTTGCGCACCCAACTGGACCGACTCGGCGATGACGATGCGGCCGCCACGGAACTGGGCATTGCCTACGCCACCCGTCAGTGCCAGGAATTACTCGACGCCGGCGCGCCGGGCTTGCATTTCTACACCCTGAACAAATCGTATTCGACCGTGCAGGTCTTGAAAAACCTTGGCCTGGCGGTCTGAGTACAGGCTTCGCGCTGGCAGCGGGCTGAACCCGCCCGGACCTACGTACCATCGGATGTCACAATCCCACGGCGCCCAGCACAATGCCAATCACGCTCAACGGTCCCTGGTCCTCCAGGCTGTCGGCAGCCTTGTCCACCTTTTGCAGAGTTACTTTCGCGTTCTTGTAGAATTCCTGGTCGTTGACCAGCTTGCCGACCGAGCCTTGTCCGTGATTGATTTTCTGCAAAACCTGGTTCAGGTTCGTCATGGAAGCGGTGGTGGCGTGGTATAACGTGTCGTCCGTCATGAGCAAGCCGATGGTGCCCCGGCCTTCATTCACCCCGTCAACGACCTGCCGGGCCGCCATCACGGTACCCTGCAAGTTGGTCACCGCCGCCAGCGTGGAATCGTAAAAAGTATCCGAGTAAATCATCCTGCCGACGCTGCCCTGCCCGCTGGCGATCTGGCTGGAGATGGCCTGGATGTTGGAAATGGTGGTGGTGAGGTGTCCGGTGTTTTGCCGGATCAAATCGGTCAAGGGACCCAGCAAATTGTTGATGGTGTCGCCGGTGAACCCTTTCATCGCGTTTTGAATGCCGGTGGCCGCATCGTTCAGCTTGGCCATGATGGCATTGAGGTCCGGTTGTTCCACGGTGGCCAGGACGGCGCCGTCCACCGCCGGCGGCGCGTCCGGGGAACCAAAATCAATGGAGACGAAATTCTGCCCCATTAAGCCCGTGAACTGGATCGAAGCCTGGCTGTCTGTTTTCACCACCGTGCCGGTGTTTAATTTCATGGTGACCCGGACCTTGTTGTTCTCGAGCGCAACTTTTTCCACGCGCCCAATTTCCACGCCGGCCATTTTGACGCTGTCACCGGCTTTTAATTCCTGCGCGCTGTTGAACAGTGCGCTGAGATGGTAGCCGCGCTGGAAAAAACCAACGCCGCCGAGCGTTTCGACAATGAGAACAGCGGCAATAATGACCAACACGGCAAAAACGCCGAGCCGGGTTTCGAGGGAATTTTTCATAGGTTTTGTGGGGATTCGTGTTGAAAATCTGCGTGCAAAAATTTCTGCAGGACCGGATCGTTGAATCGTTTTACCTCTTCCGGTGTGCCGATGGTCAGGATGCGGCCGTCATTGATGACCGCAATACGGTCGGCGATGCCGAAGGCCAGGTCGCGGTCGTGCGATACCACCAGCGAGGTGACGTGGATGCGCTGTTTGAGTTTTACTATTTCCCTCCCGACCACGCCGGCCGAAAGCGGGTCCAGTTCGCTGGTCGGCTCGTCGTAAAGAATCAATTGCGGCTCGATGATGAGCGCGCGGGCGATGGCCACACGCTTTTTCATGCCGCCGGAAAGGTCATTGGGCATTTTGTCGGCGGTGTCTTTAAGTCCGACCACCGCTAGCGTCTCGGCCACCACGCGCGCGATCTCTTCCGGCGGTTTGAGCCGGTGCTCGGTCAGGTAAAGGCCGACATTTTCGCCCACCGTGAGCGAATTGAGCAGGGCGCCGGATTGAAACACCAGCGCCATCCGGTATTTGGCGGCGATTTCGGACGACTGGACGGATTCGCCGTTGATGAGAATTTCCCCTTCATCGGGTGATTCCAGTCCGATGAGATGCTTGAGCAGGACGCTCTTGCCACTGCCGCTGGGTCCCATAATGACGAAAATCTCGCCGGGCTGCACGGTGAAGTCAATGCCCCGGAGCACCTCGTCGCCGTTGAAACTTTTCCGCAGGTGACTCACCTGCAGGCTCACACCGGAATGGCTGTTCGTGGCGTCGTTCATTTATTTCAAAAGAATCCGCGTCAGCACGTAATCAAAAATCACGATGAGGACAATGGAATTGACCACCGCTTTGGTCACCGAACGGCCGATGCCACGCGGCCCCCCGATGGTTGCCAGACCTTGATGGCAGGACACCGCCCCGATGATCAGCGCGAAACAGAAGCTCTTGAACACGCCGTTGGCCACGTCTTTAGGTTCCACCACGTCCCGCAAGTCGGAATAAAAGGCCTTGAAAGGAATCCCCATGTGGCTGTTCAGGTCGGCCACTACCGCCCCGCCAAACCAGCCGACCAGAATCGAAAAGATCACCAGCATCGGCAATGCCGCGGCGATGGCCACCATCCGCGGCAGCACCAGGTAGTGAATCGGGTCGATGTTCATGGTTCGCAGCGCATCAATTTCCTGATAAACGCGCATCGACCCGATTTCCGCCGCCATGGCCGAGCCGATGCGGCCGGCAATCAGAATCGCCATCATCACCGGCGCGAGTTCCTTGGCGATGGAGATCCCGACCACCCCGCCGATGGCGCTCGATAGACTGCGTTCGGCCAGCACCGGACCGGTCTGCAGGGCAATGACGGCGCCGATGAAGAAAGACAATACGCAAACCATCAACAGGCTGGCGTTGCCGATTTCAAAAAACTGCTCAAACACCTTCCGCCGCTGGCGCCACGCCAGCGGCAAGGCCAGCATGGTGCGCCAGAATAACAGTATAATTTCACCGATATTCTCAAACATAACGCTTCTCGAGGACAGAAGGTAGAAGGTGGCAGGCAACATTACCAGCCGCGGCTGATGCCGATTTGCGGTTTCTCTTGGTTTCCTGCCCGTGCCATTTCATGGATGGTTCGCCGGTTTGGTCTTGACGATTGGAATATAAAACAAGCGGACGGCCTCCCCTTCCGGATTCGATTGATACTGGAAAAGGCCGAACATGAACGAATACCTCCGGGAAGCCGGCGCCTTGTCGTATCGATACAGATTCCACAACAGAGACCGGCTGGTCGTCCCCCGTTTGGGACTGGTTTCCGCACGCCAGACGGACCACAAGGGTGACCAACTGCGCTCCACACCAACATTTCCCGGCAGCCATGGCTCAATAGGCGCAAGAATCTGCAACCGTTGATCTCCGTTGAAGTCCTGCTGATACGTGAACAAGGGCCACAAATCCACGCGGTGGAGCAAGGCCCCGGTCTCCAGGTTCTTTTCCTTCTTGTTCACAAAGCAATATAACAGGATGCGCGTGCGCCCGTAATCCAAAGGATCGGCATGGATGCCATCATACCGGTAGAGCGGCCAGAGGTAGTAATCGGTTTCCAACGATTCATTGTGTGACCGGCTGAACAGCGGCCAGAAACGTGTGGTGGTCTTGCCCGGGCCGCGCGAAATCACCACCACCGGATACGGCATCTGCCACTCGCGATATTTCTGGCCACGATCGTCAACCCAGGTAAAAAACGGCCACAACACCGAGGTCGAATCACGTTGGGGCGAACGCAGCAGGCTGTAAAACGGGAGGTCGGCGCGGTATCTGGACGGATTCTCGCTCCCAATGCCGGTATTCTGCGAAAAGTGGATGGGCCAGAGCGCGAAAAAATTATCGTGGCCGGGAATGATTTCAATTTCACCAAATCCGTTGGTCCGCATGGTCACGTCCTTGTGTTCGTTGCCCACCAACGGCCAGACCTCCCAGCCCCTCAGGCCGTCGCCGCGGTGGACATCGAAAATCGGATAAAGATAGTTGTCCGTAACCATGTCCCGCCTGTGGGTCTGGCTGTAGATCGGGAACATCACCACAAAAATTTCGTCGCGGAACAACCGGTTTTTGATGTGCCCATAGAACGGCATCAGTGCGGTATAATTATCCGCCGGATTGGGCGAACGTTGCTGGAAATAGATGGGAAACAGCGTAAATTGACGATTCCCTTGAAGATCCGGTGGACTTTCGCCTCCAAATAAACTGAATACCTGGGCCAGTTGCCACCGGTATTGAGTGCCGTAGCGCCGGTAGGTGAGCACCGGGTAAAGAAAGTCATCCTCGGCCTCGTCAGCGGTGGAATCCGAATAGCACGAAAACAACGGGGGAACGCTCCATATTTTTTCTGAATCGCTTTGCTGTTTGTAAAAAAGTGGGCCAAGCGCCTCGGTCCGGGACCCCGAATCAAGCGTTAAGCCAAATTGGCTGAAAAGCGGTCCGGCAACAAAGTCATCCGCACCTGAAACAAAAAAAGGAAAACAGAATGCGACCAGCCACAAACATATTTGTAGATAGACACTGAATCTTCTGCGGATTATTAAGCCGGCCGACATGAAATCACAGTTACGTTAACGTTATTGTAAAACCGTTTTGCTCTATTTTTATAATTAAAAGCGATTTTTAACATTGATGTTGACTTTTCAATGAATTGCTTTACTTTCTTACTTCACTTGAGGTTTTTTTTGACCTCGGTTCCTCCTGACCCAGTGCCGGCAATGTACTGTCGGCACTGGGTTGATTCGTTTGGATTAACGGGTGCAGACGCCCCAGTAAATGAATCAACGCCGGTAGAAAAGTCAGTCCCGCAATCATGCAGGTGGTAATGCCCGTGGCCATCACACAACCCAGACTGTACATGCCATAGTGTTGGGCGAGGATCAGGCTGCCGAAACCGGCAATGGCTGTCAATCCGGACACCAGCACGGCTTTGCCGGTGCTTCGCGCCAGGATGTTCGGCGTGTGCTCCTCCGCAAACCGATTCAGCACGTGAATGCCGTTGGTGACGCCGATACCGATGAGCAACGGCAACGTCATGATATTCGCCAGATTGAAGGATACGCCGAACCAGCCCATCAATCCGATCAGCCAAAGTGAGCCGACCGCCACCGGCAACAGAGACAGGATTACGGCGCCCACGCTGCGGAAATGGAACAACACCAGGACAACAATCGCTGCCAGGGAATACCACGCCGCCTGGACGTAACTGTTTTTAAGCAGTGTCTCATATTCGTAAAGTTGCACCGGCGTGCCGGTGGCATCCGGGTCCACCGTCCGCAGATCGGCGACGAACTTCTCCTGATTTCCGCGCTGCCAGACGTCGTGTTTGGGATAGATCTGCAACAAAATCTTGCCGGTCACGCCGATGAATCGATCCCGCAGGGCCGCCGGCAGATCACCCACCTGCAAGGGGGCGGTGTCGTCCTGCGCCTGCAAGGATTCGAAAGTTTCCCGGACGTCGTTGAAGAGCGTCTGCTGATACTCCGCCAGTTCGGCCGCGTGCACCTGGAGGGCGGCGCTGTCACCGGCCAGCATGGTCTTGCGCAAGTTTTCAATCGCCTGCTGCAATGCCACGAACTCTTTGGCGAGTTCGGGATTGCTGCCCTGCACGGTATCCCGCGCCCAACCGGCATAGCCGTAAAGTGAATATAAGGTCTGGCTGAGCTCATTAAGATTCACCGGGTTCACATCGGGCGCGTTGAATTTCAATGGCGCCACCTCCTGCTTGATATTCCGGATGAGGGCGAGTTTTCGCCGCTGCACCTGCTCACGAAAATCGTCGAGGAGGTCCACGGGCGGTTCGATGTCGGCCACCGTTGGCAAGGCCTGGATTTTTTTCTCCAACGCGATGGCTTGATCCAGCGAACCGGCCACCACCGCGCCGTACAACACCGACTTGTCAGCCGAATTAATCAGTTTCTGCGAGTACATCACCGACGCCAGGTGGGGGGATTGCAGTTTAAAGAGATTGTAATCGAATTGAACCTTGCCGAGCAGGATTTGGGTTGAAGCCAGCGCGCAGAGGGCAACCGTGATGACCATGACCGTTACCGGACGTTGCAGCCAGAGGTTTTCGATGTGCGCCCGGGCTTCATCCTCGGTGGTCTGGTGGTCCATAACATTCTGGCGGCCCCGCAGCAACAACACCGGCAACAGCGTCATCATCGGCACAAAACAAAGCAACAAGCCGCCGCCGCAGATGATGCCCATTTCCTGAATACCGCGGAAATGGGTAAAGGCCATCGCCAGGAAGGCGCCCGCGGTCGTCAGAGCGCCGGTAAAAATGCCCTGGCCGGTGAACACCATCGCCTTGGTCAGCGCCGCCTGCTCCGTCCGCCCATGGCGCAATTCCTCCTCGTAGCGGGTGATGAGGTGCACTCCAAAATCAATCGACAGCCCGATGAGCATGGGAACAAAGGTGATCGTCAGAATGTTCAAATGCCCGATGGTGAGGGTGGTGAACGCCAGCGTGTACGCCATTCCGATCACCAGGCAGATCGTCGCCTTGATCGGCCGGCCGGTCTCGTTGTAGCCATAAATGAAAATCAATGCACAAAGGACCAGCGATACCACGCTCGCCAGGGTCACGTCCTTTTCCGATTGTTTCATTTGGTCGTAATCCAATACCGGTTCGCCCGTCAGGCCGACATTCAGGCCCGGCACCTCCTCCTGGGTTTGTCTTATCAACTGGCGCAATCGTTCTATCGCCTCACCATTCAGGGCTTCACTCGGGGGATGGGCCGTGAGCAGAAAAATCCGGTCATGATCGAAGGTGATGTAAATATCCGATAACTGGCCCCCGCTGAACAGTGCGGCCACGCCGGGTGAAGGCGGTTTGCCGGACATTTGCAGACAGGCGTTGGCCTGTGTCAGGATGCGGGTCAGCACTGGCACCGCCTGGACCAGCGCCGCGGTCTGGGCATTCGTTTCATGGGGCGCCGTGCGGAATGCCGTATTGATCTGATCGAAAAACAAAACGAGATTTGTGGTCTGGGTGAACTGGCGGATGAACGGCATGGCAGCATGGAGCTTCGCCTTAATCCCGGCCAACCCGTCCTCGGGCACCAAATACAGTGCCTTGGTCCCCATCATCGCCGGATCATGCTGGTAGAAAACGGCGCGGAACAGATTGGTTTCCACCGTCATCTTGCGGGCGAGACGCTCGACAAACTGCCGGTTCTTCTCGGGATTGCCGCTTTCGACCACCACCGCGAGGTCGTTCCCCTGTTCCGGGAACTCCTTCTTCAAACGGACATAATTCTCGTGATATCTCTGGTTGGGGCCAACCAGATCGCCCTGGTTCATGTCGGCCTTCAGAAAACCGACGGTGTAAAGGACGCACACCACGAACAGGACCGCCTGGGGGTAAACAAACCAGCGGGGATGACGAAAAATCGTTGTCGCCAGTTTGTTCAGCAATCGCGCAAGAATGGAATCGGCGCTCAGCGTCTTCATGCGTCAAACCGCGCGCGGGTCATGTCTTCACCGCCTCATCGGGGACATCGACATTGGAAAAAACTTCCTTCACGTCTTCGTGTTCTTCCAACGCCTCCAGCAACCGGTTGACGGCGGCAACCTCGGCCTCGCGGGCGAGCGGCACCAGCAGCGTGGGCAACGATGTGATTTCCGCCGCTTCGCATTTGATGCCCCTGGCCTCCAATTGCCGGTGGACGGCTTCAAAATTCCCCGGCTCGGTCAGAATCTCATAACCCTGCGGCTCGGCCTGAAAATCTTCCGCACCGGCTTCCAGTGCCATCTCCATCAGCTGGTCCTCGCCCACTGTCTCCCGGGAGACAATGATCTGCCCCTTGCGATGGAACAAACGGCTGACGGAACCGGGTGTAGCGATGCTGCCGCCACTTTTGGTCACGATACTGCGAATGTCCGAGGCCGTGCGGTTGCGGTTGTCCGTGCTCACTTCCACCAGCAGCGCCACGCCGTGCGGGCCGTAGATTTCATAGGTCAATTCCTCAAAACTCACGCCTTCGCCACCGCCGGTGCCCTTTTTGATGGCGCGCTCGATGTTTTCGCGCGGCATGTTCGCCGTGCGACACTTGAGCAGCACCATGCGCAGCCGCGGGTTCATGTCCGGATCGCCGCCGCCGATTTTGGCGGCGATAGTGATTTCGCGCCCCAATTTGGAAAAAATCTTCCCGCGCTTGGCGTCAATGGCACCTTTGAAGTGCTTGACCTTCGCCCATTTGCTGTGTCCGGCCATACCAATTAATGCGACGCTTCCACGTAAACGGCCGTGCCGTAGCACAGCACTTCGGTGATGCCCGGCGCAATCTCCGTCGCGTCGTAGCGCACCCCCACAACTGCGTTGGCGCCCAACTCCCCGGCGTGAGTAAGCATCAGGTTGAAGGCGTCCTCGCGCGCGCGTTCGCACAGGCTGGTGTACAGGGAAATGTTCCCTCCGAAAATGCTTTGGATGCTCGCGCCGATGTTGCCGATCACTGAGCGCGACCGCACGATGATGCCCCGCACGACTCCAAACGACCGGGTCACCCGGTAACCCGACAGCTCAAAGGTCGTGGTGGTCAAGGGATGTGTCAGACTCATAGGTCAACCATTGAACACGAGAACGCACACCCGCAAAAGCGAAAAGTTCCGCCTCGCGGCGATGCGGCCGCTCAGGGTGAAAGGAATGAAAAGGCCGGCAAGTTGCGCAACACGGTGAAAACCAGGGCCACGACGAGCAGCGGCCAAAAAAATTCCGGCGGCAGGAACGGCCCGCCCGGTCGGCGCCGAAATCGTTTTGCCCCGAACCACGCGGCGCGACCGGCCAGCGCCGCCAGCGACAGCACCACCAGCGCGTTGTCCTGCATCGCCCGCAAGACATGCCCGTGCAACAATTGATAGACGGCGCGGGTTCCGCCGCAACCCGGACAATTCAGCCCCGTTAATTGATGAAACTGGCAGACGGGATAAAATCCGTACTTGCTGGGGTTGAAGAAGTACAACACCGCAGCCGCGCCGAGCAGTACCCCGGCCAACACCACACCCGCGAAGAATTTCAACGCAGCGGACATTGAATTCTTCGGCGGAAAAGTTTGGGATTGGGCGCTCGCCATCAGGTCAGAAATGATGAAAGCCCCAGTGGAACTGAAAGTTACCCGTGGCCATGGCCACCAGCACGAGCAGCACGGCGAGCAAAAGGCTCAAAATGGAAAGCACCAGTCCGGCAATCGCCAGGCCACGGCCTTCGTAGAATTCGGGCTGCCGGTTGATTTGCGAAAGGCCGACGAGAGAGAAAATGATGCCCAGCAGGCCGAACAAAAATTTACAGCAGCAAAAAAACGCCAAAAGCCCGAAAATCAACCCGGCCATGGCCCAGGAATTTGTCTTGCGGATGGACCGGGAAACCGGCGGACTGATGGTCGGCGGCGTTCGCGGCGCAAAACAACCCGCAAACTCCGGCAACTGGCCGAGCGGTTTCCATTCCGTCGACCCTTCCGCGAAGGTCTGGGTCTGCGCATTCGCGCGGCCCTCCGCAATCCATTGCTGCAATTGCTCCCCGGAGACCGGCCCATATTGCCGGCCGTCCGCGCCGATGATGTTGTATCTGCTCATTTATTCCTCTGCGCGCAGGCTGGCGGTGCAGCCTAAATCAGCGCAAATACCGCGTTTTGCATTCGCTACAAAGTCTAACAAAGTTTTCGCCGTCGCGCTGTTAAAAAAATTTCGCGCCCCGGCGGTCGCCTCCCGCAGGTTTTTCCCGCCCCGAAACAACAGATGGTAAAGCTTCTTCAATTCCAGCCGCTGCTCCGCTGTAAAACCCGCGCGACGCAGACCCACGCTGTTCAACCCGCAAATCTCGTTCTCGCGCAACGCCACCGTGAACGGCGGCAAATCCTGGCTGATGGAGGAGTTGCCCTGCATCAGCGCCAGCGTGCCCACGCGCGTAAACTGATGGACGCAGCAGTTCCCGGAAATGAACGCGCGGTCCTGTATTTCAACGTATCCCCCCAGCAATGCGCCATTGGCCATGATCACGTGGTCGCCGATGACACAGTTGTGCGCCACGTGGGCATTGGCCATGAAAAAATTGTGCGAGCCGATGATCGTTTCCGCATCGGTTTTGGTCGAGCGATGCACCGTGAGATGTTCGCGGAAGACGTTGTGATCACCGATGCGCAGGCGAGTCGGCTCGTTTTGGTACTTCAAATCCTGCGGCGCGTCGCCGATCACGCAGCCGGCGTGAAACTGGTTGCCCCCGCCTATCGTTGTCACCCCGGTAAGATAAACGTGCGGTCCGACGACACAGTTCGCCCCCAACTCGACGCCTTCATCAATCACGGCATAAGGCCCGACCCGGACCGTGGAATCCAGTTTTGCCCCGGGATGTATGATGGCGGTTGGATGAATCACGGGATAAAAGTGACGCATCGGGCCTCGTTTCCAAGTCCAAAATGTGAACTTCGCGAAGAGGCTTTGTGCCATGGCCTTGGGCTGCTAGATTGAAATCGTCATGACCGGCAGCGTAACCGCATCAACCGTCAGACCGCGCGCCTCGCACTGTTTGCCCGAATTGCTCGCGCCCGCCGGCGATTGGGACTGCGTCCGGGCGGCCGTCGAGAACGGCGCGGACGCGATCTACTTCGGCCTCGACAAGTTCAACGCCCGGATGCGGGCGCAAAATTTTACCGGGGCCGACTTGCCGAAACTGATGGAATTCCTTCACCGCCGTGGCGTGGGCGGTTATGTGACCCTCAATACGCTGGTTTTTGAAAACGAACTGGCCGATGCGGAAACATATCTGCGCACCATGATTGCCGCCGGAGTGGACGCCGTCATCGTGCAGGATGTGGGCATTTGCCGGCTTATCCGCCGGCTTTCACCCGACTTTCCGATTCACGCCTCGACACAGATGACCATCACCAGCGCCGCCGGGATGGAATTCGCGCGCGAACTCGGCTGCAACCTCGTCGTCCTCGCCCGCGAATGCTCCATTGCCGAGATTGAAAAAATTCGCGCCGCCCGCGAGGCAATCTCGTCACCTGTCACCCGTCACGCGTCACTGCCATTGGAAGTTTTCGTTCATGGCGCCCTCTGCGTGGCTTACTCCGGCCAATGCCTGACCAGCGAGGCGCTCGGCGGCCGCTCAGCCAATCGCGGCGAATGCGCCCAGGCCTGCCGCATGCCCTACGAACTGATTTCCGACAACCAACCGGTCCCCTTGGGCGACCGGAAATATCTGCTGAGTCCGCAGGACCTGGCCGGATTGGAATTCTTGCCGGAATTGATTCGCGCCGGCGTCTCGTCGCTGAAAATCGAGGGCCGGCTCAAATCCCCCGAATACGTGGCGAATATCACCCGGATTTACCGGCAAGCGCTGGACCAATTTGTGCGTAGCGGCGTTCGGGAGAACGCCGCTGACATTTCTGGAAGTTTGCGGCTTGCTTCCGAAAGCCGCTACGAAATGGAGATGGCCTTTTCGCGCGGCCTTTATACCGGCTGGTTTGGCGGCACGAACAACCAGCAACTCGTCCATGCCCGGTTTGGAAAAAAGCGCGGCGTGTTTCTCGGTGAAGTTACCCGCGTTTTGCGTGACGCGGTGGCGGTGAAACTTGAAGGCCCCTTGAAACCCGGTGACGGCGTGGTATTCGATGCCGGCAAACCCGGGGAAAAGGAAGAAGGCGGCCGGGTGTATGAAGTTCAAAGTTCACAGTCCAAAGTTCAAGTTTCCCAATCCGTGGAACTGCGTTTCGGCCAGGGTAACATTGATTTCTCGCGAGTCCATGTCGGCGACAAATTGTGGAAAACCGACGACCCCGAACTGGATCGTCGCTTGCGCAAGTCTTTTGAAGGCGATTCACCAAAATTCCAACGGTCCGTTGAAATCGAAGTTTACGGCCTGGTCGGCAAACCGCTCACGCTGATCGCGCGCGACGAATCCGGGAACATTGCCAGGGTGGAATCCGCCATGCCGCTGGCCAAGGCGGAAAGGCAGCCGCTCACGGAGGCCAAGTTGCGCGAACAACTCGGCCGGCTGGGCGGAACGCCATTCAAACTGTGCAGTCTCAAAAACCAACTGGCCGGCGACGTTATGTTGCCGGTGAGCGAGCTGAACCGTTTGCGGCGCGAGGCCGTCGCAGAGTTGGATGAACTGCGAGCGCAGCCCAAGCGGTGGACGTTGAACCAATCATCGGAAGGCCGAATTACACAAGCCCAAAATTCCGCGGAGTCAGTGCCTCGTGCCACTCGTCCCTCCGCAAATGAATTGATCGTCTTGGTCCGCAACCTGCCCCAGCTCGAGGCCACGCTGCATTGCGGTGTGACTATCGTCTATTGCGAGTTCGAGAACCCCAAAAAGTACCGTGAAGCCGTGACGCGGGCGCGTGATGCTTGGCAGGTAACGAATGAAGTGCATTCCCCGCCACCCGTCACCCGTCACCCGTCACCCTCCATTTGGGTGGCTCCTCCGCGCATCTTCAAAACCGGAGAGGAATGGACACTCGAGCAGGTACGCTCCTGCAACGCTGACGGCTACCTGGTCCGCAATTACGATCAACTGAAGTTTTTCGCCAAAGACCGGCGCATCGGTGATTTTTCGCTGAATGTGGCGAACCGGCTGGCTGCGAACTATTTCAAAAACCGGTTCGGCCTGGAGCGCGTGACGGCGAGCTACGATTTGAATTTCCAGCAACTCGAAGCGCTCTTGTCGGCTGCGCCGCCGGAATGGTTCGAAGTCACCATCCATCAGCACATGCCTATGTTTCACATGGAGCATTGCGTATTCTGCGCGTTTCTGTCCTGCGGCACGGATTTCCGGAATTGCGGCCGGCCGTGCGACCGGCACGACGTGAAACTGCGCGACCGCGTGGGCGCGGAACATCCGGTGAAGGCGGACGCCGGCTGCCGCAACACGGTCTTCAATGCCCTGGCCCAGACCGGCGCGGAATACGTATCACGTATGCTCGAACTGGGCGTGCGGCATTTCCGCGTGGAATTCCTCAATGAAACCCCGGAGCAGGTGGTGCAGACCATTGCCAGGTACCGCCAGCTTTTGCGTGGCGAAATCACCGGCGCCCAACTCTGGCGCGAATTGAAATTGTTCAACCAACTCGGTGTCACGCGCGGCCAGATTGGAAAATAGACGTTCCCGCCCTACGAATAGAAATAGCCCAACTCGCGCAACGAAGCGTAGTCCTTGGGGCGTTCCGGCGTGGCGCGGCCGATGATGACGTGGTCGAGCACGTCAATCTTCAACAGTTGCCCGGCGCGGATCAAATCGCGCGTCACCTTGATGTCCGCCTCGCTCGGCGTGGGATCGCCGCTGGGATGATTGTGCGCCAGCACCACCGCGGCGGCGTTGGCGGTGATGGCAGCCTTGAATACCTCGCGCGGATGGACCAGGATGGTGTCCAGCGTGCCCTCGGTGATTTCGGCCACGCGAATCAGCCGTCGGCGCGTGTTCAGCAGCAGCACCTGAAGCGTTTCCACGTTCTTCACCAGATTATTCCCGCGCAACAGCTGGACCACGTTTTCGGGATTGTCGAGCACGGGCGATTCGCGTTGCAACTCCTCCGCCATCTTGCGCGCCAGGGCAAACGCCGCCATCAACGTCACCGCCTTGTCGCGCCCGATGCCCTTGACGCTCCGCAAATCCTCCACCGAGGCTCGTGCCAGCGCTTGTAGAGTGCCGAACTTCTGCAAAAGTTGCCGGCCGATTTCGACCGCATTCGCACCCTTCAAACCGGTACGGAGCAAAATCGCGATCAATTCCGCATGACTCAAGGCGTCCGCGCCGTGTTCGACGAGCCGTTCGCGCGGCCGTTCGCTGACCGGTTGGTCCTTCAGTCTGAGGCTGCTGGACATGAGCTGACTTTATTCTGTGTTCTTCGAAAATCATATAACAAAATAAAATAAATCCGGGCTTTCGGGTCGCGCTCTCTGCGCGACTAATCCTTGTTTCATCTGTGTCCATCTGTGGTTAAAATTTCCGCAGATGGAATCCGCGCGCGCCCAAAAAGATTCGCTTACGCCGTCGCAACAACAGGCGGTTGAAGCACGTGGCAACGTGCTGGTCATGGCCGGCGCGGGCACGGGTAAAACCCACACGCTCATCGCCCGTTGCCTGGATTGCCTTAGCCGGGAACGCGCCTCACTCGACGAAATCCTGGTCGTCACCTTCACCGAGGCGGCGGCCACGGAAATGAAGCAACGCCTCCGCGCCGTACTGCAAGAAACCCTCAACTCACAACGGCCGGGCGCGCCGAGTTCCGCCATGGCGGGAGAAGACGGCTCGACTCTCAACCAGCATCTCGCCGAACAATTGGCGTTGTTTGACACCGCGCCCATCGGCACGCTGCACAGCTTCTGTCTGCGGCTGGTGCGCGAGCATTTCTACGAACTCGGCCTCGACCCGCAACTGACCGTGCTCGACCCCGGCGAAACCCGCCTGCTCGCCGAGGAAACCATGGACGAACAGTTCCAATCGCATTACGCCGGGCAAACCGGGCTTTCCGTCGCCGCGCAAAACCTCATTCAGATTTACGGCAACGGCGATGAGCGGCCCATCCGTGCCACGTTGCTGCGGCTGCATCAATACGCCCAAACCCGGCCTGACGCCGACCGGTGGCTCGCGGGGCAAATAACGCGGTTCGCCTCACCGGAGCCGGCCGAATGGCGCGAATGGCTGCGCGATGCCATCGCCGGCTGGCGCGAGGAATGGCTGCCGGTTTTGGAAAAACTTGGAGCGCCGGCCTCCGGCGTTCCATCTGGAAATGAGAAGGCCGCCGAATGCCTGGAGATTCTGCAAAAGTTGCCGGACGATTCCTCCAGCAAACAGGCTGCCGTAGTTCTGGGGGAAATCCTGGTGGTGGATGAAAATTATCCGGCGCGCAAAAAAACTGCGGTCCGCGAACCACTCAAAGATTTCTTTGCCGCCGCCGCGTTTTTGGAGTCACTCATGCCGGGGAAAGGCCGCCGCGAGCCGCTGGCCGAGGATTGGGACTGGGTCCGTGGTCACATGAGCGCACTTCTCCAACTGACGCAGCAATTCGGGGAAAAATTCGCCGAACGCAAGCGCGCCGACGGCGTGCTGGACTTCCATGACCTCGAACAATTCGCCTTGAAACTGCTCCGGGATTCCACCACCGGCAAACCGACCGCCGTCGCCGAAAGCTGGCGGCAAAAAATCCGGTTTGTCTTCGTGGACGAATATCAGGATATCAACGCCGCACAGGACAAAATCATCCAGGCATTGAGCCGCGAGGAACGGTGGGGCGAGACGACCGGCGAGCCGTCGAACATGGCCGGGCTTGAATCGGCTGACGGCTCGCGAGGACGCTCGCCCCACCAAACAAATCGTTTTCTGGTCGGTGACGTAAAACAGAGCATTTATCGTTTCCGGCTGGCCGATCCGACAATTTTCCGGGACTACGCCAAAGCCTGGCGTGGAGAAAATGGTCGGACGATTCCACTCACGGAAAATTTCCGCAGCCGCGAAAGCTTGCTGGGTTTTGTAAATTCGTTTTTCGAACTGGCCATGCGCGAGGACATCGGCGGTGTGGGTTACGACACGGAAGCACGGCTGCAGTTCGGCGCGCCGGAGCAGCGTGCGACGCTTGGCCTGGCGCAAAACCCCTCGCCCCGCGCGGAATTGCTGCTGCGATTCAAAGGGAGCGGAGACAGCACCCCGGCGGAGGACGATTCCGGCGACGGCGATTGGGGGGAGCTGGAAGAAGCCGAAAAAGAGGCGCGGCTGGTGGCCCGCCGGTTGCGCGAACTGGTCGGGCAAGGCCATCAGATTTGGGACGAGGCCAAGCGCACCGATTCGGCGGTGGCATGGCGCGACATGGCGGTGCTGTTGCGCGCGCCGGCAAACAAGGCCGAGGCGTATGCGAAGGAGTTCGAACGCGCCGGGGTACCGCTGGTGGTGGAGCGCGGCGGATTTTACGACAGCACGGAAATTGCCGATTTGCTGAGTCTGCTCAGGTTGCTCGACAATCCGTTGCAGGACATACCCGCGATTGCCGTGCTGCGTTCGCCACTGGCCGGCTTGTCGCTCGACGAACTGGCGACGATTCGGTTGGCCGCGAAGAACGTTCATTTCTGGACGGCGCTGAATCGAGCGCAGCATGCGGACCACGGAGCGGGGAAGGAACTGCGTCAGAAAATTGGAACATTCCTCGAGCGATTTTCCCGCTGGCGCCAGGTGTCACGGCAGGTGTCTTTGTCGCAATGCCTGGAAACCGTGCTGTCCGAGACACATTACACCGATTGGCTGCGGTCCCGTCCACGTGGCGCACAACGGCAGGTGAACGTCGAGCAGTTCCTCGGCCTCGCGCAACGGTTCGATCAATTCCCGCGCCAGGGCCTGTTCCGTTTTTTGAAATTCATCGAGGCCCAACAGGCGGCCGAAGCCGAACCGGAGGTGCCAACGGCCACGGAGGAAAATGCCGTCCGGCTGATGAGCATTCACCAGAGCAAAGGCCTGGAATTTCCAGTGGTGGTCGTGGCGGATCTGGCCAAACCGTTTAATGAACAGGATCTGCGCGGGGAAATCATGTTTGACGAAGAATTTGGCATCTGCCCGCGTGTCAAACCGCCGCCGACGGGCCGGCCTTATCCGAGTCTGCCGTACTGGCTCGCACAACGGCGCCAGCGCCGTGAACAGCGCGGTGAAGAACTGCGGTTGCTCTACGTGGCCATGACCCGTGCCCGCGACACGTTAATCCTCACCGCCACGGTTTCGGAAAATCGTTGGAAATCGCACTGGTTAAAACCAGAGGCCATAACCCCCCAGGCCGTCGTCGCGGCAAAAAGTTACGCGGACTGGCTGGGAATGTGGTTTCGAATCCAAAATATGACCGGGAGCGCCGGCATCGTGCCGGCGAATCCTTCGACAGAAACGGCAGCACGCCGACAGGATGCCGCCCCTCCCGGCGGGAGAAAAAATGAACTGCCGCTTTTGCGATGGCGGATTGAAGATGTTGAAGCGTCAGGCAAAGAATTGGAAACCGGAGATCGAAAATCGGAAACTGCCATCCCTGCGCTGGACGACATCACGGCGGCACGGTTGCGCGCAATGTTGCTATGGGAATACCAATTCGACGCCGCCACCCGGCGCGCAGCCAAATCTTCGGTGACGGCGTTACGCCGTCGGGCGGAAGAACTGGACGATGAAGCAGAGCTGTTGTTTCAAACTCCATCCCTTTTGGGAGAGCGGATTCCTGGAAAACGACGCCGGCCTTCGCGTTCAAGTCCGCCATCGGCCATCAGCCATCAGCCGTTGAGCGCGGCGGCCGTTGGCACGGCGCACCATAAATTTCTCGAGTATTTCTCCCTGGATAATGCCGGCCACGCGAAATCGCTCAAAACCGAAGCCAACCGTTTGCAGCGCGAAAAGATTCTGTCGGCCGACGAAGTCGCGGCGCTCGATCTGGCGAACATTACGGCGTTCTGGGCTTCGCCGGTCGGAAGAAGAATTCTGGCTCAGCGGAAGCGGGTCCAACGCGAACTGCCGTTCACCGCAAAATTCAGTCCGGCGGAAGTGGACACCATCATCGGCGAAAAAACGCCGCCGGGATTGGGGGATGAATTTGTGGTGGTGCAGGGCGTGGCAGATTTGGTGGTACTGCTTCCCGAAGAGATATGGCTGGTGGATTTCAAAACCGATGAAATCAAGCCCCGGGAACTGGTTGAGCGAAGACGGCTCTACGAACCCCAACTGAAACTCTACGTGGCGGCGATGTCGCGAATCTACTCGCGGCCCGTCACCAACTGCTGGCTGCATTTTCTCGCCGCGCGAAAGACGGTGAACATTTAATGGCAGGGACGGAGCGCTGTGACTGTCTCAAAACTGAAGAACACAGCATTCGTCTCCCTCTCTTCCAGGTGTAAAGACCGGGTACGGACGCCATGAAATGGAGGAGAGGCCGGGGCGAGGAGGCAAACACTGAGTTTTGTGACAATCTCTGCTGCGCTTTCTGGACGCCGCGGCAGGGTGTCCCCGTCCAATAATCAATCCGGCGGACCGAGTGGAAGTTCATCTTCGTTAGTGCCCGCCTTGTTTTCCCTGGCCGGCAAGGGAACCGAAGCCAGCGGCGGCGCGGGCACACCGGCCTCACGCAAACGCACGATGGCCGGACGCAAAAGTTTCCCCTGAAAATTATAACCCGAGCCGATGGTCTCGCCGACGACCGCTCCTTCCGCCGGTTCGTTTTTAGAATCAGCGACCTGATGCCGGACGGAATCAAAGGTTTCACCCGGTTCGGCGACGAACGGCGTGAGGCCGATTCGGCGGACCGTGTCGCGGCAGGCGTTCTGGAAATGGGTGATTTGCTCGGCCAACTGTGGCTGGCCGGAACGGATGGCGGCGGCGTGGAGCGCAAAAATGTGATCAAAAACGCGCACGAGCATCTGCAGCCATTCGGTTTCGCCGCGGTGCATCTTTTCAACCTCCAGCCGGAGCGCGGTCTTCTCGGTGTCGCTCATCTTCTGCATAAACTCGGAGAATTCGCGGACCTCCGCGCCCATTTTATCGGCCATCTGTCTGGCCCCGGCGGCGGTCTTGTCCGCCTGGGCCTGGACAACTTCCCATTGATTCGTGGCGGTGGTGATTTGCGCGGCGAGTTTTTCCAGATCCCGGATTTTATCGGCCACCGCGCCGAGCGCATTGACCTGAAGGGCCGTGCCCATCGCGCGATAATCCAGCAGGAAAGGGAGAATCCCCAGTATGGCGCCGAGTGCGGCGGCGGCGAAGCACGCAAGGATTTCCCATTTGGAAATCGGATGCGGTGATTTCCAGACGATTAAATACGCGAACGCGAGCAACAAGGCGTTGCCGAGCAGGAACGGCCACTTGGGAATCTTCCATTCTCTCACGTCGTTCATGATTCCGAGTTTCGTAAAATCACGCCCGCAGCGCAAGCAAACGCCTCGCTTTCTCCTCGACTAACCACTCCTCCGCCCAAATCATTTATCGCGTGCGGACTTGCGTCATCTTCAATCCAGCGGCGCGTGGCGACAAGGCCAGGCATTTCCGCCGGCACCTGGATGAAATCGCCTCCCGGGGCGCCCTGAAAGCCACCACCATCCCCGGGGATGCACGCCGGCTGGCCACGGAAGCGGTGGCCGATGGTTTTGAACTCATTGTGGCCGCCGGCGGCGACGGCACGGTGAACGAAGTACTCAACGGCATCGGCGACGCGCCGGACGGTTTTGCACGAGCGCAGTTCGGCGTGTTGCCGCTCGGCACGGTGAATGTTTTTGCGCGAGAGATCGGACTGCCGTTGCGAATCGAACGGGCGTGGGAAGCCTTGCAGCGCGGGCGCGAAGCGCGGTTGGATCTGCCGTGCGTGGATTTTTCGGCCAACGGTGTTCCGCGACGGCAACATTTCATCCAGCTCGCCGGCGCGGGCCTGGACGCGCGCGCCATTGAACTGGTGAACTGGTGGCATAAGAAGAAATTCGGGCCGCTGGCCTACGTCGTTGCCGGGGCCAAGGCGTTGCGCGGCCGGCTGCCCCAAATTACCGCCCGGGTTGACGGCCGGAACGCCACGGGCGAATTAATCCTGGTTGGCAATGGGCGTTTTTATGGCGGGCCGTTCGAAGTTTTCCCACAGGCGGATCTGCGTGACGGGCTGCTGGAGATTTGCGTTTTGTCACGTGCGACCTGGCCAAGCTTGTTGCGTTGCGGCGGCGCGCTGCTCGCGCGGCGAAGATTACCCACCGGCTCCGTGCAACGGTTTCGCACGTCTGTTTTTGAACTGACCGGCGACGCTTCTGCGTCGTTGGAACTCGACGGCGAATGGGCGGGAAATCTGCCGGCCACCTTTTCCGTGGCGCGCGAACGATTGCGCGTGGTCGTTCCTTAGAACCATTAATCCCAGCGGCGAAAAGGAATCGCGCCCGGCTCCAGGAAGCTTCCGCACTTCGGGCATTTGTCGGGTTGTTTCCACAACCGAATCCGATGGCGCGGGGAAATGGGACAGACCGGTTTCCATTTAATCCATGGGCGCACGCCGCGGGGCGGCAGGCGGTTCAGCAACGCGGCGATTTTCGGTGCCGTTCTTGGATGAAATTCCCAGTGTGCCGACGGCTTGAAGGCGATCACCGCGTCATAGAGCTCCTTGCATTCGGCGCACAGGATGGTTTGGACGACGATATGCCGGCCGCGATCGGCGCTGCCCGACACCCGGGCACGATAACCGCATTTGGAACATTCGAAGAGATAAGTGCGGCCCATAAACCGTTTGCCAGATCATTGCCCGGAACGAGAGTCGGCAGTGGCACCATCTGGTGGGGCGAGGCTACCGACGAGCCGGCTCGCGAGGGCGCTCGCTCCACCAAAAATTATACCCGTCTTCACTGCGTTTCGACGCGGCAGTCTTCGCTCTCCACGTTGCTCCGAGCAAAGACTGGTGGGTTGGCAGGGACTCGAACCCTGGACCAATGCCTTAAAAGGGCACTGCTCTACCGACTGAGCTACCAACCCTCCAAAGAACATCATCCTAAAAAAGTCCCGCAAACACGCAAGGTATTTCGCGTGTCAGGGTGAGGGAGGACTCGTTGTAGTTTGAGGCGTGGCATTTTGGATTTGCAACGCAGCCGCCAGATTGCGTTGTGCGTCAACGAAGTCAGGCTTTAATTTCAACGCTTCCTGAAATTGTAACATGGCTTCGTTCACGCGTTTTTTCCGGAGGAGAACCGCGCCCAGGTTGTTGTGCGCATCCGCTTCCTGTGGCTTCAGTTCAAGCGACGCCTGAAACTGTTCAATCGCCCCATCCAGATCGCCGGTGCGAACGAGCGCGTTGCCCAGATTGTAATGAAAATCGCTGGACTCCGGGGCCAGTTTGACGGCTTCCCGCAGTTGCCGAACCGCCTCGTCCTGTTTTCCCAGGCGCCCCAGGGTGACCCCAAGGCTGTTGTAAACTTCGGCAGAGTCGGGTTTCAGCCGCAAGGACTGTTTGTACTGGCTCTCGGCTGCGTCAGGCCGGCCCAGTTGGTTCAGGACATTGCCTAGGGCGCTGTGGGCAACGGCGGCTTCGGGGTTTAGAATCAGGGCCTGTTGAAGTTGGGCCAGGGCCTCATTATTGCTGCCGGCCTGGCTCAAAGCCATTCCCAGATTCATGTGGGCGTCGGCGAGGTCCGGCTGGAGCTGCAGGGCTTGTTGATACTCACGGATGCTCCCGGCAAGGTCTCCTTTCCGCTTCAATGCGACACCGAGGTCATCGTGAGCCAAAGCATCGTCCGGGTTGTAGCGCAACGCCACGTGATATTGTTCGATGGCTTCGTCCGTACGTCCGGCGTCACATAACGCCACACCGAGATCAATGTGGGCTAAAATATTTCTCTCCGTAACAGCCGTGGCACGTCGGAACAACGTTTCACTGTCCTTCCACCAGGTGATTTGCCGGCAGGTCAGTGTCATGCAGGCAATGATGGCCGTCATCGCCACAACAGACAGGATAAGTCCCTGCCATTTCCATGACTTGGCCAGCTCCTGCGCACCCCAGACCAGACAGAACATCAGCCCGATTTGTGGGATGTAGGTGTAGCGATCGGCCAGGGCTTGCTGGCCAATCTGCACCAGCCCGATGACGGGCACCAGGGTTCCCAGAAACCACAACCAGCCGAACAGCAAA
The DNA here is from genome assembly GCA_035499615.1 of Candidatus Acidiferrales bacterium. GTDB lineage: Bacteria > Verrucomicrobiota > Verrucomicrobiia > Limisphaerales > UBA11358 > UBA11358. The sequence goes on along the minus strand of DATJYM010000286.1, from coordinate 11,768 downwards.
TAAGGATGTTGCCGCCGCAGCCGAAGGCAAACCAGGGAAACAGCGGCCAGCAGCAACACCGCCAACAAGACCATGTCCAACGGCCAATAACCCGGACTGGGATAATAAACGCAGAGGTCTTCCGGCCAAAATGTTTTGCCGATATAGCGGGCATAGGACACGACCGCATTTTCGATTCTGAAACCGGCCGATGTCCAAACGATTGCCTTATTTTGATCTTGAACCGAGAAAGAGACAATACTGGCCGCCGCCGAGAGGAGGAAGAATGGCCATTTCTCGACCATCAGCCGCCCAATATTTTTTCCGCTCTTCAGCCGGTCCAATGGCCAGTAGTCCAGCAGCAAAAAAACACAAGGCAGCGTTACCAGCATGGGCTTGGCCATCAGACCAAAGACAAAAAATGCCAGCGCCAACGCGTAAAAATATTTTGCTCCGTAAGCACGGGTTTGAGAGTTTTTGACGAATTCCACATAAGCCCATAACGTCAACAGCCAAAACAGCCCGCTCAGCACATCTTTTCGTTCCGCCACCCAGGCCACCGATTCCACCCGTAAAGGGTGCAGGCCGAAGAACGCCGCGAGAAAAAAACTCCGCCAGGTCGCACCCGTCATCCGGCGCGCCCACAAAAAAACCAGAACCGTGTTGACGGCGTGAAGCAATACATTGGTCAGGTGATGTCCCCAGGGTTTCAGCCCGTAAAGCTGGCAGTCCAGCATGTGAGAAAGCCAGGTCAGGGGAAGCCAGATGCCACCCGCGGTGGCCCGCAACGCCCATTCCACGCCTGCCCACGTCAGCCCCTGGTTTACATGAACGTTTTCGACAACGTAAATGGGATCGTCCAGGTTGATAAAATCATTCCTGACGGTTGGCAGAAACAGGCAAGTGGTCAGCAGGAACAATACGATGCTGAAAGCGGTCGGGGTTCGCAGGAACAACCGGACGCGATCCCTTCCCCCGCCATCTCTGGCCGCGGTTGTCTCGGGTCGCGGTTTCATTTCGTTTGGCCGTCGCAAATCTGACGGAATATCCTCCAGCAGGATTTGTCCGGCCGGACCGACATGATTTTGAGCGCCCTCAGGGTGTTTTGCCATTTGTTTTTTGGCCTGATGCGGGTTAGATTTCGGGCATTAACACCGCCACATGCGTGAAATTCTGGGGCGTGCGCGGCTCGATTCCGACACCGGGACCGAAGACGGTGCATTTTGGCGGAAATACTTCCTGCGCGGAAATCCGGAACGGCAGCGAAATCATCATCCTCGACGCGGGCACGGGCCTGCGGGCGCTCGGCCAGTCCCTCCTGGCGGAATTCAAAAACCAGCCGCTCAACCTGACCTTGCTCCTTACCCACACGCATTGGGACCATATTCAAGGTCTGCCGTTCTTCGGGCCGATTTACCATTCCCGCTGCCGGCTGCGCATTCTGGGTTGTGAAGGCGCGCGCAAGGGATTGGTCAGCGTGCTCACCGGCCAGATGGAAAGCACCTACTTTCCGGTGCCGTTCAACAAATTGCCCAGCAACATCGAAATCGAGGAACTCAAGAAATATGATTTCAAAATCGGCGCCGTCCAGGTGCGGGCCCAACGCGCGAATCATCCCGGCCTGTGCGTCGGGTACCGGCTGTTCACCCCACGCGGGTCGGTGGCCTATTTTCCCGACAGCGAACCCCGGCCCGGAGGCGAGGACCAGGAAATGATTAAATTTCTCAACGGCGCGGACGTATTGATCCTCGACTCGCAGTACGACGCGATGGAGTACGAACGGCACGCCGGTTGGGGCCATGGCTGTGTGGACGACTCGGTGGCGCTGGCGCTGGCGGCAAAGGTGAAACGACTGTGCCTGTTTCACCACGACCCGGAACGCAGCGATAAACAGGTGGACGCCTTTCTCCAGCACGCTCGCCAGCTCGTGACCCGGCAACGGGCGAAATTGAAGGTGGACGCCGCCCGAGAGGGGATGACCATCCGGCTGGGTGGGAAGTAAGATTCTTATTATGGAAAGGGGTGGGCCGCAAAACCAGAAGTCCATTAATTCTTAGGCGACCCGGTATCTGTGAAAACCACATCCACCATCCTTGTAGCAGCATTCCTCCTTTACGGTTACTCGCACAGAGACGCTGCATCGCATGTTCCTGCAGCAAAGCGAGTCGAGGCCGGCAAGGACAACCTGTGGAGTAATGGTTCTATTTTGCATGTCCGAGGTATGAGGACATCTACCCTTATGGCATTCGCATTGCGGCGAAGTCGCCCGACGGACTAAAGACGACGATTACATCCGAGACGGCTACCTTGTCACAAGGCCCGGATGGGAACTCCGTAAAGATTACCCTTAACGATTGGGAGAGCCAGACTCTGCGGCCAAACGGCAAAATGATGATGATGACCGCGAAGACGATGGACATCGTGTTACGGCCATGACGCCGCCTAACACTCGGACGGGCTGCAAATTCAATTCGCGTCCTTTCCGCCTTCGCTCCGCTTCCTCCTTCATCGGAATTCGGCGCGACAAATCAGCGCGACAAGCGCGTGAAATCATTTTGGCTTTTCCCCGTAATTAATGGCCATGGCGCCGCCGAGCAGGTTGACGACCCGCACGTTGGACAGGTTCAGTTCCCGCATCTTCGCCGCGACACCTTCCTGTGCCGGATAATGTTTCAGTGATTCGAGGATGTAGGCATAGGCGTCCGCGTTTCCGCAGAACAGCCAGCCCAGGAGCGGCACGGTCATTTTCAAGTGGGTGAAATATATCGCACGCCACAGGGCGTTCGGGGGCTTCCCGAAATCCAGCACCACCAGACGCCCGCCGGGTTTGGCCACTCGCAGCATTTCGCTCAGGCCGGTTCCCCAATTGGTCAGATTGCGCAATCCGTAGCCGACGGTGATGGCATCGAACGAGTTGTCGGGAAAAGGAAGTTGCTGCGCGTCGCCCTGAAGAAAAGCCGGAGGACGGATAACGGAAGACGGATTCTTGACTTCCGGCCTCTGACCTCCGACCTCTGACCTCCGACCTCTGGCTATGGCGATGTCGAGCATGGCACGGCTGAAGTCAAGGCCGGTCACTTCCGCGCCACCCCGGGCCAGGGCCTGGGCGATGTCGCCCGTGCCGCAGCAGACGTCGAGCGCGCGCTGGCCGGGCCGGAGGGCGGCAAGTGCAACGACCTGATGCTTCCAATGCCGGTGCAGGCCAAAGCTTTGCAAGTCGTTCAGCAGGTCATAACGCCGTGCAATCGCGGCAAAAAGGTCATTGACCTTCGCGGCGCGCTGTTGGCCTGGAGCGTAAAAGACGTTGCTCACGGCCGCAGTCTAGCAGACAGTCCCCGGCCGAAGTCAAAACGCATAAATTCTATTTGCGTCAGTGCCCTTTTTTGGTACAGACCCTGCTGGTAACACGGATGTGAAATTGAAAATTCCGTTTTTGGCTGATAAAAAGCCAGATGCGCAAAGGTCACCTATGAGTGTCGATGCACCGGAACAGCCAGCCAGCGCGGCCGCGAAAATTTTGGTGGTGGATGACAACGAGGTGATCGTCAAGACCATCTGTCTCAAATTGAAGGGGGCAGGTTATCGGGTGGCGACGGCGCAGGACGGCGCGGAAGCCATGTCCATCGTGCGCATGGAGAAGCCGGATTTGATTCTGCTGGATATCACTTTTCCGCCGGACGTGGCTGGCGTGCCGTGGGACGGATTCCGGATCATGGAATGGCTCCATCGCGTGGATGAATCCCGGAAAATTCCCATTATCATCATCACCGGCGGGGATGACGTGAAAAACAAGGAACGCGCCATGGCCAGCGGCGCGGTGGCCTTCTTTCACAAACCGATCAACCACGACGATCTGCTGAAGGTGATTCGCTCGACGCTGGCCATCAGTGCTCCCAAACCAGCCTGAAAACGGGCTTGCCATTTCGGGATATTTCCCTAAGCTGGCTTTCCGCTTTCGGGAAGCGAGCGTAGCTCAGCCTGGTAGAGCATCACGTTGCCAACGTGAGTGTCGAGGGTTCGAATCCCTTCGCTCGCTCCAATTGCTTCAGCAGTTATGACACATCGGGTTCGGGTTTACGCGCTAGATTCCAAAGAGGATTCGGTTTAACCGGGGAGAAAGCCGCTTGCTTTCACCCGACCTTGGGCGATTATTCCGTCAATGTCACTGCCAACCGAGCCGGTCACTTTAAGCGTGGAACAGATCGGCGAGCTGAACCGGAAGCTCGCCGACGCGCGTCACGACGTCAACAATTACGTCGCCCTGATTATGGCGAGTGTCGAGCTGCTCCGCCGCCGGCCTGAAACCGCCGAGCGGATGCTGGCCAGCCTGCTGGAGCAGCCGCCAAAAATCACCGCCGCCGTCAAACAATTCTCCAACGAACTGGAAGCTGCGCTTCACATCACCCGGCCTTGAATCCCCCCAGCCGCCGGCTTTTGCCTTCAGCCGCGATTCCGTTTCTGGCAATTTGCGCCCAATGGAACGAACCGAAGCGGAGTTGATTGCCGCCGTGCTGGCCGGAGACGCCGAGAGTTTCGAGCCGCTGGTCCGAAAATATTCCCCGCGGGTATTCGCCACCGCCCGCCGTTATGCGCGGCGCGAAAGCGAAGTCGAGGACATCGCCCAGGAAGTCTGGCTCAAGGCCTTTGGCCGGCTCGCAAGTTTCCGGGGCGAAGCGCCGTTTGAACACTGGCTGATGCGATTGACGGTACGGACGTGCTACGACTTCCTGCGCGGGCACCAGCGCAACCGGGAATCCACCTTCTCGGATTTGACCGAACCCGAGTGCGACTGGCTGGAGGGCTTTGTGGCGCAACCGGAAGCCGCTTCTGAAAACGCCGAGGCCGCGCGCTTGCTGGTGACTCGTGTACTGGAACGGCTTTCCCCGCCGGCGCGGCTGATCATCACGTTGCTGGAAATCGAGGACCGGTCGGTCAAGGAAGTTGCCGCCCTGACCGGTTGGTCGGTCCCCCTGGTAAAAGTGCGTGCGTTCCGGGCCCGCCGGGAGATGCGAAAAGTTCTGGCCAGACTGCCCAAAGACCGGTACCTGTAACCCGGCGCCGCCAGAGGGCGTCTAACCGATCAGGCATGTATGAACCCGGCTGAACTGCATAAGAAATTGATCTCCGCCGCCCGGGCAAACCCGCCGGGAGAGGGTGTGCCGTACGCGTTCGAAAAGCGCGTGACGGCGTTGCTGGCGGCACAGCCCGTGGCCAACATTCCGGTTTTATGGGTGCGCGGGTTGTGGCGGGCCGCCATTCCGTGCCTGGCCATCGCCCTCATGCTCGGTATCTGGGCTTTTTTTAATCCAGCCACCGGTACCGGCGATGAGGATCTCTCACAGAATTTTGAAAACACGCTGTTGGCGGCGGTGGATCAGAGCGGCCAGCTCCAATGAACTCGTGGAAAGTCATTCCAGCAGTCCTGGTGATTTTTGGCGCGGGCGTTTTGACCGGCGGCCTGCTGGTGGACCACGTGGTTCACGAACACCGGACCTTACCGGCACCCCGTTCACCGGAAACGTGGCGGAGAGCCTTCATTGGACACCTCGACAAGGTGCTAAAGCTGACGCCTGAGCAACACGCGGCGATTTCCAAAATCGTAGCCGAAGGCCAGGAAAAGAACCGGGAAATTTGGCGCCAGGAAATGGAGCAGGTTCATCAGCGCATCCGGGCCGAACTGACAACCGAACAGCAGAAAGAGTTCGATACCATGGTCCGGCAATTCGCACCGCACGGTCCGGCCCATAATAATACCCCGCCGCCCGCCACGAATGATGTCCCTCCACCGCCCGCGGGTGAACCCGGTGCTTGAACGATTTTATTTGTCCACGAGCAGCGCGCGGATTTTTTTGCGCAATTCCTTGGTGATGGAGCTGACCGGGCGGTTGCCGTCCACCACGGTAAAACCGTAATTCTTGCGCAACTGGCGGAACGCCACCTGCATCGCCGTCTGATATTTCAGGAAGCTGTCGAACATGTCGCGCGACAGGCCGAGGTCCATGCCGCTTTCCCAATAATCCAGCGCCGCATTTTTAGCCAGATTACGCTGCACCAGTTCCTGGGGCTCGACGGAAAGGTAAAACACCGCGTCGGGTTCGAGTGCGATGCCGTACAAGTTTTTCAGCCACAGATCGTCCATGCCGCGCACCATGTCGCGCGCCATGAGGGTGTAAATATAGCGGTCTGACAGGACGATAAACCCGGCCTTGAGCGCGGGCAAAATCATGTTTTCCAACTGATCGGCAAAGTCGGTGGCGTAAAACAGGCTGAGGGTCGTCCGGCTCAAAATATTTCCCTCTTGGGCCTTGGCGAGTTCGGAACTGACCAGCGTGGAGTGTTTCAACCCCACCTGGACCGTCGCGTGCCCGCAGGTTTCCAGCCAGTCGACCAGCCGCGCAATCTGAGTGGAACGGCCCGAACCGTCGGCGCCCTCGACCACGATCAACTTGCCCAATAATTCTTCCACCGGAAAGCGGGGAATGCCATGCCCGTAATAGCGGCGGGATTTTTTGGCGCCTTCGGGAGTCGCGGTCGGTTTCTTCATGCGGCCAGGTCCTCCTCGATTTCCTTCACTTTGGTGTCCGGCTGAATGGGCGGCGGCAACGGCAGCGGGCGGCGGCGGCGGAACCGTGCCAGATTGATTCGCTCGGCCACGATCTTGCGCACGATGGCCTGCTGTTTTTCGACATTCTGGTTGGCGTCCATGACCATGAATTTGAACTCGCCACTCATGGCCATATACTGCTCCAGAATGCGGCCCTGAAAGATGCGAAAACTTTCATAGGGATCAGCCGAAAGCCTCAAATCCATCCCGGCCTCAAAAAATTTCAGCTTGGGCCGGCCTTCCAGAATCCGGTTGAGCGATACCTCCAGGTCGGCTTTGAAAAAGAAAACAATGTCCGGCAACGCTGCAAAATTGTAGATGCCGCGGACCCAGTCCGGCGGACAGCCGCGGGTCACGTCGCGCGCGAACGCGGTGAAAATGTAGCGGTCGCAGAGCACGACGTAACCCGCTCGCAGCAACGGCAGCAGATGGCGTTCGTAGCGGTCGCCAAAATCCGTGGCGTGAATGAGGCTGAACGTGGTCGGCGTCAACAATTCGCGCTTTTTACCCTTGCTGGTGGCGGATTTCACCAGCTCGGACGAATTCCATTCGCTGAAATAAACCTTGATCCCCTCCGCTTCGAGCCAGCGTTTGAGCAGGTAAATCTGGGTGGACTTGCCCGATCCATCGAGGCCCTCGACCGCGATGAGCCGCCCGGGGAAATTCAATTCGGCAAAAGTTTTCATCATTCGTGAAGCGCACGCATATGGCGTTTCTTAATTCTACGCAAACCGCCGCCGCTCACAAGCGCAAGTTGTAGCACGGCCGCCACGACCGGCCGTGTTAATTTCCGGTGAACTTTTGGACCTTTGTGAAAAAAATCACAAATTTGCTTGCCCCGGTTGCAGGCAGCCATTACGTTGATTTTGCTGGTTTTTTGGCAAATAAGGTTTATGCGCACCAACACCGAAATCGGTTACGACTCCAAGATCGAGGGGGATATGATTCTCACCCGGGTGGACGCCGCACTGAACTGGTTTCGGAAAAATTCCGTCTGGCCGATGCCGATGGGTCTGGCGTGTTGCGCCATCGAATTGATGGCGGCGGGCGCCAGCCGGTTCGATATTTCCCGTTTTGGCTCCGAAGTCATGCGGTTTTCTCCCCGGCAGGCGGATTGCATGATCGTGGCGGGCACCGTCACTTACAAAATGGCCACGTGCGTCAAGCGCATCTATGACCAGATGCCCGAGCCGAGATGGGTCATCGCCATGGGCGCCTGCGCCTCGACCGGCGGCATGTATCGCAGCTACGCCGTGCTCCAGGGCGTGGACCATATCATCCCGGTGGACGTTTATGTGTCCGGCTGCCCGCCCCGGCCCGAAGCCGTCCTCGATGCGCTGATGAAATTGCAGGACAAAATCAGCACCCAGCCGGTGCTGCAGGAGCTCACGGCCGTCAGAGCGCTGCATCACGAACCCAAGGCGGGAGCCTGAATTTTAATTTAAACCACGGATGAACAAGGAATTCTTGAAACCCGCTTCAACTGGTTTCCCGCCGTGGCCTGTTTTCTAGAATGGTGACGGCACTGGAACAAGCAAGGAAGATCAAGGTAAGATTCGGCGACTTAGTCTCCGAACCGGCGGAGTTTCGCGGCGAAGTCACCCTCAAGGTTGCCGACGCGGAGCGGATTGCCGAGGTCTGTCGCTACGCGAAAAGCGACCTGGATTTCAATTACCTTGTGGACATCAGCAGTCTCGACCATTACGGCGACGACCCGCGCTGGACGGTCGTTTACCATCTGCGCGGGTTGATGCACGGCTGCGAAGTGCGGCTCAAGACGGATGTGAGTGAGGAAAAATCCGAGTTGCCGAGCGTCACCGGTGTCTGGAACACGGCCAATTGGCACGAGCGCGAAATCTACGACATGATGGGCATCCGGTTTAACGGGCATACGGATTTACGCCGGATTTTGATGTGGGAAGGCTATCCGTATTTCCCTCTACGCAAGGACTTTCCGTTGGCCGGCAAACCCAGCGAGTTGCCCGGCGTGGCGTTCACCAAACCGGCGCCGCTCGAAGGCGGACCGTTTGTTACGGTGTCCGGCGGCGGGGACGCCACCCACCGCGAACCACGCGTTCGCAATCCCCAAGTATAATTTTAATGGCCTCGGTTCAAGACATTCAGTTTCGTGATTCGGCCGCACGCACCGCGCAGGCGGCGGAAGAGCTTCAGGACGCGCCGGGCGACAAGATGGTCCTGAACATGGGACCGTCGCACCCGGCCACGCACGGCGTGTTGCGCATCGTGCTGGAACTGGACGGCGAAGTCATAACCAAGGCCGATCCGGACGTGGGTTATTTGCATCGCGGCGACGAAAAAATCGCCGAGAACATGACCTACACGCAGTTTATTCCCTACACCGACCGGTTGGATTACCTCGCGCCGCTGGCGAACAATGTCGCCTACGCACTCGCGGTGGAAAAGCTGCTCGGCATCGAAAAGGATTTGCCGCCGCGTTGCCAGTATATCCGCGTGATGTGTGCCGAACTCGCCCGCATTTCGGCGCATTTGCTTGGCCTGGGCGCATTCGCGATGGACCTGGGCGCAGTGACGGTTTTCCTGCTCACGTTCACCGAACGCGAAAAAATTTACAACCTGGCCGAGGCCGTCAGCGGCGCGCGGTTTACCACGAGCTACACGCGCATCGGCGGCCTGATGCGCGACATTCCGCCGACGTGGCTGGATCAATGCCGGAGGTTTTGCGACGAGTTCATTCCCGCGCTCAACGAAGTCGAGGTCCTGCTGACGCGCAACCGCATCTGGGTGGACCGGGTCCGCGGTCTCGCGGTGATTTCAAAGTCCGACGCGGTTGATTACGGTTTGAGCGGCCCGAACCTGCGCGGCAGCGGCGTTGAATACGATTTGCGCAAAAACCAGCCGTATCTTTGCTATAAGGATTTGGATTTCGAAATTGCAGTCGGCTCGACCGGCGACTGCTACGACCGTTATCTCGTCCGCATGGAGGAGATGCGCCAGAGTGTCCATATCTTGCGTCAGTGCATCGAAAAAATCCCCGGCGGCGCGGAAAACCAGACCCACGAACCGGTCGATGTCCCGGATGGAAAGGTGGTTTTACCGCCGAAACATAAGGTGCTGACGAAGATGGAGGAGTTGATTCATCAGTTCATGCTGGTGACCGAAGGCATGAACTGTCCGCCCGGCGAAGTTTATTTCGGCCATGAAAATCCCAAGGGCGAACTCGGTTTCTACATTTACAGCAAAGGCGGCGGCACGCCGTACCGGATGAAAATCCGGTCGCCCAGTTTCGTCAATCTGAGCATTATTCCGAAGATTTTTCCCGGTTGTCTCATCAGCGACACGGTGGCGATTCTTGGTTCGCTCGATTTCGTCATGGGAGAATGCGACCGATAACCGAAAATTATGTCACAGGTAAAAATTTATGGACTGCGGGAGCAGCTTGGCCCGATCAGGCAAAAGCTCTCGGATGCGATCCATTCGTGCGTCGTGGAGGCGTTGCAATATCCGCCGGACAAGCGCGCGCATAGGTTCTTTCCATTGGAGCGTTCGGATTTTTATTATCCCGCCGGACGGACGGAGAAATACACGATTCTTGAATTCAGCATGTTTGAAGGCCGAAGCGTTGAGGCGAAGAAACAATTGATTCGTTTGTTGTTTGAACGCTGTCATCGGGATTGCGGCATTTCTCCAAATGACCTGGAGATGACGATTACGGAAACTCCGAAACATAACTGGGGATTTCGCGGGTTACCCGGCGACGAGCATGCCTTGAGTTACAAGGTGAATATCTGAAATTAAAATAAATGAGCGCGACGCACACCGAACCGATACCGAATCCGCTCCAGCGCCAAAGCGGTTTTGCTGCGCCGGCAGCACTGGAGGCGGAGGTGGAGGAATTGATCACACATTATCCGGTGAAACGCGCGGCCGCACTCATGGTATTGCATGCCATCCAGGGGCAATTCGGCTGGATTTCGCAGGAGGCCGTGGAATGGACGGCCCGGAAACTCGAGCTGCAGCCCATCAACGTCTATGAGCTGGTGACGTTTTATCCCATGCTCCGGCAGCAACCGATGGGCAAATATCAGATCAAGGTCTGCCGCACGCTGAGCTGTGCGCTCGGCGGCGGGTATGAACTGCACAAACATTTTTGCGAGAAACTGGGCCTGGACGCGCAGGCGCACGGCCCGCAAACGACCAAAGACGGAAAGTTCACGGTCGAATTTGTCGAATGCCTGGCCGGTTGCGGCACGGCGCCGGTGATGATGTGCAACGACGCCTTCTACGAAGGTGTCAGCCACCAGAAAGCGGATGAAATCGTCGCGGGGTGCAAGTGAGCCAATGCAAACCGTAAATCGTCAATCGAAAATCGTAAATGGCCGTTGGCTGCCCGACATGGATTTGAACCATGACAAACAGATCCAGAGTCTGCTGTGCTACCGTTACACCATCGGGCAAGCCGGAGCGTTTGACAGACTAAAGGGTTTAACCGCCCAGTCAAGCCGCGCCTTTGTTTCACGTTTCACGTTTCACGTTTCACGGAATTAACCATGCCTTCGGAATACAAATTGGTTTTGAAATACGCGGATCAGCCGGGTTACACGCCCGACCTCGAATGCTATTTGCGCCACGGCGGCTATGAAGCGCTGAAGAAAGCGCTCGCTATGCAACCGAAGGACTTACCCGACGGCAAAAAGCTTTCTACACAGGAGCAAATCCGCCAGGAAGTCATGACCTCCGGCCTGCGCGGGCGCGGTGGCGCGGGTTTTTCGTGCGGCCTGAAATGGAGTTTTGTTGACCGCAAGAGCGGCAAGCCGGTTTACCTGATTTGCAACGCCGACGAATCCGAGCCGGGCACGTTCAAGGACCGCCAGATCATCTACAAAGACCCGCACCAGTTGGTCGAAGGCACCATCATCTCCTGCTTCGCCAACGACGTGCATCTGGCCTACATCGACATTCGCGGTGAAATGCCCGACGGCGCAAAGCTTTTGAACCAGGCGCTGACCGAAGCCCGCGCGAAAAATTTCCTCGGTAAAAATATTTTGGGCACCGGCTACGATTTGGAGATTTATGTTCACCGCGGCGCGGGCGCTTACATTTGCGGCGAGGAAACCGGGCTCATCGAGTCGCTCGAGGGCAAACGGCCGTATCCGCGCATCAAGCCGCCGTATTTCCCCGCCGTCCTCGGCCTGTACCTGTGCCC
>DATJYM010000285.1:0-39790 GCA_035499615.1 Candidatus Acidiferrales bacterium | reverse complement strand
ATGGGATGAGAGCGACGAAATCCGGGTGCAAGGAAAACAGAAACGAGATGAACATCAAACCGAGGATGACCATTCCCATCCAAAAGGCGGAGAAGTTGCCCGCGACCAGGCCGGAGAGAACGTTCAGCGACGCACCCCCCTGGTCGGAGGCGTCGGTCACTTCCTGAACGTGCTGGGAGGTCGTGCTGACGAAGATTTTCGTGAACTCCATGATGAGCGGACCGGCGAGCGTGCCGCAGGAGATGATGCCGGCGAGTACCCACCACAGATTCGGGTCGGCCGCGCCGCTGGCATCCGTGAAGTCACGCAGCAACAACCAACTTGCGACAAAGGCGCATACGATGGACACGACCGAGGTTAACCAGACCAGATTGGTCAGCGGCTGTTCCCAGTTGAAGTCCTTCTTGTTGTTGTAAAGCGAGTAGCTGACGGTTTTGTTGACGTAGAACGAACCGAGCGAGGCCAGCACCATCAGGCTTTGAATGGCGAAAATCCAGACGATGAGCTTGGCGCCAATGGCCGGCGCGGCCGCCAGCGACAGGCACAGGAAAGCAATCAGCGCCACGCCGGTCACGCCGTAGGTTTCGAAGCCATCCGCCGTCGGGCCGACCGAGTCGCCCGCATTGTCGCCGGTGCAATCGGCAATGACGCCGGGATTTTTCGGGTCATCTTCCGGCAGGTTGAAGACGATTTTCATCAGATCGGAGCCGATGTCGGCAATCTTGGTAAAGATGCCGCCGCCGATGCGCAGCGCGGCCGCGCCGAGCGATTCACCGATGGCGAACCCGATGAAGCACGCCCCGGCCAGGGTTGACGGCATGAACAGCAGGATGCCGATCATGCAGACCAGTTCCACGCAGACCAGTAGCAGGCCAATGCTCATGCCCGAACGCAGCGGGATGAGGAGCGTTTGCAGCGAGTTGCCCCGGAGCGACGCAAACGCGGCGCGGCTGTTGGCGAGGGTGTTGATGCGGATGCCAAACCAAGCCACGCCGTAACTGCCAAGGATGCCCAATACCGAGCACGCCAGAATCACGGCGACCGAGCCGATGGTTTTGCCCTGCAGGAAGAAGAAGTAATAAACAATGCACACGGCGATCAACGCCCAGAGCAGTACCAGGAATTTTCCCTGTTGCGCGAGGTAGGTTTTGCACGTCTCCCAAATCATATTGGAGACACTACTCATGGACTTGTGAACGGGCAGGGCGCGGCACCGCCCGTATTCCCAGAAGCCGAACAGCGCACCGACCACGCAGCAGGCCAGCCCCAGATACAACAAGGCATGGCCGCTCAGGCTGCCGTTGAAAAACGTCACGTTCTGCAACGGCGGCAGATTGATGTCCGCGTCGCCGGCAAAGGCGTTGGTCGCTCCAAACAGCGCGGCCAGCAGGATCCCGGTCCGGAAGAGTGATTTGTTTTTTTGCATAGATTTGTGGTGGTTGGTTACTTTTTCGTATTTTTGGCGGTTTCTTCTTCGAGGGCGGCCTGGGCGGCGGCCAGACGGGCCACCGGCACCCGGTACGGCGAGCAACTCACGTAGGACAAGCCGAGGCGATGACAGAATTTAACCGACTCAGGATCACCGCCGTGTTCCCCGCAAATGCCGAGCTTGATGTCGGGCCGTGTCGAACGGCCTTTCTCAACCGCGATTTGCATCAACTGGCCGGTGCCGGCCTGGTCAATCGTGGCAAAGGGATTTTTCTTCACGATCTCGAGTTCCGTGTAAGGCGGCAGGAAGCTGCCCGAATCATCCCGGCTCATGCCCAGGCACGTCTGCGTCAGGTCGTTCGTGCCGAAGCTGAAGAACTCGGCCGTCTGTGCGATTTCGTCGGCGGTCAGCGCGCCGCGCGGCACTTCAATCATCGTGCCGACCATGTAATTTAATTTCACGTTTTGCTCGGCCATGACTGCCTTCGCGGCGCGATGGACGACCTCGACCTGGAGGTCGAGCTCCTTCTTGAAACCCACCAGCGGAATCATGACTTCCGGCTTCACTTTGATGCCGGACTTCTGGACTTCGGCGGCGGCTTCAAATACGGCGCGCGCCTGCATCTCGGAGATTTCCGAATACACGATGCCAAGCCGGCAACCACGGAAGCCGAGCATCGGGTTGAACTCGTGCAGTTCCTTGACGCGTTGTTTGATTTTTTCAACGGGTACGCCCATTTTCGCGGCGAGGTCCTGTTGCGCCTTGTCTTCGTGCGGCAGGAATTCGTGCAGTGGCGGGTCGAGGAAACGGATGGTAGCCGGCAGGCCTTTCAGCGCCTTGAAGATGCCAACGAAGTCGCCCTTCTGGTAAGGCAACAGTTTGGCGAGCGCCTTTTTACGGTCTTCCAGATTGTCCGCCAGAATCATTTCGCGCATCGCATCAATACGGTTGCCTTCAAAGAACATGTGCTCAGTGCGGGTGAGGCCAATGCCCGTGGCGCCGAATGCGATGGCGTTCTCGGTTTGCTCCGGCGTGTCGGCGTTGGCGCGGACCTGGAGCTTCGTGACCTTGGTGCACCAGTCCATCAGTTGCTTGAACATCTGGTAGGTGGCGCTTTCCTTGCTTTCGAGTGACCGCTCAACGAGCACCTGGACGATCTCAGAGGCAGCGGTCCGCAATTCACCCGGATACACTTCGCCGGCCGTGCCGCTGATGGACAGATAATCGCCTTCGCTGAACTTATCGCCGTTTACGGCCATGGTCTTGGTGTGGTAATCAATCTGCAACGCGCCGGCGCCGCAAACGCAGACCTTGCCCATCTGCCTCGCGACCAGCGCCGCGTGCGAACTCACGCCGCCTTTGGCGGTCAAGATGCCTTCGGCGGCAATCATGCCGCGCAGGTCTTCCGGCGTGGTTTCGTTGCGAACCAGCAACACCTTCTCGCCCTTGGCGGCGGCGGCGGCGGCCCGGTCGGCATTCAAATAGATTTTGCCGGAAGCCGCGCCGGGGCCGGCAGGCAATCCCTTGGCGATGCACTTGGCCGCCTTCACCGCCTTGCGATCAAACACGGGCGCGAGCACCTGGTCCAATTGGTCGGCCGGCACGCGCCGTATGGCTGTTTTCCAATCAATCAGTTTTTCCTTCTCCATCTCGATGGCAAAGCGCACCGCGGCGAGACCGGTCCGTTTGCCGTTACGGGTCTGGAGCATGAAGACTTTGCCGTCCTGGATGGTGAATTCGAAATCCTGCACGTCCTTGAAATGCGATTCCAGGGTCTTGCGAATGGTTTCCAGCTCGCGAAACGCGGCCGGCATGTGGTTGGTCAACTGCGCCACCGGTTCCGGCGTGCGGATGCCCGCTACCACGTCTTCGCCCTGCGCGTTGATGAGGAATTCGCCGTAGAAAACCTTTTCGCCGGTCGCCGGGTCGCGTGTGAAGGCCACGCCGGAGCCGGAATTTTCACCGGTATTGCCGTAGACCATGGCCTGGACGTTGACGGCGGTGCCCCATTCGGCGGGGATGCCGTATTTGCGGCGATAGACGATGGCGCGGTCGTTCATCCAGGAACCAAACACGGCGCCGATGGAACCCCAAAGCTGTTTCCACGGGTCCTGCGGAAATTCGCTGCCGGCGCGTTTTTTGATCAAATTCTTGAAACGGACGACAAGTTCCTTCAAATCCTTTACGGTGAGTTTGGTGTCTTCAATGTCATCGTGGTAACGCTCGTGCTTGAGGCTATGGATGACGACTTCAAAGGGTTCATGATCTTCATTGGCGCTTTTCTGCACGCCCATGACCACGTCGCCGTACATCTGAATGAACCGGCGGTAACAGTCCCAGGCGAACCGTTCGTTCTTCGTGGCCTGGACCAGGGCCAGCACGGTTTCATCGTTGAGGCCGAGGTTCAATATCGTGTCCATCATGCCGGGCATGGAATCGCGGGCGCCGGACCGGACGGAGACCAGCAGGGGCATGGCGGTCTTATCGCCGAACTTGGTGCCCATGATTTTCTCGATCTGGGCAACACCGGCCTCCACCATCGGCGCGAGCGCCTTGGGATAGGTCTGTTTGTTGGCGTAATAATGGGTGCAGACCTCGGTCGTGATGGTAAACCCGGGTGGCACCGGCAGACCGATGCGGGCCATTTCCGCGAGGTTCGCGCCCTTGCCGCCCAGCAATGGTTTCATCCCGCCGTTGCCGTCGGCCGTCTTGTTTCCAAACAAATATACGTATTTTGATGTCGTTGATGCTTTAGCCATAAATTTTCCAACTGGTCGTTTGTGTGATTTTCACTGGCGAAATAAAAAATCAATCTCGCTTACAGAATTAAGCTTTGCACATCCGCCGGCTGGCTCTCCACATATCTTGGCAATACCTTCACTTTTTCTGACGGCACCTTTGCGAGCCCCGTCGATAACCGTTGAACACCGGTTCAAATCGCCGCTTAAGCCGGCGGCCCTCAGCGGTTAGGAGCAAGGCGGGAACCCGTTTGCGAGGGCGGAAAATCCCCGGTTGTCGCATTTCAGCAAAAAATGTGCACACAAAACCAAATTGCGGGAAGCGTCTGCCGGTCAACGCCATGAAATTAGATTTGATGAACGTTCCATGGCGACACAGTAGTACGTGGAATATACGAAACGGCAGGTCGGGTTTTTATGTTACCAACTCTCCTACACAAAAAACAAAAGGCGGCTGACCGGGTAATGCAGCACGCCAGTGGCGACAAGCGCTTCAAGATCCTTGAAGCGCACATGAAGAAGCACCAGTTCAAGCACGATGCGCTCATCGAGGTGCTGCACAAGGCGCAGGAGTTGTTTGGTTTTCTGGATGATGATTTGCTCCTGTTTGTCGCCTACAAACTGAAACTGCCCGCCAGCCGCGTTTATGGCGTGGCGACGTTTTATCATTTCTTCACGCTCAAACCGCAGGGCAAACACACCTGCGTCGTCTGCCTCGGCACGGCCTGTTACGTGAAAGGGTCGGCCAAGGTGCTCGAAGCCGTCGAGGGCAGGGCGAAAATCAAGGCCGGCGAAACCACGCCCGACAATCAGCTTTCCCTCCTGACCGCGCGCTGCATCGGCGCCTGCGGCATTGCGCCGGCGGTCGTTTATGACGGCACGGTCACCCCGCGCCAAACCCCTGAAACCGCACTCGAACACGTGAAAGGATGGATTTCAAATGGTAATTGATGACCTCAACGCGATTGCCGAGAAGGAACGGGCCGCCCGCAAAAAGACGGTCATCCGCTGCTGCCTGGCGGCGGGCTGCATGTCCTCCAATTCGGAAACTGTCAAAAAGAACCTGGAACAGGCGGTGAAGGACGCCGGTTTGGTCGACGAAGTGGAAGTGCGCGGCGTCGGCTGCATGAAACTGTGCTGCGAAGGCCCGCTGGTAAGTGTGGATACCCAGAATGCGCTTTACGAAAAAGTCACGCCGGAAGACGCCCTGGAGCTGGTCAAAACCCTGAAAGGCGGCAAGACCAAGGTCAAACGCGGCGACTTCAACCATCCGTTTTTCAAGAAACAATTGTCCATTGTCCTGACCAATAGCGGCGAGATTGACCCCGAACGCATCGAAGCCTACATCGCCGCCGACGGTTACCAGGCGCTGCACCATGTGCTGCGCGAGATGACGCCGAAGGAAGTGGTGGAGGCCATGGTCAAGAGCGGTTTGCGCGGGCGCGGCGGCGCCGGTTTTCCCACCGGCCTCAAATGGGGCACGGTTGCCAAGACGCAGAGCGCGCAGAAATACGTCATTTGCAACGCCGACGAGGGCGACCCCGGCGCGTTCATGGACCGCAGCGTCCTGGAAAGCGACCCGCACAGCGTGCTCGAGGGCATGGCCGTTGCCGCTTATGCCGTCGGCGCCAACCAGGGTTTCATTTATTGCCGCGCCGAATATCCGCTGGCCATCAAACGGTTGCAGAACGCCATTAAACAGGCCAAGACGCTCGGCCTGCTCGGGAGCGGCATTTTTGAATCGCCGTTCAATTTCAACATCGACATCCGCATCGGCGCCGGCGCCTTCGTTTGCGGCGAGGAAACCGCGTTGATGGCTTCCGTCGAGGGCAAGCGCGGCACGCCGCGTCCGCGTCCGCCATTTCCGGCCGAAAGCGGCTTGTGGGGATGCCCCACGCTCATCAACAACGTCGAAACCTTTGCCAACGTCCCGCCGATTCTCCGCAAGGGTGCGGAGTGGTTCGCCGGCATCGGCACCGAAAAGAGCAAGGGCACAAAGGTATTTGCCCTCGCCGGCAAAATCACCAACACCGGCCTCATCGAAGTGCCGATGGGCACGCCGTTGCGGCAGATTGTTGAGGAAATGGGCGGTGGCGCGCCCGATGGCGGCAAAATCAAAGCCGTCCAGACCGGTGGCCCTTCCGGCGGCTGCATCCCGGCCGACTCGCTCGACACGCCCGTGGATTATGATTCCCTCACCAAGCTCGGCTCCATCATGGGTTCGGGCGGCATGATTGTGATGGACGACACGACGAAGATGGTGGACGTGGCCCGCTATTTCATGGAGTTCTGCGTGGACGAGTCGTGCGGCAAATGCGTTCCCTGCCGTGCCGGTACGGCCCAGATGCTTCATTTGCTCGAGAAGATTCTCAACCGCCAGGCCACCGCGCGCGATCTGGCGAAACTCGAGGAACTTTGCGACATGGTAAAAAACACCAGCCTCTGCGGCCTGGGCCAGACGGCGCCGAACCCCACGTTGAGCACGCTGCGGTATTTCCGCAAGGAATACGAGGAACTGCTTCAGCCGGATCCCTTTGGTCCTCGCGGAAACGGCGAGGCAAAAAAATCTCAACTGGCAACCAAATAATTTTATGGCCGCCAAAACTTTAACGATTGATGGAAAAGAAGTCAGCGCCGAGGAAGGCGCGACCATTCTGGACGTCGCCACGGACGCCGGGATCAAACTCCCGACGCTTTGTCATCTGGACGGCGTCTATGACGTGGGCGCCTGCCGCCTGTGTCTTGTGGAAGTGGCCGGCATCAACAAGTTGCTGCCCGCCTGTACCACCAAAATCAGCGAGGGCATGGATGTCAAGACCGACAGCGAACGCCTGCGGAAATATCGCCGCATGACGCTGGAACTACTGTTTGCCGAACGCAACCACGTCTGCGCCGTGTGTGTGGCCAACGGCCGTTGCGAATTGCAGACGCTCGCCTACAGCCAGGGCATGGACCACGTGCGCTACGATTATTCCACCCCCAAATGGAGTGTCGACGCGACGCACCGGCTGTTCGGCATGGACCACAACCGCTGCATCCTCTGCGCCCGCTGCGTGCGTGTGTGCTGGCACATCGAAGGCGCCGGCACCAAAAATGTCGCCGGGCGCGGCGCCCGGGCCAATATCATCAGTGATTTGAACCAGCCGTGGGGGGATTCCGAAACCTGCACGGCCTGCGGTAAATGCGTCATGTCCTGTCCGACCGGCGCGCTGTTTCACAAAGGCTCGACCGCCGCCGAGATGGAACATGACCGTGACAAACTGGAATTCATCGTCAACGCCCGTGAGAAAAAACAATGGCTGCCGTGAAATTTGAATTATGAAATTGCGTGTTGCAACAGTCTGGCTGGGTGGCTGCTCGGGTTGCCACATGTCGTTCCTTGACCTGGACGAGTTCCTCATCGAACTCGCGGGCAAAATCGATCTCGTTTACAGTCCGGTCATTGACGTGAAGGAA
This sequence comes from Candidatus Acidiferrales bacterium, assembly GCA_035499615.1. GTDB lineage: Bacteria > Verrucomicrobiota > Verrucomicrobiia > Limisphaerales > UBA11358 > UBA11358. The sequence goes on along the minus strand of DATJYM010000285.1, from coordinate 32,167 downwards.
TATCCGGAAAAGGTGGATGTCTGCCTCATCGAAGGCGCGGTTTGCAACGAGGACAACCTCGAAATCCTCCACCAAATCCGCGCGCGAACGAAAGTGCTGGTTTCCTTTGGCGATTGTGCCGTCACCGGCAACGTCCCTGCCATCCGCAATCAGCTGGGCCTGGGCAACGCGGAAAATGTTCTGCAACGCGCCTACATCGAAAATGCCCAGGACAATTCGTGCGTGCCAAAGGCCGACGGCATTCTGCCCACGTTGCTCAAACGCGTCCTGCCCGTGCACGAAGCCGTCCAGGTTGAGTATTTTCTGCCCGGCTGCCCGCCGCCGGCCGGCCGCATCAAGGCGCTGATGGTCCAGGTGCTGAACGGCGAAACGCCAAAACTGGAAGGCGCGCAATTGAAATTTGGATAAATGGCAGGGCGCGCACTCCGTGCACGCCGCCCGGCGGGCAGGGGACTGCCCGCCCTACCGGAATGAATTTAAAAAATATGTCAAAACGCATCGTCATTGACCCCGTGACCCGCATTGAGGGCCATGCCAAGATCAGCATCTTCATGGACGACGCGGGCAATGTGTCCGACGCCATTTTCCATGTCGTGGAATTCCGCGGCTTCGAGAAATTTTGCGAAGGCCGTCCCTACAGCGAAATGCCCGGCATCACCCCGCGGATCTGCGGCATCTGTCCGGTCAGCCATTTGCTCGCCTCGGCCAAAGCCGGCGACGCCATCATGGCCGTCAATATTCCGCCCGCCGCCGACAAGTTGCGCCGGGTGATGAATCTCGGCCAAATCATCCAGAGCCATGCGCTGAGCTTTTTCCACCTGAGCGCGCCGGACTTTCTACTGGGCTGGGACACGTCGCCGGCGCAACGCAACGTTTTTGGTTTGATTGCCTCCAATGCCGACCTCGCCCGCGCGGGAATCCGGCTGCGCCAGTTCGGCCAGGAAATCATCGAGGTGCTCGGCGGTAAAAAAATTCATCCGGCCTGGGCCGTGCCCGGTGGGGTGCGCAGTCCCCTGACCGAGGAGGGCCGCGCCAAAATCCGCGCGTGGCTGCCGAAAGCATTCGCCACCACGCAGGTCGCATTCGACCTTTTCAAGAAAACCCTCGCCGGCCATCAACGTGAGGTCCAAATCTTCGGCAATTTCCCGTCGCTGTTCATGGGACTCGTCGCGCCCGACGGCAGCTGGGAACATCACGGCGGCAAACTGCGGTTCACCGATAGCAGCGGCAGCATCATTGCCGACCAGCTGGACCCGCAAAAGTATTTCGAGTTCATCGGTGAATCCGTCCAGAATTCGTCGTATCTCAAGTCGCCTTATTACCTGCCGCTGGGCCTGCCGGACGGCATGTACCGCGTCGGCCCGCTCGCCCGCCTGAACGTATGCGAACAGATGGGTGTACCCAAAGCGGATGCGGAGTTGAAGTGCTTCAAACAAATGGGCCGTGGCGCGGTCACGTCGTCGTTCCTTTATCATTACGCGCGGCTGATCGAGATTCTCGCCTCGCTGGAGTACGTCGAACATTACCTGGACGATCCCGATTTGTTCAGCGACAACCTGCGCGCCGACGCCGGTATCAACAGCCTGCGCGGTGTGGGCGTCAGCGAAGCCCCGCGCGGTACGCTATTCCATGATTACACCGTGGACCGCAACGGTCTGCTCCAGAAGGTCAATCTCATTGTTGCCACTGGCCAGAACAACCTGGCGATGAACCAGACCGTGGCGCAGATTGCGAAGCATTACGTTCACGGCCGGGACATTCCCGAGCCGATGCTCAACCGCATCGAGCATGGCATCCGCTGTTATGACCCGTGTTTGAGCTGTTCCACGCACGCCGTCGGCCAGATGCCGTTGCGCGTGCAACTCATCGCTCCAGATGGCACCGTGCTCAATGATGTGGCGCGAGGTTGACCCCGGGATGGGAATAAAAATGAAAACGACCTGCCTCGTTGGACTCATCGCATTAACAACGGGTTTGTTGCTGGTGGCATCCGGCTGCGGACACTCCTCAAAACCAGGCCAAGGCGTCGACGGTCATTGGAGCGGTTTCAAAACGACGCGTCCGGATTACATCTGTACGGTTGATATCACCGGCAATCAACTCGAGTACCGCGGTGCCGACGCGAACGACCGAATGCGCGCCACGTTTATTCTGCACGACGACGCCGAACCGAAACAAATGGACCTGACCATCCAGGAGCCGATCGAACAGTCCAACAAAGTCATATTAGTCATCTATCAGTTGGACGGCGACACATTGACGGTGGCCACCTCTTCCCACGGCGTCAGCCAAAGGCCGGTTGATTTTACCCGGAACCCGCAGTCGGACGTCTTCAAATTCAAGCGCGACTGAAAGACACGTTTCTTTCCGCTCTGGTGGGGTGGAGCAGAAATGCCTTTCCCCTACGAATGAAACGGAAACCCAGCTCCCGGCTGGAAGCCACCCTCTCCCGGCTAGGCGGGAACAGGGCAGGGCGAGGGGCGCGTCCCTGTGACTTCAGTATCGCAGAGCTGAAAAGAAGTATCAGTTACCTCACACCAGGCCTTTGCTCATCGGTCATGGCACTTTCGTTGGACGCAAAAGAAGTGGATTAAAAGCCAAATTGCGGGAAGCCTGGTTACTGGCGTCGGGCTGAAAGTGGGAATTGGCGGTTCGTGCCCGCGGACGAAATGAAAACACGGCGAATTTGCGAGTCCTGCAAGGCAGAGCTTCCTGCGGATTCAACGCAGAAGCTGTGCGCCAAATGCATTGCAGGGGGGATGAAGGTTAACGTTTCCCCGCGTTCTGATGCCGGTTTTTCTCCGCCGCATCCGCAAGCGCTGAAGAGCCTTTTCCCGCAGCTTGAAATTCTGGGCCTGCTCGGCCATGGGGGGATGGGCGCCGTTTATCGGGCCCGGCAGCGCGGCCTCGACCGCCAGGTGGCGCTCAAAATTCTGCCTCCGCAGATCTCCACCGAACCCGCCTTTGCCGAACGCTTCGCCCGCGAAGCGCGCGCCCTGGCCCGGCTCAGCCATCCAAACATCGTCACGGTTTACGATCTCGGAAAGTCAGGTGTGCTGTATTACTTCCTGATGGAGTTCGTGGATGGGGTGAATCTCAGGCAGCTGCTGCAAACGCACCGGCTGACCCCGCGGGAAACCCTGGGCATCGTTCCGCAGATATGTGAAGCACTCGAATACGCGCACGGCGAGGGCATTGTTCATCGCGACATCAAGCCGGAGAACATTCTCATGGACCAGAAGGGCCGCGTGAAGGTCGCGGATTTCGGACTGTCCAAACTGGTGGAGCCGGGGCCCACAGACGTCCAGTTGACGCAACCCGGTCAGGTCCTGGGCACGATGCACTATATGGCGCCCGAGCAACTGGAAAAACCCCTCGAAGTGGACCAGCGGGTGGATATATATTCATTGGGAGTGGTGCTGTACGAGATGCTCACAGGCGAATTGCCACTGGGCCGGTTTGAGTTGCCCTCGAAGAAGGCGGCGGTGGATTCGCGGCTTGACGAACTGGTGTTGCAGACGATGGAGAGAAATCCCCGACACCGCTGCCAGAGTGTCAGCGAAATCAGATTGCGATTGGAGGCGATTGCGGGAGTCGCCTCGAGGCTTTCGCCGGAAGTGAGCCGGAAGCTAAGTTATGAATATCGCACCAGGACCACGGTGTTTGGCTGGCCGCTGATTCATGTGGCGACGGGTGTGGACCCGGTAACCGGTCGCAAGCGCACCGCGAAGGGAATCATCGCCATGGGATGTCATCCGAGGGGCGTGATCGCCTTTGGCGATGTGGCCGTGGGCGTGATTGCGTGCGGCATCTTCGGTTATGGTTTGATTTCAATTTCGGTCGTGGCGGTGGGCGGGTTCGCCATCGGCAGCGCGGCGGTGGGATTGTGGCTGGCGATGGGGGGGGTGGCGCTGGCTCCGATTGCGATTGGCGGGGCCGTGTTCGGGTATTATGCCAACGGGGCCATGGCCTGGGGAAAACACGTTCTGAGTCCGGGGGCTTTTGACCCTCTGGCGGCAAAGTTTTTCACGCCACAGGCGACGGGGTTAACCATGTGGGTGCTCAAAGGCTCCATGGTGGCGATGCCGGTATTTCTGCTGCTCGGATTTATCCCCTCGCTGATGGCCCGATTTTCCGAGCGCCGACGGAAACGTCGTTTCGAGCCTGACAAACCAAAACCGGCTTGATATGATCAAGTACGTCGGGAAAAGTTGTCTTTGCGCGTTGAGTTCAGTAATTGGCACCTTTGTCGGCGGCGTGGCCTCCAATGCGATGGCTTTGGAGCAGCCCAAACTTCCGGGACCGGTCAATATGCAATTGCTCGGCTTCCTCTGCCTCGTCAGCGGCTTCGTGCTTTCCATCGCACTCTCCGCGTTATCGCCACAGCTCCGGGGGAACCGCCGGTCACATTTTATGGTCTTAACCTGGTTCGTGTTCGCGTGGCTGGGGATCAATAATACAATCGAAGCCTCTATCTTCACTACCATCGGCGGTGCGCCGGCTATGGTGGCGACCATGCTGTTTTTGTCCCTCTTCGTGGCCGGCGCGGTGGCGCTGATGTTCGGCAGCGGAAAATGGCAGACATCATTCTTCGACGCCGTCCGGCGCTTCCGGGACAGTCGAACGGCGGCGCAATGGGCGGTCCGGCTGGGGTTGGTGATCGCGGCTTTTCCCCTTGTTTATTTCTTTTTTGGCATGCCGGTCGGCTTGATGGTTGGCAGATTTTATCAGAACCAATCCTTCAACCTTCAGATGCCGACCTTAAACGTGGTGATCGGCATCCAGTTCCTGCGCAGCCTCATTGCCCTGCTGGCCGTGTTGCCGATTCTGGCGGTTTGGACGGCGTCACGGCAGTGCTTTGCGTGGACCTTTGGTTTGAATTTGTTTGTGGTTGCCGGATTGTACGGGTTGCTTCAGGCTTATTGGATGCCTTGGACTTTGAGAAGCATTCATACCGTTGAATTGTTATTGGATTCGATGGTCTACGGTTGGTTGGTGGCGATATGGCTGTTGCCGCGCCCCTTGGCGAAGGCCGGCGAGATGGGTGCCCGGCCCGGCACCATTTGAAGGCAACCTGTGAGCCAGTCGACGTCGCCCACCCCCATTGCCGGTCTTTTGGTCATCGGCTACGGCAATCCTTTGCGTTGCGACGACGGTGTTGGTCCGAAAGTGGCTGAAGCCATTGAAGAATTGCACTTGCCGGATGTCCATACGTTGAGTTGTCACCAGTTATCGCCCGAACACGCTGAACCGGTTTCACGTGCCCGGACAGTGATCTTTGTGGATGCGGCAGTCGATGCTCCCAACGAGGTTCAACTTCGCAAACTCGAACCGAACACAAGCTCCCAACTCATGGCCCATGCCGCCGACCCCCGTACGATGCTGGCCCTGGCGCGAGACGTCTTCGGCCATTGCCCCGAAGCGTGGTGGTTGACCATTCCGGCCGCAAAACTGGAATTCGGCGAGGAGTTTTCCCCGCTGGCGCGCCGCGGTTATGAGGCCGCGCTGAGGCAGATTCAGGCGCTGGCGGAGGGTCGTTGAAGACCCGTGCGGCAAGGAAGGCACACTCTTCGCCAAGAGATGGCTCGCCTTCGCGCGTTGACGGGCGCATATTGTGGCGGTTGATTTGAAAGACATTTATGCACGAAGTTCATCTGGTTCGCGCCATTCTGGAAACCGTTGAGAAACAGGCCGCTTCGCAAAAGGCCAAATTCGTGAAACTGGTCCACATCCGGTTCAATCCACTCACCAGTCACAGCGGCGACCACGTGCAGTTCAGTTTTGATATCGTCAAAAAGGAAATCCCGCTGGTGCAGGATGCCACACTTCGACTCACCGAGGTCGAGCCGACGCTGGTCTGCCAACAGTGCGGCCACAAATTCCAGGGCCATTGCCTCCCTGACGTTTGCCCCCAATGCGCCTCGGTAAGCGTGAAAGCCGTCAATTCCACGGACATGGTGCTCGAAAGCTTCGAGATCGAGCGCTGAAAGGAGCTTGGATGAACGCGCCGACGGCAACGCGATTGAAGATCGCCGTGCGCGGCGCGGTGCAAGGCGTCGGCTTCCGTCCCCACATCTTCCGCCTCGCGTCCGAATTGGGATTGCGCGGTTGGGTCAACAATACTTCGCAAGGCGTCTTCGTTGAGGTTGAAGGGCTGCCGTCCGTGCTCCAAGGATTCCTGTTGCGACTCGAAAGCGAAAAACCCGCACGCAGTTTTATCCAAAGTCTCGAAGCTTCATGGCTCGAGGCCGTCGGTTATGCCGGCTTCGAAATCCGCGCCAGCACAGCCGGCGGCGACAAAACCGCGCTGGTCCTGCCGGACATCGCCACCTGTCCGGATTGCCTCCGCGACATGTTTGATCCGGACAATCGCCGTTACCGTTATCCGTTTACCAACTGCACCAACTGCGGCCCGCGCTTCAGTATCATCGAATCAGTGCCCTACGACCGTGCGAACACTTCGATGAAAGGCTTCACGATGTGTCCGCAGTGCCAGGCTGAATACGACGACCCGTCGGACCGCCGTTTTCACGCCCAACCCAACGCCTGTCCGGTCTGCGGGCCGCAGCTCGAATTGTGGTGTAGCGGTGATCGGCAGAACGCCGCCAACTTCTCTTTTAAAAAAGTTCAGCCGCGCTCTGCCGAGCGCAGCCACGAAGTTTTGTGCGCTGCCGCCAAAGCAATTGGTGAGGGAAAAATCGTCGCGGTGAAAGGACTCGGCGGGTTTCATTTGATGGTGGCCGCCGATAACGATCGTGCCGTTCAGCTCTTGCGCGAACGAAAGCATCGTGAAGAAAAGCCGTTCGCATTGATGTTCCCATCGCTGGATGCAGTGAAAGCCGAGTGCGAGGTTTCGGTTTTGGAGGAACGATTATTGCGTTCGCCCGAATCCCCCATCGTTCTGCTGAAGAAAATCGCGAACCGTAAATCATCAATCGCCAATGCCGTCGCTCCGGGCAATCCCCATCTCGGCGCGATGTTGCCGTACACGCCGTTGCATCACCTGTTGATGGTTGAGTTGAATTCTCCGATCGTCGCCACCAGTGGCAATTTAAGCGACGAACCGATTTGCACGGACGAACACGAGGCCCGCGAACGGCTCGGCGGCATCGCCGACGTTTTTCTCGTCCATAACCGTCCCATTGCCCGGCACGTGGACGACTCCATCGTGCGCGTCCTGCTCGACCGCGAACTGGTCCTGCGCCGCGCCCGTGGCTACGCACCATTACCCGTCCTACTGCGGAGTGCGGAATGCGGAATGGGGTACGCGGCTCCCGCGGATCACCGTAGAGCGGGACTGGCTGCTCAGCCCACCAAAACTCCGAACTCCGTCCTTGCCGTCGGCGCGCATTTAAAAAACACAATCGCCTTGTCCGTCGGTCCACAGGTCTTCCTCAGCCAGCACATCGGCGATCTGGAAACGGAACCGGCGCACACCGCGTTTCGCCGCGTCATCGCCGATTTTGAAAGGCTTTACGCAATCCGGCCGCAAATCGTTGCCGCGGATCTGCATCCGGATTATCTCTCCACCCGATTTGCCCGCGAAATCGTAGCGCAGGCGTCCTCGACTGCGGGTTCCAGCGGCGTCCCTGCCGCAGGTTCCAGTCCGGCGGAGCAGGGACGCTCCGCCAACCCGCAGGCCGGAAGCCTCCGCTATCTGGGCGTTCAGCACCACATCGCCCACGTTTTGTCCTGCATGGCGGAAAACGAATTGGCACCGCCGGCGCTCGGCGTCGCCTGGGACGGCACCGGCTACGGTCTCGATGGCACAATTTGGGGTGGCGAATTTTTCCTTGTGACCGACCAGAGCATCGAACGCGTTGCGCATTTGCGTCCGTTCCGGCTGCCCGGCGGCGACCAGGCGGTCAGGGAACCGCGCCGCACGGCGCTCGGCTTGCTTTATGAGATTTTTGGGGACGCGGTTTTCGGACAAAAAGACCGTGCGCCGGTGACCGCCTTTTCCCAAACCGAGCTGGCTGCTTTGAAAACGGCTCTGGCCAGGAAATTAAATTCGCCCGTCACCACCAGCCTGGGCCGGTTGTTTGACGCGATTTCGTCGCTCGTCAGTCTCCGCCAGCAAACGCACTTTGAAGGCCAGGCCGCAATGGAACTGGAATTCGCACTCGACGGCATCGAGATTGATGAAGCTTATGAATTGCCGATAGTCGATTGCGAAATTCGAGGTGCGGCGCGCGGTGATCACCGCAGCGCGGGACAGGCTGCTTGCCCCGCCAAAAATCCAAACTCTGCCTTTGTCCTGGATTGGTCGGCAATGGTCGAGGCGATTCTATCGGATGTAAAAGCAGGCATTTCCGTCGGAAAAATTTCCGCCCGGTTCCACAACGCGCTGGCCGAGGCCATTATCGCTGTCGCCAGGCATGTTGGTGAAAATCACGTGGTACTTACCGGCGGTTGCTTCCAGAATCGCTATCTGACCGAACGCGCGGTGCGGCGGCTGCAGGCGGAAGGCTTCCAGCCGTACTGGCATCAGCGCGTGCCGCCCAATGACGGCGGGATCGCCCTGGGACAAGTCATTGCTGCCCTGCGCCCAAGCGGCTAGAGTAAGGACGCATGTGCTTGGCCATTCCAGGAAAGATTGAGAGCGTCAGCGGCGACGACCCGTTGACGCGCATGGGCAAGATCAACTTTGGCGGCATCCTCAAGGAAGCCAGCCTGGCGTATGTGCCCGAGGCCCGGGTCGGCGATTATGTCATTGTTCACGTCGGGTTCGCCCTCAGCCGGCTGGATGCGGACGAGGCGCAAAAGGTTTTTGAATATTTAAAGCAGATGGAAGAATTGGGTGAAATCGAGGAACACCGCGGAGGCGTTCCACCTGTACAAAGTGGCTGATAGTTTTAAGGCGGTGGGGCGAGCGTCCTCGCGGGCCGGACTCGGTGCCAAAGCGGCGGCGGCTCGTCGGTAGCCTCGCCCCACCAAATTGAGCATGAAATATCTCGACGAGTATCGTGACGGCGAACTCGCGCAAAAAATTGCGCGCGAGGTGCACCGGGTCACGACGCGGCCGTGGAATATCATGGAGGTTTGCGGCGGCCAGACCCATGCCATCGTCAAATTCGGCATTGATGAATTGCTGCCCAAATCCATCACCCTCATCCACGGTCCCGGCTGCCCGGTCTGTGTGACTCCCCTGGAGATCATCGAAAAGGCGTTCGATATTGCCGCGCGGCCCAATGTCATCTTCGCTTCGTTTGGCGACATGCTCCGCGTGCCGGGCAGCACAACGGATTTGCTTTCGGTCAAGGCCAAAGGCGGGGACGTGCGCATCGTTTATTCGCCGCTGGATGCCGTGAAACTCGCCGAACAAAATCCGGCCCGGGAGGTGGTTTTCTTCGGCGTCGGTTTTGAAACCACCGCGCCGGCGACGGCAATGGCCGTTTATCAGGCTGCCCAAAAGCGGCTCAAAAACTTTTTTCTGCTCACTTCGCACGTGCTGGTGCCGCCCGCCATGGAGGCGTTGCTGTCATCGCCAGACTGCAAGGTGCAGGGCTTTCTGGCCGCCGGGCACGTCTGCACCGTGATGGGCTTCGAGGAGTATTTTCCCGTAGCGGCGAAATATCACGTGCCGATTGTGGTGACTGGTTTTGAACCGCTCGATATTTTGCAGGGTGTTCTGATGGTCGTGCAACAACTGGAATCCGGCCGGGCCGAGGTCGAAAATCAATACGCGCGCGCGGTGCGCCGCGAAGGCAACCTGCCCGCACAAAAAGTAATTCGCGAAGTGTTCCGGGTCATCCCGCGCAAGTGGCGTGGCGTGGGCGAGATTCCGCAGAGTGGCCTTGGCTTGAACGACGCTTACACGGCGTTCGACGCCGAAAGGAAATTCGGCGTGGCGGAACAGCGTGTCGAGGAACCGGCCGAATGCATCAGCGGTCTGGTGTTGCAGGGCTTGAAGAAACCGCACGAGTGTTCCGCTTTCGGCACTAGGTGTACGCCGGAACATCCGCTGGGTGCGACGATGGTCTCGAGTGAAGGCGCCTGCGCGGCCTACTACCGTTATCGGCGGCGCAATTGAGTCGGAGATGAAGCAACATCCTACAACCAATATCGAACATCGAACATCCGATTTTTCGCCGAGCGGCGATGGTGGATCATTCGATGTTGGCTGTTGGCTGTTCGATGTTCGAGGTTTTCCTTTTTGAATTTTATGGAGTTCAACCCGAGTTGTCCCATTCCCATCGCGCAATATCCGCACGTGCTGCTGGCACATGGCGGCGGCGGACGGTTAATGCACCAGCTCATTGACCAGATGTTTCTGGCGGCGTTCCGGAATCCGTTGCTGGAAACGCGGCACGATTCGACCGTCGTGGAGTTGACCGGCGAAAAACTTGCGTTTACGACGGATTCCTATGTCGTGCGTCCGTTGTTTTTTCCCGGTGGCGATGTCGGCTCCATGGCCGTCCACGGTACGGTAAACGATCTGGCCATGAGCGGCGCCCGGCCGCTGTATCTCAGCGCCGCGTTCATCATCGAGGAAGGCCTGCCGATGGAAACGCTTTGGAGAATTGCCTGCTCCATGCGAGGGGCCGCCGAACGGTGCCGCGTGCAAATCATCACTGGCGACACCAAGGTAGTGGACAAAGGTAAAGGCGACGGCGTGTTCATCAACACCGCCGGCCTCGGGCTGGTTGAACATGGCAGGATCATCGCCCCGTCAAGCGTGCAACCCGGCGATGCCATCCTGGTGAGCGGCGATTTGGGCCGGCACGGCATGGCCATCATGGCGGTGCGCGAAGGGCTGCGATTCGAGAGCGCCATCCAAAGCGATTCCGCGCCCGTGCACGAAATCGTCCTGGAACTGCTCAAAGCCGGGATTGAGATTCATTGCCTGCGCGATCTGACCCGCGGCGGGCTGGCCGGCGCGCTCAACGAAATCGCCGAAGCGGCGCGAGTGCGTATCGAGGTGGAAGAGAAATCAATTCCGGTGCGCGAAGACGTTCACGCCGCGTGCGAGATGCTGGGTCTCGACCCGTTGCACGTTGCGTGCGAAGGCCGGTTCATTGCCTTTGTCGCCGCCAAAGACCAGGACCGTGCCTTGCCGATAATGCGCGGTCACGCCACGGGTGCGGGGTCGGCGGTCATCGGCCGCGTGGCGGAAAGGGCCGCGCCGCTCGTGACGTTGAAGAGCGCGATTGGGGTCAGCCGCATCCTCGACATGCCCAGCGGCGAGCAACTGCCGAGGATTTGCTAATCCGTCAGAACGCCTTCGAGCGCGATCATCGTTCGTTGAAACGTTTCCTCCGGTGTACCGCCGGCGACGATGGGCACGAGCAGACCGCGTTCCTGATAGAATTTTATCAGCGGCCGGGTGCTTTTCTCGTATGCGGCCATGCGCACGCGGACGGATTCAGGCCGGTCATCTTCGCGCTGGAACAGTTTTCCGCTACAATTATCGCAGACGTCGGCCACCCGCGGCGGGCGGGACACGGTGTGATAGACCGCCTTGCATTGGGAACAGGTACGACGGCCGCTGATGCGAGCCACGATTTCCTCCAACGGCAGTTCGTAATTCAGCACCGCCGTCAGCGTTACTTCCTCGTGTAACATTAGTTTTTCCAGGGCCTCGGCCTGGGCGACCGTGCGCGGGAACCCGTCCAGCAGGAATCCGCCACAGCAATGCAAACAGCGCAACCGTTCGCTCACCATGTCCAGCACCGTCCGGTCGGGCACCAGATCGCCGCGTTTCATGTAATCCAGCGCGTCGTTCATGGCCGGGCTTCTTTGGCCGTCGGACAAGGATTTGGCCGCGCGAAAAACATCGCCGGTGGACAGATGGCAGGAGCCCAATCGTTCATTGAGCAATTCCGCCTGTGTTCCCTTGCCGACGCCCGGCGCGCCCAGCAGGACCAGCCGCCACGCCTTGGCCGGCGCCTTGCGTGGAGGATTTGAGCAGGCCGCCTTGCCGGCTTTCAACCAGGCCGCCCGGTCGTTTTTAATCGCATTCATGTCATCAGTTTACTTCAACCGGTGCCGCCTTACAATAAGCCAGGCGCTATTCCCAAAAGATGTTCTTTCTTTGCCAAAATCCGCGAAATGGATTGATTTGGCCCACCGGAAGAATCAGCCGGCTAACTCTTGCCATTAATCCCGCAAGGTATGGCGAAATTATGACAATAACCGTGTAGTGCGTGGCGGAGCCCGGTTTTACAGTGCCTTGTGAGAATTGTGGAAGAACTAACAAACAGATCGTCGCCCGGAAACGGGCATGTGGAAAAGAAAAATCATAACGCGGCGCGCGAAGCGGCGTTTGACCGGCCGCGTGATTTTCTCAACAACCGGTTTGTCTATGCGGTCATCTCGTCACGGGCGCACGGGCTGTCGTTGGGGGTGAATATGAACCCCGACAAGCTATGCAACTTTGACTGCCTGTACTGCGAGGTGGATCGGCGCACCCCCTCAACCGAGACGGCACTGGACGTGGACGTGATGGCCACCGAACTGCAACGGACACTCACGTTTGTCCTCCAAGGACGGTTGCACGAACGCCCGCAATACCAGTCGCTACCGCCCGAGTTACTGCAATTGCGACACGTGGCGTTGAGCGGCGACGGCGAGCCGACCCTGGCCCCCAATTTTACCGAAGCCTTGCAGGAAGTGATCCATGTGCGGGCGCTGGGCGGTTTTCCCTTTTTCAAAATCGTCCTGATTACCAACGCCACCGGCCTCGACCGCCAGCAGGTGCAGGAAAGTTTGAAACGCCTCACCAAGTCCGACGAAATCTGGGTCAAGCTCGACGGCGGCACGCAGGATTATCTGAACAAGGTGGACCGGCCGAGTGTTCCCTTGGACCGGGTGCTGGCCAATATCCTGGCGCTGGGACGCCAGCGTCCGGTGATTATTCAAAGCCTGTTCCCAGCCATCCATGAACAGGAACCGTCCTCCGAGGAAATTGATCAATTTGCCCAGCGGCTCAAGGAGTTAAAAGCCCGCGGCGCGCAGATTTCGCTCGTGCAAATCTACTCGGCCGCACGCCCCATGTCCCACGTCGAATGCGGTCATCTGCCGTTGAAGACGCTGTCGCACATCGCACAAGTCGTGCGCCAGGCCACCGGTCTTAAAGCGGAAGTGTTTTGAGGGTGTGTTGCCCAAACCGGTTCAGGTAAGGCGCGACACCCCGTGCGCGCCGGTGTTTTGTCAAATTGGAGGGTTTTTGACGGTCCCGCGTCGCGCACAGAGTGAGACTGTCTCAAAACTGAGGAACCCAGCATTCTTCTCCCTCTCTTCCACGTGTATCGACCGGGAACATACAGAGGGCCGCGGATGTGGCAGGCATGAATTCCAACTCCACTGAAAACGTCGAGGAACCAAAATTCCACTCCGTCTTTGTTTCCTTTGTTCTCTTCTGTAGAAACAGCCTGCCCGCAATCAGCGGTTTAACCGGCGGTGAAACCATTCGGTGACCGGGTCGCGCAGTTGGCTGATGCACATGCCCGTCACCATATGACTGGCCAGGGGAATTTCTTTCACTTCCGACCCGGGCGGGGCTACTGCTTGGAAGCGTCTCAAATCTTCCCGTAGGCAAACTTCGTCCTGTTCACCGCGTATAAACAAAACCGGATATTTAATCTGCCGGACGGCGGTTTCCGTGGCCAGGTCCGGGAATTCGGCGAGGTGCGAAGCCAACAGCGCCGCCGCCTTCCGGTCGGTTCTCCAGGTCAGGTTGGGGGCAAACGTCTGGAGATACCGGTCGGCACCGCTGTAGGGGTCCGGGTAGGGCGAGATGGCTGTGACACATTGTACGCGTGGGTCAATGGCCGCCCATTGCAACGCCAGCACGGCCCCGTAGGAAATGCCCAACGCCCCGACCGGTTCCGTGCAAACGTGCCGTTGTATCAGCACGTCCAGGCATTGCACCAAATCCGTCCGTTCAAAGCCGCCAAAGTAGATGTGGTCTCCGGTGGAATGCCCATGTCCGCGCAAATCCACCAACACCACCTGGTAACCGGCCTTGGCCAGGACCAGCGCCCACGGCATCATGGTTTCCTTGTTCAGCCCGTAACCGTGCAGGAGAAAAACAGTGCCGCGAAGGTCATTGGTTCCGGGTTTCGATTTCGGAGAGAAGCGTGACAGATCAAAGGTAAAGTTGAAATCGTAACGGTTCGTGTCACCCCGACGCATCGGATGATGCTCGGTGATGGTCGAGTTCATTTTCGCGTCATAATCTCCCGGACCCACGACCATCAATTCCAGGGTGGCGGGCGGCGGGCCGACGGCGATCCGTTCGATGGGAAAATTCGTGGCCAGGATTGCCCCTAGCCGCTCGAATTCCGCGGGGATTTTGATGTGTTGATTCGGTGCTTGCAGCGCGGTCCGGGCCAGTTTGGCAGGTGACGTGCAACCGCCACACACCAGACACAGGAACAAGGGAGCCATCAGGAGGGGCAGGCCAAATCCTTTGGGCAATTCCTTCACAGCCATCATGATTTCATTTAGCCACAGATGGATTCCGGATCAAACAGGGATTTTGTGGGCTGGTTCCGCAGGCGTTGGGGTGCCACGGATGGCACGATCAGACCCTGCCTCCGTCGACGCAGCCGGCGATTCAAAAAATTGAGGCTGGGAAACCGGCGCGATGGTGTTCTGTCCCGACGAAATTTCTTCCTGGAATTCGAAATTACCGGTTGATTGAGGGGAGGGGATAGTTGGAAATCGCCCGCATATATTGCGCCCGCTCGAACGTAGCCGGGTCGGCGCAATTCTTCTGGCTCAAGCTGCCTTTGAGCTGGGTCACGGACTCGTATTCGTGCTCTTCCATCCAGGCAACCATTTCCCGTTCTATCGTGCTGATTTGCTGAACACCATGCCGGATGAGGACGGAACAGAGCATCGTTGCATCCGCTCCGGCCATGAGCGTCTTCAACACGTCGGTGGCCCGGTGCAGGCCGCTGGTGGCGGCCAGGCTGGCGTTGAGGCGGAGGTAAAGAATGGCAATCCAGCGCAACGGCAGGCGCATGGCCATGGGGGTGCTGAGGAGGATGTTCGGTTTAACTTCGAGCGCCTCCAGGTCAATGTCCGGCTGGTAAAACCGGTTGAACAACACCAGACCGTCGGCGCCGGCTTCATCCAGGCGTTTGGCCATGTACGCAAAATTGCTGAAAAACGGACTGAGCTTCACCGCGACGGGGATTTTCACCTCGGCCTTCACCGCTTTGAGAATATCAAGATAGGTCTGCTCCACCTTTGCCGCCGACAGGGTGCAATCCGTCGGTATGTAATAGATGTTCAGCTCCAGCGCATCCGCGCCGGTCTGTTCAATCTGGTGAGCGTATTTCGTCCAGCTGCCGGTCGAGGAACAGTTCAAACTCGCAATGATCGGAATGCGCGTCGCTTTTTTAGCCTTGGCGATGTGGTGCAGATATTCCTCGGGACCGAGATGAAACGACTCCGGCTCGGGGAAATAGGTGAGCGCTTCGGCAAAGCTTTCGGTGCCCTGTTCCAGATGGCGCACCAGTTCGGCGCGGTCCATGCGCAGTTGCTCCTCGAACAGGGAATAGAGCACCACGGCCGAGGCGCCGGCGTCCTCCATCCGTTTGATGTTATCGATTTCCTCCGAGAGCGGCGAGGCCGCCGCGACCAGGGGGGTCCGCAGTTTTAAACCGAGATACGTTGTGGTCAGGTTCATATCATTATTTGTGATTTACGATTTACGCGCCGACCTGCCCTACTGACATCAATCGGCAATCGTAAATTGCAAGTCGTCACGGAACTTATGGTTGTTGATCCACGGTTGCGGCCGGCTGGGGCGCCGCCTGTCCGTTACCGTTGGTCTTCAAATCACGCCCGCTCAGATACTGGTAAAATTTCCAGCGCCGGTCGGAATCGACCTGGGCCTGGGCAAAAAGCTGTTTGGCCGAGTCCGGTTTGCTCTTGGTGAGCATCTTGAACCGGTTTTCCGAAAGCAGGAAGTCCTGGATTTTCGCCTTCGCGGCCAGGGAATCGAGTTGCAACGGGTTCTCACCGCGCTCCGTGCGGCGCGGGTCGAACCGGTAGAGCAGCCATTGGCCGGAATCCACCGCGAGCTTTTGTTGGCGCGCGCCCACGCCCATGTCCACGGCAATGCCGTGCGCTATGCAATGGCTGTAAGCGATGATGAGCGACGGGCCGGCATAGGATTCGGCCTCCACGAACGCCTTGAGCGCCTGTTCGTCCTTCGCGCCCAATGCCACGCTTGCCACGTAAATGTGGCCGTAGGTCATGGCGATGAGGCCGAGGTCTTTCTTGCCCATCGCCTTGCCGCCGGCAGCGAATTTCGCCACCGCACCGCGCGGCGTGGATTTGGACATCTGCCCGCCGGTGTTGGAATAAACCTCGGTATCGAGCACCAGCACGTTCACGTTGCGGCCGCTGGCCAGCACGTGATCCAGACCCCCGTAGCCGATGTCGTAGGCCCAGCCGTCGCCGCCAACAATCCACACGCTCTTCTTGACCAGTTGATCGGCGAGGCCGAGCAGCAATGTCGCTTCCGGAGAATTAAACTTCGACAATTTTCCCTTCAAGGCCGTTACGCGCTCGCGTTGCTCGTAAATGCCGGCTTCATCGGATTGGTCGGCGTTGACGATGCCGTTGACGAGATCGTCGCCCAGTTGCGGCGCGAGTTGTTTGACCAGTTCGGTCGCAAATTCCTTTTGCTTGTCAATCGAGACGCGGAAGCCGAGGCCGAACTCCGCGTTGTCCTCGAAGAGCGAATTGCACCAGGCCGGGCCACGGCCCTCGGCGTTCTTCGCGTACGGCGTCGTCGGCAGGTTGCCGCCGTAGATTGAGGAGCAACCAGTCGCATTGGCAATGATGGCACGGTCACCAAAGAGTTGCGACAGCATCTTGAGATAGGGCGTCTCGCCGCAACCGGCGCACGCGCCGCTGAATTCGAACAGCGGCCGCAGGAGTTGTTGCTGGCGCAATTGCGTCGTCTTGATCTTGCGCCGGTCCATTTCGGGCAGGACCAGGAAGAAGTTCCAGTTGTCACGCTCGGGTAGCCGCAGCGGCGCCTGCGGCCGCATATTGATGGCCTTGAGTTTGGCCTCGGTTTTGTTGCGTGCGGGGCAGACATCCACGCACAACGAACAGCCGGTACAATCCTCCGCCGCGACCTGCAGCGTGAACTTCCAACCCTTGAACTCCGGGTTACGGCTGTCCGCACTTTTGAAGCTTTTGGGCGCGTTGGCGAGGGCCGCCGGTTCATAAATCTTCGCCCGGATGGTCGCGTGAGGACAAATCGCGACGCATTTCAGGCATTGGATGCAGATTTTTTCGTCCCAGACCGGAATATCGAGCGCGAGATTGCGTTTTTCGTACTGCGCCGTGCCGGTCGGGAACGTGCCGTCCACCGGGAACGCGCTCACGGGCAATTCGTCACCCTCACCGGCCGTGAGCCGGCCCAGCACGTCTTTCACAAACATCGGCGCGTCCAGCGAAATGGGCGGCAACAGGTCGCCGCTGCCGTTGACGCGTTGGGTCACCGGCACCTCGTGTAGATGCTCCAGCGTGTTGTCCACGGCCTTGAGGTTCATGGCCACGACTTCCTCCCCTTTTTTGCCGTAGGTTTTCTTGATGGAATACTTGATGGACTCGATGGCCTTGTCGCGGGGCAGCACGCCGGACAGCGCGAAGAAACAGACCTGCATGATGGTGTTGATGCGCCCGCCCATCCCGCTCTCCCTCGCCACCTTGGTCGCGTCAATCACGTAAAACTTCGCCTTCTTGGCGATGAACGATTCCTGCACCGGCGTCGGCAGTTTGGACCAGATTTCGTCCTTGGAATAAGGGGTGTTGAGCAGGAACGTCCCGCCGGGGACGAGCGGTTTGACCATGTCGAATTTCTCCAGAAACATCGGCAGGTGGCAGGCCACGAAGTTCGCGCGCGAAATCAAATACGTCGACCGGATCGGCTTCGGCCCAAACCGCAGGTGCGACACTGTCATGCTGCCCGATTTCTTGGAATCGTAAACGAAGTAACCTTGCGCGAAATTCTCCGTGCCTTCGCCGATGATTTTGATGGAGTTTTTGTTCGCGCCCACCGTGCCGTCCGCGCCCAGACCATAGAATAACGCGCGAATCACGTCGTCGGGTTCGGTTGAAAAATTGTGGTCCAGCGGCAGGCTGGAGTGGAAAACGTCGTCGTTGATGCCGACGGTGAAATGGGTTTTCGGTTTTTCCGCAGCCAGATTGTCGAAGACCGCTTTGACCATGGCCGGCGTGAATTCCTTGGAGGACAGACCGTAGCGGCCGCCGACGACCTTGGGCAGCCATTTCAAATTGCCCCAACGGTTGGCCATGCCTTCGAGAATCGCCGCGACGCAATCCTGGTACAGCGGCTCACCCGCCGCGCCCGGCTCCTTGGTGCGGTCCAGGACCGCGATGGTTTTGACTGAACGCGGGAGCGCTTCCACAAAACGTTTACTGTCGAACGGACGGTACAGCCGCACCTTGACGAGGCCGAGTTTCGCGCCGCGCGCATTCAAATAGTCGACGGTCTCGTGCGCCGCCTCGCAGCCCGAGCCCATGAGCACCACCACGTGCTCCGCGTCCGGCGCGCCGAAGTATTCAAATAGTTTGTAGGCGCGGCCCACCTGTTTCGCAAAATCATCCATCGCCTGCTGCACGATGTCCGGGCAGGCGGCGTAAAACGGATTGCATGCCTCGCGAGCCTGAAAGAAGGCATCCGGATTTTGCGCCGTGCCGCGCAGCACCGGATGGTCAGGCGACATCGCCCGTGTGCGATTTTCGGCCAGCAACTGGTCGTCAATCAGCGCACGCAAATCCGCTTCGGTCAGCATCTCAATCTTCTGCACCTCGTGCGACGTGCGGAAGCCGTCGAAGAAATGCACAAACGGAATCCGCGACCGCAGCGTGGCCGCCTGCGCAATCAGCGCAAAGTCCGGCGCTTCCTGCACGCTGGCCGAACCGAGCATCGCCCAGCCGGTCGCGCGCATGGCCATGATGTCGCTGTGATCGCCGAAAATGGAGAGGGCATGGGTGGCCACGGCGCGGGCGGTGACGTGGAAGACCGTGGGCAGCAGCTCGCCCGCGATCTTGAACATGTTGGGAATCATCAGCAACAGGCCCTGCGACGCCGTGAAAGTGGTGGCCATGGAACCGGTTTGCAGCATCCCGTGGACCGCGCCGACGGCTCCGCCTTCGCTTTGCAATTCCACGATGGAGGGGATGGTGCCCCAGAGATTTTTTTTGCCCTCGGATGCCCATTGATCGCAAAACTCGGCCATGGGGGACGACGGCGTGATCGGGTAGATAGCCATGACCTCGTTGAGGCGATAGGCGACGTGGGCGACGCCTTCGTTGGCGTCCAGCGTTAGTTTCGGTCTCGTGTTCATGTTCATGAAAAATTCAAAGTCTTGGAACCGCTGCCATGGCCGTTCCGGCGGTGAATTTCAACCAGTTTGGCTCATCGCCAACGACCCTCAAATCAGCATAGTTTGTAAAGGGGTGACCACCCTCACTTATTTTGCCAAAGAAACAACATCGGTTGCTACGCCCACAAATTTCACAGAATGAAAGCGACCTCGGTGATGGCACGCGCTCAAAACGTCCACTTCACCGCCACCGACGCAAGGTTGCGGGAGTACTCGCGTCCGTTGGCATAGGTGGCGCCCGGGTCACTGGTGGGCGTTTCGTTTTCCGCCATATCGTAGGACCAGTTCAGCTCGGCGCTCAGATGCCGGTTGTAAGTGTAGGCCAATCCGGCGCTCGGCGTGTAAATCCAGTCATCGCGATAGACCGGTGGCAGCCAGTTGCCAATGTAAAGCTGGAACCCGGCGCTGGCGGCCCAATGGTCGTTGAACTTGTGCTTCCAGGTGGCGCTGTAAGTAATGTCCCGGTAAACGCTCTGACTGGAAAATGCCGGCTGCTCGAAATTCCGATAGAGCAAGGTCACGGCATCGTTTTTATCCGGCATCACGGTCACCAGGACATCCGCCCAATAGACCTGTCGATTGCGGTCGAAACCTGCCGGCGTGCCGGGCGCCCAATTGCGGAAGTCCGGACCGCCGAGCGCGGCCAGCTTGAGCCAGGGCAAAGGGCTGCCTTCCACACCAAACAGAACGCGATTATAGGAACTATCGTAGGGACTGTCGGTGAACGCGGTGTTGGCCGGGTTCGGGCCGACGTACTGATTTTGCTGTCCGTAACGGTAGCCGAGGACGAGAAAGGTGGAGCGGCCGACGTTGTAGCCCACGTCCAGGCCACCGTTCACATCACTCCGGTCGATGTAATTCTCGTAGAAATACTCGTTGGCCGTGGCGGGCGGGTTCAATCGCTGATCCGTCAAGAAATCCTGGTAAAAGTACGACGCCGCGGGGCGAATGAGCCAATTGCCCAAAGGCACTGTCGTCCGGAAACTGTCGCGCAAAACGAATTGCTCGCGCCGATCCCGCAACGGAATGCCGCCTATGGCCGGGCAATCACCGGGCCGGCCGAACGTCGGCCCGATGGTGCTGCCTTCGATAAAAGTCGGCATGTTGAGCAGTTCCCAGGTGGCATCCTTGATTTTGCCGCCGAAGTTAAGTGTGACGCGATGAGCGATGTAATCCTCCTCCTCGGCCGACGTGTAGAGCGCGATCTCCGGAGCATAGCCGGCCATGACGTGGAAGGCCGCGCCGGGTTGGTAACCGGCGGTGAGGCAAGGAATAACCGTGGTGATGAAGGACGATTGCTTGGGCTGGACTGAAGTCAACCCTGCCGCCTCCGCCGCGACGACATTCACGGGAAGCGGGGCGGTGTCCTGGATGTAAACATTGTCGTCGTAGGTTTCTTTCAACGCGACATCGACGCCCCAGGTGAAATTTGAATCGGCGGCTGACGCCGGACCTGCCAATAGCGGCAGGATAAACAGAGCGGCAGTGGCCCATTTTGCCGCTTTAGGTGGAGCGAGCGTACTCGCGAGCCGGATTCGGTGCGCCAAAAATCCTGTCTGCGGCAGGCGGCGGCTCGTCGGCAGCCTCGCCCCACCAAGTTGGACCAGAGCACGCATAACCAGCCGGCGGCCGTTGGTTATCACAGCACAGAAAACTCCCTGGTTGTTGGTCGTCATGTGCATGATTCGGTGAGGATTTTGTCCTTTCAATGGGTGAGTTTGATTCCGGCGAGTTTGACGACGGATTCAAGGTCTCCGGCCTTGATGGTTTCGAATCGGATGGCGGTGCCTTCGGCGTAGCGTTTGGCTTCGTTGATGATCTTAATCACGTTTGATGGAAGGTTGCTGCGGCGCGCCGCCGCCAACGCTTTGTCACCGAGAACAAACGCGACACGAAAAGCGCCTTGACAGGGACCGAGGTACAGAATGTTCCGGCTCTTGCGCTTTAAACGCAACGACCAGCCGGCTTTGGGGGAGTAGGAGTTCCATTCCCGAACGGTCAGCTGGTATTGGCCGGCCAGGCGGGCCAGCAACCGGTCCCAGAGCTTCCGGGCTGGACCCAGGGCGTCAGCCAACTCGGCGTCGGTGGGCGGATGCGGTTTACCGATGAATGCATTGGGCAGCATGGAAGGAAACGGGTTGGATTCAGTGGGCGGCTGCCGGAACACGCGCCCCGGCAGCCTCTCTGAACTTTACTGCTTCCCTTTGACCAGAAGCTCCACGACGTGCGGATCGGCCAGCGTCGAAACATCGCCGATCTGGTCGGCGGCGTTCTCGGCGATCTTGCGCAGGATGCGGCGCATGATTTTGCCGGAGCGGGTCTTGGGCAGGCCGGGTGCGAACTGGATCTTGTCCGGAACGGCGATCGGCCCGATTTCTTTGCGGACGTGATTGCTCAATTCCTTTTTGAGTTCGTCGCTTTCCGGCACGCCATCCTTAAGTGTCACGAAGGCGTAAAGGCCCTGGCCCTTGATATCGTGCGGCATCGGCGCGACGGCGGCTTCGGCCACCTTGGGATGGCTCACGAGCGCGCTCTCGACTTCGGCCGTGCCGATGCGGTGGCCGGAGACGTTGACCACGTCGTCAATGCGGCCCATCAGCCAGTAATCACCGTCTTCGTCGATGCGGCAGCCGTCGCCGGTGAAGTAGATGTTGGGATACATCGTGAAGTAGGTTTCAATGAACCGGCTGTGGTCGCCCCACGTGGTGCGCATCATTCCCGGCCACGGCTTGGTGATGCACAGCTTGCCGCCTTCGTTCACGCCGCACGGCTTGCCGTCGTCGCGCAGAATGGCCAGTTCCACGCCAAAGAACGGATGATTCGCGCTGCCGGGTTTGAGTGTGTGCACGCCGGGCAGCGGCGAAATGAGCGCGCCGCCGGTTTCCGTCTGCCACCACGTGTCCATGATGGGACAACGTTCCTTGCCGATGACGCGATGATACCACATCCAGGCTTCCGGGTTGATCGGCTCACCCACGGAACCGAGCAGGCGGAGCGTGCCCAGGTCATATTTACCCGGCCATTCTTCGCCGAGCCGGATGAGAGAGCGGATGGCAGTCGGCGCGGTGTAAAAGATGGTGACCTTGAATTTGTCTACAATTTTCCAAAACCGGCCCGCGTCCGGGAAGGTGGGCACGCTTTCGTACATGAGGCTGGTCGCGCCATTGCAGAGCGGACCGTAGCAGATGTAACTGTGTCCCGTTACCCAGCCGATGTCGGCGGTGCACCAGAAAATATCCTCGTCATGAACATCAAAGATATATTTGTGGGTGAGGCTGGCCTGGAGGAGGTAACCGGCATTGCAATGGACGACGCCTTTGGGTTTGCCGGTGGAACCGGAGGTGTACAGGACGAACAGGGGGTCCTCGGCGTTGTTGACCACCGGCGTGCAATCGCCGCTGGCTTCGGCCATCAGGTCGTGATACCAGACGTCGCGGCCCGGCGTCATGCCGCAGGGTTGCGCGTTGCGTTTGACGACCACTACCTTCTTGATGCTCTTCGTTTGCTTCAGGGCCTCGTCGGCAATGCCCTTGAGCGGAATGCTCTTGCCGGACCGCAGGGAAACATTGGAGGTGATGAGCAGGCGGCAGGTGGCGTCATTGATGCGCCCGGCCAGCGCGTCGGCGCTGAAACCGCCGAATACGACCGAATGAATGATGCCCAATCGCGCACAAGCGAGCATGGCGACGGGCAATTCCGGAATCATCGGCAGATAAATGGAAACGCGGTCGCCCTTTTTAAGGCCCAACGATTTCAGTACGTTGGCGAATTTGCAGACTTCCTGGTGCAACTGCGCGTAGGTAAACGTGCGGACGTCGTCCTCCGGTTCGCCCTGCCAGATGAGCGCGGTTTTATCGCGCGTTTTGGTTTTTAAATGGCGGTCGAGACAATTCACCGCGACGTTGAGCTGGCCGTCCTCAAACCAGGTGTGTTCGATGATTTTTGCCGAGGTGTTCCAGATGTATTTGCGCCCCTTGGTCGGCGACTTGAACCAGTCGAGCGTCGCGGCCTGCTCGAGCCAGAATCCGTCCGGGTCCGTGAGCGAGCGCTCGTACATTTTTTTGTATTGCCCGGCATTGATGAGGGCGTGTTGGACCACTTCCCGGGCGGGCGGAAAAGTCCGGCCTTCCTGCATGAGGGAACTGGTCGAGACGGGTGGGGCCACAGGTTGAGTTAATGTTGTCATGATAATGCGCTCCTGTTGGGTTTGGTTTGTTTTTCGTTTGGAAGTGACCAGCCGGATGTCAGAATGGTTTGCCGGGGACTGGCGCAAATCCCGTGAAACTGGAAAACATGATGGGTGAGGTTGTTGATGGTCGCCTGCAATTCCGGTTGGACGGCCCGGCGTTGTTCCGCTGTCACCGCCAGGGTCCGGTCCCGCAAACCGCCCGCCCATTCGGTGTTGGCCAGCATGACGCCGCCCATTCCCATCCCCAAATCATCCCCGTCCTCGCCGCAACACGTTCGCCAGGCCAGCGCCCAGCCGCGTACGGTGTTCTCCACGTGATAGCCGCCGCCGCCCGCCACCAGCAGGGGCCGATGGAATTGGAGCAGGGGCTCCAGGATTTCCACCACGATATTGTTGGTCATCCGCAGGTGGGTCAGCGGATCGCCTGCCAGCGTGTCCATGCCCAGCTCCAGGACGATGACATCCGGGGCATAGGCTTCCGCCAGCGGCAACACCACGCGCTCGAACGCCGTTAAATAAGCTTCGTCATAGGTCAGCGGGGGCAGGGGAATGTTTACGTTGAATCCCAGGCCCAGCCCCTCGCCGATTTCATCTTCAAAGCCGCCCCAGGGAAAAAGCGTGCGCCCCGTTTCATGGAGGGAAATGGTCAGTACATCGTCGCGCCGGTAAAATGCCGACTGCACGCCGTCGCCGTGGTGCGCGTCCACGTCCAGATACAAAACCCGGAGGCCCGCTCCGGAGAGTTTCAGGCAGGCGAGCACCACGTCGTTGAGAAAACAGAACCCGCCTGCGCGCGCGGCCATGGCGTGGTGAAATCCGCCCAGTAAATTAAAGGCGATGTCCGCCTTGCGTTGCAGGAGCAAATCGGCGGCCGTCAATCCGGCGCCGCATGCCCACGCACCCCACTCGAACATGTTCTGGAACACCGGCGTGTCCGGCCCTCCCAAACCCATGTTCCAGCCTTCCACCGTTAAATCCCCGCCGGCGGCGCGCTGGAGTTCTTCCAGATACCGTGCGGAATGAAACCATTCCAACTGGTCCAGCGACGCCGGACGCGGTGCGGTTTCGAACCGGCCTTCCCCGCCGAGCAGGCCGAAGGATTTCAGCCGTTCACGCGTCAGCCCGGCCCGCTGGGTTTTGAAAGGACAATCCGGCGGGTAACCCAGCCGTTCCATTTCCGGCGAATAAAGGAAGGCGAGGACGCGATTGTTCATGGAAGGTGGGGGAGAAGGCGAACCGGACGCCCGACTGAAGCACAGGGATTTCCCCAAGAGCGCGTGAAGAGCGCCGTTGCCTGGCGAGCCATTGCCTGTTCGCGTGTCACGGTCATCTCATCCTGTCCGGCGCTGGACTTTTCCTCCGGGAGGAACGTCTTCCGGCGACCAGTTGTGATGCCATTTCGCCCGGCGGGGCACATTTCTCCGCCGGCAAACTCAAGACCCGCGCCCCGTGGGTTCTCCGCTTCAACTTCAGTTTTCTGATGGCGACCCGTTTCCATTAGGAGGAACCGGTCCATCCTGTCCGTACCGATGTTGCCAACGGCGTGCTGGGTCCGAGTTGTTAAAATAAGTTAGTCTTCAGAAAACAGTATTGCTCAACCATTTTTGCTAATTATTTGATTTTTTTTGGGTGCGTTTGGTCGAGGATTGAGGAAAGGAAGGGGTAGTGTAGTTCGGTGGGGCGGGACTCCGCGCGAGCTCTTGCTGCATTTTTGGTGGACCGAAATTCCCTCGGACCCGGACAGGTGCCGGCTCTTCAAACCAGTATGCTCAAGACATCGATTTCAGTTCCTGAAAGTGGATGCTTAGCACCGCGCCGTGGCCCCAACTTCGCGCTTGTCCAGTTGCGCCGACGCAGGCAGCTTTGGGACGTTAGACCACTCGAATACGGCATGAAAGCGCTCTTATTTCTCATAATGCTTTGCCCTTTCCTTCAGGGCTGCGTGGGCGGAGTTATTTTGAAGACGCGGACAGAAGTCATCAACGATCCACTGATACCATTTTACTCGGAAATCCCCCAACCCATGAGCAGGACGAATTCGCCCGAGGCTACCAACATCGTCGTGTACACACCGGATATGTTGCGGAAGTATTGGGTTACCCCGGATCTGGTCAGTCAGGGTGCGGGTTCAGAAGAAATATGGACCTACAAATCCCGGCTGGTCTGGAAAGGGGTCATTCCTTTCGTGATTATACCCATTCCCCTCATCCTGCCGCTTGAAAGGGAGAAAGTCTGTCTCACCTTGCGTGATGGACACGTCGTTAGCGCCAGTACAACCAGGTCTCATATCGCCGGCGCAACCTACGGAATATTTCTCGGTCCCGACGGCGGCGGGAAGTGGGGAATTATGGCCTGGAAAGACGATACGTCCAATTGAAGCAAGGGACGGCGAGAACGGCGGGCGGTTTTGGTCTTTATGTTGCCCTTCTACTCATGGAATTTCCTGCTGACGGTCGTGTTCGCCATCTTCTTTTACCGGGCGGGTGAGTTTGATGGCGGGCCGGGACTATGGTGGGCCGCGATGTCAATCGTGATTTCATTTTTGATCTGGCAGTGGCTGGGATGGGGCTTGCTGGCCATGCTGCTGGGCCAGATTATTTTATTTGTTGGTATCGGTATTTTTGGGGTCATCCGCAAGTCGTGAGTCGTTTGCCGCCTCCGGTTGAATCGCAGAGAAAGAACCGCCGGGGCGGGGAAATCGGTTCCGGCAGTTTGATTTCTTTGTCGACCGGCCGTTCGCCGTCCGGCTCAAAATCCAGCCCGTAACTTTACGCGTCGGCGGAAGCGGCCCGAGTCAACCCGCTGGGCCGGGCTTAGAATGTCACCGTGATCTTGGCCCAGAAATAGTTTCCCTTGGTGGTGTTGACGGTATGCAACTGGGGCAGCCAGGACCCGTCCACGATCAGATCCGACTTGCCGATTTTGTGCACATAGGAAACGGTCGGACCGACGCCATAGGATTCGGCTTCAAAACTGCCCAGCCGGGCTCCGGAGCCGCTGTCACCGGTAATCTGGTTCAGATAAAAGGCCGAAGCGCCCACTCCCGCAATCCCGCCGAATAACGGCAGGTGCTGCGCCAGGGTGGCGTCCACGTGAAAAATATCGCCGGACTGATAATCCGAATGGGTGTTCTCGGTGTTGAAATCCACCGCCGTAAAGATGGAAAACTCGGTGCCAATTTTGGTGCTTAGCCAGCGGAACGCCAGCATCGGTTCAAACGTCCAGTAACCCAAACCGGGATTGGCCAGCTGGCCGGTGCTGTAATTGCCGCTGGGCGCCCAGACATTGAACATCCCGCCCAACGTGAAATCACCGTTGGTCCAGGCGGCCATGATGGGCATCAACTGGATGTCCCCCAGGCCGCTGGCCGATTGTTCTACACCGGCCGAGCGGGGGGTGCCGTCTCGGTTAAACGTCGCGGTGGCCTTGACGTCCACCCAGACAACGGGAACGCCAACTCCCGACGAGAACGTAATGTCATAAAGGTTGAACGGATAGGCGTAGATCCCGACCGGAACTTCGGCCTGCATGTTGGCGGTGACACCCGCGGCGAATATGCCGCCCAAAGGCAGTTGTTTGTTGCCACCCAGCTCGCCATCTCCGTAGTCCAGAAAATAATTGGCGATGTAAAAACCCGGTTGGGAGGGCGGCGTGCCGCAGAAATCGGAATATTCACCCGAGATGTAGTGGCCGGAACCACCCTCTTCGGCCCGAAGGTTGAAGGCTGGCAACAGGGCGCATACGGTCATCGCCGTGAGGATTTTAATCTTCATAAGGTGATCGCGAGGGGTTGAATTCGGTTTTTGGCTTAAAGATCGGGCGGATTTTGGGTTTGGAATCCGGTCTGATTGCCCGACTCGCGCGCGGGCCGCGGTTGGGACGAGTACAAGGCGACCAGCCGGGCGATGAGCACGGCCATGAAGAGTGTTCCCGTAACGGCTTCCGTGGCAGCCAACATCCGGGCCACGTGTGAAGCGGGAACAATGTCGCCGTAACCCACCGTGCTGAGGGTGATAAAACTGAAATAGTAGGCGTTGAAACCGCTCAGCACGTGGCTCGAGTCCAGCCCGGTCGTAATGGCAAATGCATCCGGCGACAAATCCGAAACCAGCAGATAGGCAAACATCCACGCCGTGCCCAACAGGAGGTAAGTGGAAAGCCCGGCGCAGAGCACCTCCGCATTCACCCGCGGCGCGTGCAGGATGAAATACAGCAAATTGGCAATCAGAAAGACGATGAACACGAGGCTGGGCGCGAGAAAATATTCCGGCGGCAGGTCGGGGCGAAACAGATGCAACCAACGGCCGGTGACTGCGGGAACTGCCAGGAGGATTGCGACCATCAATTTCCAACGATTCCAGCCCACTGCCAGCACGCCCAAAATCAACACCAGGGTGAGCAGGCTGCCGTCAACAAAATCCCCCTGCGGCAGCATTTCCACGAACGGCGCAGACACAAATAAGAAAGCCAGCGCAATCAGGAATTGCACCGACGAAAAGCGAAATGCGCCGCTCCGCGACGGGGCGACTGGCTCGGTCTCGGGATGGTTCGGGGTTACGTCCATTACTGTCCCAATTGCTTCTGGATTTCCTTCAACAGTTCCTCGTAGGGACCTTTGCGCATGGACCGCACCGGGTAGCTTTCCTCAAAGGTCGGGTCGTTCTCCGACTTCACGAGCCAGGAGTTGCATCCAATGAGAATCGAATCGGGAGTCATTTGTTGGACAGTCACCTGCGTCTTGACCGTGACCGCCTGTTGGACCACGTAGCTGCCGTAGGCGGCCTGGTCCATCGCACTGCCGGGCCGCCGGAAGATGAACTGACCGGACCCGATTGGTCCGCCGGTGAAGCCATGCGTGGTAAAGACCGTCACCGTGGCGTTGTTCACGTCCGCCATCGGGCGGTTGGTAATGGTGACTGATGTCAGGTAACCCGGCGCCGAGCTCTTAAAGGACTGGCAGCCGGCGACGCCGACACACAACCCGGCCAAAATTCCCAGGCCTGCCCATTTGATAGCGGATCCGTTCGTTTTCATGATTTCATTCTTCGTGTTTGATTACATCCGTTTTTGAGGTTGAATCGGTTTCTTTCTCAATTCCGCAACTATGCGCTCCACTTCAGGGATGGCGTGCGCGAAGTATTGCTTGAATCCCCGGCAGAGGTAATTCAATCCCGGCTCGCCGTCCGGCGTGCGAATGATGCGGTTCTTCGGACATTCCCCCCAGCAATCGCTCAGATACGAACACTGTCGGCAATACTGCGGCAGCGTCTCGTTCTTGGCATAGCCGAATTGCACCTGTGTTCGGGAAAATACCTGACTGTCGAGCGCCTTGTCCTTGATGTTGCCCACGCGATACTCCGGATAGACATAGTGATCGCAGGAATAGACGCTGCCGTCGTGTTCGATGGCCAGACCCTTGCCGCAGAACTCGCTGTAAATGCAAAGCTGCGAACCCAGCCCCAGGTGCTGGGACACCAACGTCTCAAAATGATTGACCAGCACCCTGCCGACATCGTGTTTGTGCCATTCGTCAAAAACCTTGCACAGGAAATAACCCCAGTCGTCCGGGTCCACCGACCAGTCGGTCACAATCGAGTTCGGATGGCCGGGCCGGGCTTCAGGATCGCCGTCTTTTGGGAGGCCGTCGTTGTTCCACTTGTGCGGTGCGGTTTTCTCGAAGCCCTTGTACTCGACAATCGGGATGAACTGCATGTAGGTGGAGTCCAGTTCGCGCCGGAGAAAACGATAAACGTCCAGAGGCTTGCGGGCGTTGAACCGGTTGACGCACGTCAGGGTGTTGAACGGCACGCCGAACTTTCTAAGCAGCTTCGCGGTGTTAAAGACTTTTTCGAACGTGGGTTTCCGGCCCTTGGTGACACGGTATCTGTCATGGATTTCCCGCGGGCCGTCGATGCTTAAGCCGACCAGGAACCGGTTGGCCTTCAGAAACTCACACCATTCCTCGTTGATCAGCGTCCCATTGGTCTGCAAATCGTTTTGAATGGTCTGGCCCGGTTTCGCGTATTTCATTTCAAGCGCGACGACCTTGCGGAAGAAATCCAGGCCCATCAACGTCGGCTCGCCGCCCTGCCAGGAAAACACGACTTCATTGCCCGTCACCCCCGCGATATATTGCTGGATGAACCGCTCCAGCACCTCGTCGGTCATCCGGCCGGTGCCCGGCCCGTTGGGCAGGGTTTCCTTGCTCAGGTAAAAGCAGTAATCGCAATCGAGGTTGCAGGTGGAACTGCCGGGCTTGACCATGACGTGAAACCGTTTTCCGGGTTGGTTGCCGAGCAGCGACGGCGCGTCGTATTTGTCCACCGGCCGGGGCGGCATTCCGGGCTCCTCCAACTGGAAACCCGTGGGGAGCGCACGTGGGTTGGTGTCAGCCGGACTCATTTTAGTCGCCTGGTTTTGCCGTTGTTCGTTGGCTCATTCCACAGTTCAGTTCAGGGCGATTCGAATCATCGTCGCCATCCTCCGCCGGAGCGGGCGTAGTTTTCGTAACGCTGTTCCCCCACGTTTTGCGCCGTATATTCCCGATTGACCCAGGACGTCGGGGCAGCCGGTTGGTAGGACGTGGCCGGCGCGGCGGCCGGGTAGGTAGCGTGCGAGGCCGGCTGACCGGCGCTGCTCCAATTACCGTTGTTGTACGTTTGTGGGCCTGTAGCCGGTGAGTATCGGTAGATATTGCCATTCTGGTCTGCGTACATGTTGCCATTGTTCCATGCGACCGCGTTGCCGGTGTTGGCGTTGCCAGCGACGCCACGATTGTAACCTCCGGTCTGTCCGGAATAGATGTTGCCGGCGACGCCCTGTTGAGCCGCACCATACCGGCCGGTGGCCGGATTATAACCCGCGGCCTCTCGGCCGGCGGCCGCATTGCCGGTGTAAGGGTTATAAGCCGCGCCCCGCGACGCGACACCCGTTGCGCCGGTGTAAGCATTGTAACCTGAAACGGTCGCGGTGCTGGCGGCTGCCCCCCAATGCGTGTAACAGGAAGTGGCATTCACATTCACCCAGGAATAACCGCAACCGGCCGGCGCCTTGTATCCGTAAGCCCCCCAATACGGCTCGACTGCACAACCGGAACTGATTCCCGCCGTAAAGCCGTAGGCGAACCCGACCTCGTTGTTGAGCGCCATGGCCGCGCCATAGCCGTAGGTGACCGGATACCCGTACCAGGTCGTGCCGTAAGTTACCGTCGGATAAGTGTAGCCCGTGCCATAGACCACCGTGCCATTGTCGGATACGACGGTCCCATAGTAACCGGGGGTATAGCCATCGTAGACAACGTTGTTGGAACAACCATAAATATAGGCGTAAGTGACGTAGTTTATCGGGCAGCTGGTCGGGATGGAGTAAATGGCCGGGGGCACGGACGTGGCCACTGCCCAGGGTCCGCTCGCCGAATTGGCCGTGAACCAGACGCCGGCGTCGCAGGCATAATACGTTTGGGCATCGACCCTGATCACCGGGGTGGCGGTGTTGTTGGCATAACTCAAGGATGTTCCCTGGATCGGAACAAAGTTGGGCTCGCCCGAATAGTTAACCGTGAGTTGCGCCTGATCACGCTCGACGGTGGCCGTCTGCGGAATGGAATTGGCAATGACGACTTCCTGGGCCTGCGGCGTGCCGGGGACAGAACAAAGAACGTTGGCTTTTACGGAATCCGGCGGGATGTTTTGGAAATCGCCGGGCAAAGCCCCGGGCGACACAAACAACCAGGGGCCGTACACCGAGGCGGCCTTGAACCAGCGCCCGGAGACGAGCACGTAGTAATTGGAGTCACTCTGGTCGAAGAACAAGGCTTTCGAGGTGTTGCTGACGTACAGCAGGCTGGTGCCGGGTATGTTCACCAGTTGGCCCACACCCGCAGTTTCGATCAACTCCGCGGGCGTCATCGAAACATAGATGTTAAACCGGGTTGAGGTTGCGGTTGGATTTTTGGGATACAGCGGGTCTACCTGTCCCGTGGCCAAGGCGGCGCTCAACGCCGTGCCGATATCTGGCGGCGGGGAACCGGTGACGGCCCACGGTCCTTCCAGGGATGGGGCCGAGTACCAGTTGCTGGCGGCGAGGAGATAATAGGAGTTGTAGAGCGCGTTGGTGTCCTCGAGCATGATCGCCCGCGTGTTGATGACGCGTTCATAATCGCCGGTGAGCGGCTGAAGCACCGGCGCACCGTCCACCAGAATCAACAGCGACGGCTGCATCGTGTAGATCAGGCGTGGGGGATCATTGTTTGCCGTCTGAGGATTTATCTTTGAAATGTCGGACGACGCAGCATAAACGGCCTCAAGCTGGTCCAGCGGGATAACCCGCAGGGTCTTATTCTGCAGGGATTGCAACGACGCGAGATACGATTGCTGTTGATCCGGCTGGGTCGGGAAACTGGCCCGGTTCAGGCGGATGTCTTGAAAAGTGACCAGACGGTTGATCTTGTCCACGTCGGTCTGGGCGGTGAAGAAGACGACACCATAATTTTCGGTGCCACCGCCGGCCGGGCGGACCGCGACGACGGCACGGGCCAGCAGCAGGTTGCCGGTCCATTCAGAAATTTGCGGCTGATAAATCGCGAACTCAAGGC